>CAYGVA010000082.1:0-16518 GCA_964353225.1 uncultured Leptolyngbya sp.
CTCGCTGTCTCGGCCGCCCGAGCCGCCGCCCCGCCCCGCCCGGCCCCCCCCCCCGCAAAACCGTTTTGATCACCGAGATGATCCACAACATGGTCAGCCAGCACAAGGGCGTGAGTCTGTTTTGTGGTATTGGTGAGCGCAACCGTGAAGCGGAGGAGCTGTACCAAGCCATGGAAACGGCGGGGGTGCTCCCCAACACGGTGATGCTCTTCGGCCAGATGAACGAACCCCCAGGGGCACGGTTTCGGGTGGGCCACGCCGCCCTAACCATGGCGGAATATTTTCGTGATGATACCCAGCGGGATGTGCTGCTGCTGATCGACAATGTGTTTCGCTTTATCCAGGCGGGGCAAGAGGTGTCGGGGCTGATGGGGCGACTCCCCTCTCGGGTGGGATATCAGCCGACCCTGGGGACGGAGCTGTCTCAGTTTGAGGAACGTATTACCAATACCAGCACCGGGGCAATCACCTCTGTCCAGGCCGTTTACGTGCCTGCCGATGACTTTACTGACCCGGCTGCCGTCCATACCTTTGGGCACCTATCGGCCTCGATTGTGCTCTCTCGCAAACGGGCCAGTGAGGGGCTCTACCCAGCCATCGATCCGTTGCTGTCATCCTCCAAAATGCTGTCCCCCGATATTGTGGGCGATCGCCATTACACCCTGGCCCAAACGGTGCGCAGCACCCTCGCTGCCTACGAAGACTTGAAGGACATCATTGCCATGTTGGGGATGGCGGAATTGTCGGCAGGGGATCGTCAAACCGTCCGCCGTGCCCGCCGCCTAGAGCGGTTTTTGACCCAACCCTTTTTCAGTACCGAGCAATTTACGGGCAAGGCCGGGAAGCAGGTGTCTCTGGATCAAGTGCTGACGGGGTGCGATCGCATCCTCAACGACGACTTTGCCCCATATCCCGAACAGGCCCTCTATATGATTGGCCCGGTGGAAGAGGCCGTCCGGGGGGATCAACCGGCTACAGGGGGCTCGTAATGGCTAACCCCTCGCCCCCATTGGAAATCACGGTACTCCTGCCCGAGCGGGTGCTGCTGGCGACCTCCGCCCTCAAGGTGAGTGGGGATGCCGTGAATGGCAGCTTTGTCATCTTGCCCCGCCACATCGACTTTGTGACCGCCCTGGTCCCAGGGGTATTGTCGATTTGGCCAGCGACCGGGACGACCACCTATGTGGCGATCGACCATGGCATCTTGGTCAAGCAGGGGGCCTCGGTGTGGGTATCAGTTCTCCAAGCGATCCCAGGGGATGATCTAGACCAGCTCTTGCCGGTGGTCGAAGCCGAGTTTCGCCAGCTCGACGACCGCCAGACCCAATCCCGCAGTGCCCTCGCCCAACTGGAGGTCGGCTTTATGCGGGGCCTATCAAACCTGGGGAGAAACCATCGTGACCTCTGAGCATTCCACACCGGACCCCGAAGCCTCCCCAAAAGCGGACGATCGCCCGTTGCCCCCCAGGCGGTTTCTGTTTCGCAAGCGCTTACAGCGCAAGCTGACCCGCCACCACAAAGCCCAACGGCAGCAGCAAGCACTCTGGTTTGGCCTGGGGGTATTTGGGGTGGTGGGCTGGTCGGTCGCGCTGCCCACCCTTTTGGGCATTGCCCTGGGGCTATGGATCGATCGCACCTGGCCCAGCCGCTATTCTTGGACGCTGACCCTCCTGTTTGCTGGGGTGATGGTGGGCTGTGCCAATGCCTGGTATTGGGTGGAGTCGTCCCATCGTCAGGATTGAAGGCGGCTACAGGGGCACTGCCATTGTTCGGCCTTGGGTTCTGGCTAAACGATGTAGTGGGATGATCCAGCAGTGCCTCTAGTTTCCCTTGTTAGGATAAGTGGGCTGTTGTCGTCCCTAAAGCCATGCATTCTGCCCCATCCTCCCCAGTGGCAAGCCCCGCACCCGCTCCGACAGCTGCGACACTCCCCTTGCTGGGGCAATCTTTAGCGCAACTCACCGCTTGGATCACCACCCAGGGGCAACCGGCCTATCGCGGCAAACAACTGCACCAGTGGATCTATGAGAAAGGGGTTCATTCCCTCGGGGAGATCACCGTCTTTTCTAAGGCTTGGCGAGCCGATATTGCGGCGGTACCGGTGGGGCGATCGCAGCTACACCTCCGCTCCCACGCCCCCGATGGCACGGTCAAATATTTGCTCCGCCTCCACGACGGCCATATTATCGAAGCCGTTGGCATTCCCACCGCAAAACGCCTGACCGTGTGCGTCTCTTCCCAAGTGGGATGTCCCATGGCCTGTGACTTCTGCGCCACCGGGAAAGGGGGCTTTTTACGCAACCTCGACACCCACGAAATTGTCGATCAGGTGCTGACGGTCCAGCAAGACTTTGGCCAACGGGTCAGCAACATTGTATTTATGGGCATGGGAGAACCCCTACTCAATACCGATAGCGTGGTCGCTGCCATCCGCTGCCTCAATCAGGATGTGGGCATTGGCCAACGCAATATAACCCTCTCCACCGTGGGTATCCCCGGCCATATTCGTCGCCTAGCGGAGCACCATCTCCAGGTCACCCTCGCGGTGAGTCTTCATGCCTCCAATCAAGCCCAGCGGGAGCAGTTGATTCCCAGCGCTCGCCAATATCGCCTCGAAGCCCTGCTGGCGGAATGCCAAGACTATGTGGCCGTCACCGGGCGGCGGGTGAGCTTTGAATATATTTTGCTGGCGGGTTTGAATGATCGCCCCGAGCATGCTGCCGAACTCGCCGATCATGTGGGAGGCTTTCAAAGCCACGTCAATTTAATTCCCTACAACCCCATCAGCGAGGTGGACTACCAGCGCCCCAGTGATGTGCAAATCCAGGACTTTATGGAAGAACTCCAGCGCCGTAACGTTGCCGTCAGCGTCCGCTATTCCCGTGGCTTGGAGAAAGATGCCGCTTGCGGCCAACTGCGGGCCACTCAAATCGAGCCCCGCCTGGATACCCAGATCCCCTCATAGATCAAGGATGATGAATTGATGCAGGGGCTACTTTTCGTGCCAGGAGAGCAGACTTCCTTGCCGCCAAGATAAATATTGATAAGTGTTAGTGATCCTCAAGATCTGAGATGTGACTTTAGTAGAACCCCATGCGACCCCCTCTGATTCGGGAAAACCTGATGCAGCACCCTCTAGCTCTGTAAAGCCCCAATTAAACTTTTGGCAGCTCTGGAATATGAGCTTTGGTTTCTTTGGCATTCAGTTTGGCTGGGGACTACAGATGGCCAATACCAGCGCCATCTTTGAGCATTTGGGGGCAAATCCTGAGCAAATCCCGATTCTCTGGTTAGCAGCTCCCTTGACGGGGCTCGTGGTGCAGCCCATTATTGGCAACCTCAGCGACAATACCTGGGGGCCGTTGGGGCGGCGACGGCCCTACTTTTTGGGCGGTGCGATCTTGGCGTCCCTAGCGCTGGTTGCCATGCCCAATGCCGGAAGCTTGTGGATGGCGGTGGGGCTCCTATGGATTCTAGACACGGCAGCCAACATCAGCATGGAACCCTTTCGGGCTTTTGCGAGCGATCTGCTGCCCGCTCGCCAACGGACCCAGGGGTTTGCCATGCAAAGCCTCTTAATTGGCCTAGGAGCAGTACTGGCATCAGCGTTACCCTGGCTCCTTTCCCATGGGCTCGGTCTTGCTAAACGGGTGCCTTCCCAAGGGGGGATCCCGCCTTCAGTGACCGTTTCTTTTTACATCGGGGCAGTGGCGTTTTTAGGGACGGTTCTTTGGACGGTGTTTTCCACGGAGGAGCGGCCACCCAAAGATATGGAAGCCTTTCAGGCGCAGCAGGAGCGGCGGTTAGGGGTGCTCTCTACGGGGCGTGAGATTTTTACTGCCCTCAAGGACATGCCCCAAACTATGCGGCAATTGACATGGGTGCAGGGGTTTAGCTGGCTCGGGATGTATTGCATGTTTCTATACTTTCCCCCGGCGATCGCCCATAACTTTTTCGGCGCTGTTGACGATAGTTCTGCCCTATACGGTGAGGGTATTGAATGGGCCGGGGTCTGCATTGCGACCTATAACGCCGTCTGTTTTGGGGTGTCATTCCTGTTGCCTCGCCTGGCGCTGACCACAAATCGCCCTAAAGCCCACGGAATCTGTCTGATGGTGGGCGGTGCTAGCTTGATTACGCTGAGCATCACCCCTTCGCCGATCTGGGTCTTGCTACCGATGGTGGGTCTCGGCATCGCCTGGTCGAGTATGCTTTCCCTACCCTATGCGATCGTAGCCGGAGCCCTGCCTGCCCGTAAAAGCGGAATTTATATGGGTATCTTTAATATCTTTATTGTCCTACCCGAAATAATCGCTTCCCTAGGTTTAGGCTGGATCATGTCGCAGTTCTGGGAGGGTAATCGCCTGATGGCCGTTATCTTTGGCGGGTTCTGTCTCCTCGTGGCTGCTGGGCTCAGTTTTTGGGTCGAAGAAGTCCCCGTTGCCGCCCCGCCCGGAATGTCCGACAAGACGGAGCCTACAACGATGTCACCATAAACCAGGTTCCTGACACCTTCCATGCGCTACTGCATTCACCATTCAACCCACTACACCTATAGCCAACCTGTTTTTCTGCAACACCATGTGTTGAGACTGAGACCACGCAGTGACGGCACCCAAACCCTGCATCGGTTCGAGGTCCAGGTTGAGCCCGAGCCTCAATTGCAGAGCACCGTTATTGACCTAGAGGGTAATAGCGGTGTGGGCCTGTGGTTTCCCAATGCATCCACCACCCACCTCACCATCAAGACCTGTGCAGAGGTCGAAACCCACCGCACCAACCCCTTTAATTACTTCACCCTGGGTTGGGCCAACCAATTGCCCATTGATTACCCAACCTCCTTAGCGGCCTCCCTACAGCCCTATCTAGACCATCCCCAACTGCCCATTTCCGCTAGCGTTGTAGATTTTGCCCAAGGATTATTGCATGAGGTTGACAACCGCCTCGGCGATTTTCTGACGGCCCTCACCCAACGTATCTATAGCGATTGCACCTACATGACCCGTCATGAAGGTGCGCCTTTCCCTCCGGGGCTCACCTGGCAAGCGAAGCAAGGCAGCTGCCGAGATTTTGTCGTGTTGTTTATGGCGGCTTGTCAGGCTGTGGGGGTGGCGGCTCGGTTTGTGAGTGGTTATCAAGAGGGCGATCTAGACCAAGCGGCCCATGATCTCCATGCTTGGGCCGAAGTCTATATTCCAGGTGGGGGCTGGCGGGGATTTGATCCGACCCATGGCTTAGCCGTTAGCGATCGCCACATCGCCCTTGTCGCTTCTCCCTACCCCGCCCAAGCGGCTCCCTTGACGGGCACCTTACGGGAAGGCAGCCCCGCCCAAGCCATCCTCACCAGTCAAATTCACATTACGGCGCGGTCTAAACCTGCCGACTCAACCAGCTAAAGCGTTATCAGCGCAACAGCGCGCATCTATATCGTCACCTTGATCAATCTCCTAAGGCGGAGAAATATCAATGAGGCTCGTGTCTGGGGGCATAGACACTTGGTTCCAGTTAATGTCGGGCATGCGATCTGACGCTCTGCGCAACGCTTGTTCCCAATGCTTACGCATCTTGATGAGATACGGATCGCCCGCTTGAAACTGAGCCCGGTGACAAATCTCAAAGGTATCAGTTTGGTACATCACCATGTTGATCGGGGGCCCCACCGATAAATTAGAGCGCATGGTGGAATCTATCGACAGCAATGCACTTTTAGCTACGGCATTGAGATCTGATTCAAAGGTCAGCGTTCGATCCAGGATGGGTTTGCCGTATTTCGTCTCACCAATCTGAAGGAAAGGGGTTTCCGGCGTCGTTTGAATACAATTTCCCTGGCTATAGATTAAAAAAAGCTGGGGCGCTTCCCCTGGAATTTGGCCGCCCAACAGAAAATTACACTGGAAATCGATGTTGTCCTTTTCTAGCCATGGGCGATCTAGGGCTTGGAGCGTTCGAATGCAGTTGCCGATATAACGGGCAATGTCATACATGGTGGGCAGTGTATGCAGGCTATTTTCCTGGCCAACCGCAATATCCCGCTCTAGGGTATGTAAAACCGCCTGGGTGACAGATAGATTCCCTGATGAGCATAGGATTAGCGCCCGCTTCCCAGGCAGAGAAAAATCAAAGAGCTTACGGTAGGAGGAGATATAGTCAACCCCGGCGTTTGTACGAGAATCAGCTGCGAGCACCAATCCCTGCTCTACTAGTATTCCTAAGCAATAGGTCATGTCAGTTTTAATGGGCACTAACAACGGCGTCCCGATTAAGACGATTGATGCACGAACATCATTACTTGCCCTGCATCAATTCGTGAGCGATACGTTCTACACAATGGCGGGGTGTCACTGTGTCGCGGGCATCGACTCCCAAGGCTAGCCCTGAATGGGTCACCATTTGCCATCCCCGCTCTCTATTAAACCCAGCCCAGGTAAAAAAAACGCTGGGGTTAACCCAGCGGCATACAGACTATTGAGATAACAAAAAATGTTGGCTTGTTGACTAAAAATCAAACCCGCGCAATATGCTCGCTACATTGACCCATTAAGCAACGTTCGCCCCATGGGAAACGGACAAACTTCTGAGCAGCGATCGCCTTTAAGAGCCGGTTTGCTTGCTAGAAGTCTGAATGTAAAGAATCAGCAGGAATACAGTGGGCACCAGCACAAACAGAATACTTGCGACAAACCCTAAGTTATTAACTTCCATAACCTAAGCCTCTATCCTCACTGATATTTCAACAACAGCACAATTCATATCTTACGGTATCCTCACCCCACTCATGGATGAGCAATGGGGTTTGTCCCCCTTGATCTCAATCAAGTGCCCCCTGCCTAGCCTGAAGCACCGAGGTTGTTCTACCCCTGGGGGGCTCTACTTTTTGCGTTTGGGTGGCTTCGTGACGACAGTCACAGGTCCATTCACCACCACTTGGCAGGCAAGGCGGCAATTATCAGGGCGCTTCTTTAACTTCCGTTCTTCGACCACCGTCTTTGGGGATAAGTTTTCTATACCCTCGGCGATCTCAACGACACAGGTCCCACATTGGCCATAACCCCCACAATTCGTCATCTTGCCCACCAGGGTATAGATGTCTATGCCATTCTCCATGGCTTTGAACCGTAGATTGACGCCATTAGCGGCAATTACTTCTTTCTCTTCGTTCGCGAAATTGATCGTAGCCATTGATAACCTTGCCCTCAAACCGTTGTGTCAACAATCAACCCACCCACTTTGCACTCCCCCGAACGATTGTCCAGGGCACTGTGCTCAGGAGCTAGGAAATCAAAAGTGATTCTCGCTATCATTTGTGCTGCATTGCATAGACGATTAACACTCGTTAAACTCTTTGTACATTTTCGTACTTTACTGTCATTGGTTACAGATGCGTCATCTTCGATATCGTCGCACCGCAGACCGAGCATTGTAAATTTTTGTTTTTTCTGTGCTGGGTACTAGGGCTACTTCATCACTGGGATTGACTGCTAAGTCTGGTACGCTGACTGTATATGCGGTCTTTATAAGTAAACCTGCACAGCAATTGTTGAAGTTAAGAGGAGGAGAGTAGTCAATGGGACTACCCTGGTACCGGGTACATACAGTCGTCTTGAATGATCCAGGTCGACTGATTTCTGTACACCTGATGCACACGGCCCTTGTGGCTGGATGGGCCGGCTCAATGGCCCTCTTCGAATTGGCTAAATTTGATCCAAGTGATCCTGTCCTCAACCCCATGTGGCGGCAGGGCATGTTCGTTCTGCCATTTATGGCTCGCCTCGGTGTGACTGATTCTTGGGGCGGCTGGAGTGTTGCTGGAAACACTGCAGTTGATCCTGGGTTCTGGAGCTTTGAAGGCGTTGCTGCAGCTCACATCATTCTGTCGGGTCTCTTGTTCTTGGCGGCAGTTTGGCACTGGGTCTATTGGGACTTGGATCTATTCCGCGATCCTCGGACGGGTGAGCCTGCACTCGATCTGCCCAAAATGTTTGGGATTCACTTATTTCTCTCTGGCCTCCTTTGCTTCGGCTTTGGGGCCTTCCATTTGACCGGGCTTTGGGGTCCGGGGATGTGGGTTTCTGACGCCTACGGTGTGACCGGCCATATTCAGGCCGTCACCCCAGAGTGGGGACCCGCTGGGTTTAACCCTTACAACCCTGGTGGCATTGTGGCGCACCACATTGCGGCGGGTGTTGTGGGTATTATTGCTGGTTTGTTTCACCTGACCGTGAGGCCCCCCCAGCGTCTGTATAAGGCATTGCGGATGGGGAACATCGAAACGGTGCTCTCTAGCAGTATTGCTGCGGTCTTTTTTGCGGCTTTTGTCGTTGCCGGTACCATGTGGTACGGTAGCGCCGCCAGTCCGATTGAGCTTTTCGGCCCTACCCGCTATCAGTGGGACCAAGGTTATTTCCAGCAGGAAATTCAGCGTCGAGTGCAGGCCGAAGTTGCTAGTGGTGCTTCTGAAGCCGAAGCCTACGGCACTATTCCTGAGAAGCTCGCCTTCTATGACTACGTTGGCAACAGCCCAGCTAAGGGTGGTTTGTTCAGGGTAGGCCCGATGGTACAGGGTGACGGTATTGCTCAAACCTGGCTGGGGCATCCCGTCTTCACCGATGGTGAGGGTCGCGAGTTATCTGTGCGTCGTTTGCCCAACTTCTTCGAAACCTTCCCGGTCATCTTGACTGACCAGGATGGCATTGTCAGAGCGGACATTCCTTTCCGTCGAGCTGAATCTAAGTACAGCTTTGAGCAGACTGGCGTAACCGCCACTTTCTATGGTGGTGAGCTAGATGGCCAGACCATTACTGATCCGGCACTATTGAGACGGTATGCCCGTAAGGCTCAATTGGGTGAGCCCTTTGAGTTTGACCAAGAAACCTTGGGGTCTGATGGTGTTTTTCGCACCAGTCCTCGGGGTTGGTTTACCTTTGGCCATGCTGTGTTTGCGCTGCTGTTCTTCTTTGGCCATATCTGGCATGGCTCTCGGACCCTTTACCGAGACGTGTTTGCTGGGGTTGATCCTGACCTGTCTCCAGAGCAGGTTGAGTGGGGCTTCTTCCAAAAGGTGGGGGATACCAGTACCCGTAACGAAGAGCGCGTTTAATCTGCTGATCTTGAATTGGCAGATTGCATAATAAACACCCAGCAGCCAGTCTATTCAAGCCTGTTTTGCTGGGTGTTTTGATTCCTGATCCCGTAGACTGAAGTTATGTTGGTTGAATAGGAGCTCTCAGCACCATGGAAAGTGTGGCCTATATCTTTATCTTTGTGTGCATCATTGGCACGCTCTTCTTCGCGATCGCCTTTAGAGAACCCCCTCGGATCACTAAAGACTAATAAGCTGTTGATAACCTTGAGCCCATAGGCTAATGAACTAGCTTTGCTAGGTCTTGCTAAGGCGCTCAAAGGCAGTTTGAAGAATTCAATTAAAGGGGTAACTGCGTGAGTAGTTACCCCTTTTTGATCGGGTCCGATAGTATTAGGGCTTCAGGGGAGCGGCGATGGTGCTATGGCCCTGTTTGAAGTGTTTTTCTCTGAGGCGAGGTCAAACTGAATGCAGTGTCCCTTTTGCCAGCATCCTAACAATCGGGTTTTAGAATCCCGTTCTGCAGAAGCTGGGCGTAGTATTCGGCGACGGCGAGAATGTTTGGACTGTAAACGTCGATTTACGACCTATGAACGGATTGAATACGTTTCGATCACCGTCATCAAAAGCAACGGAGATCGTGAGTCCTTTGACCGTTCCAAGATTTTTCGGGGCATGGTCAGGGCCTGTGAAAAAACTGGGGTTACTGTTTCACAACTAGAAACCCTTGTCGATGAGATTGAAGCAGAATTGCAACAACGGGCTCGACGCGAAAT
The DNA here is from genome assembly GCA_964353225.1 of uncultured Leptolyngbya sp. Classification (GTDB taxonomy): domain Bacteria; phylum Cyanobacteriota; class Cyanobacteriia; order Phormidesmidales; family Phormidesmidaceae; genus PCC-6406. The sequence goes on from CAYGVA010000082.1 coordinate 9,856, forward strand.
AGAAAGCCAAGAAATTGGCACCTTAGTCCTGAAATATTTGCGGACGCTCAGTGAAGTTGCCTATGTACGATTTGCTTCGGTTTACCAAAAGTTTCAAGGCATTCAAGACTTTGTGGATGCCCTTAATCACTTGTCCGATGACCCTAATGAAGACTCGGAAGTTATGGCTCAACGGCTCAATGCCTTAATCCCTTAGGTGCGCGAACTGAATAACCTGGAAACTTGAGCTGTTGTAGGAACACAGTATGTATTGCGCGACCTGCCGGTCTCTGGGTGTTCCCAGAGCTATTCCCTGGTAGAAAGTTCAGGGTTAAGAGTCCATGTTCCTTGGCTAGAGAAGCCGTTAATGTAAGCCTTCAACAGGGACCCATCTGGCCTTGCAGTGGCGGGATTTAACCAGCGTTAGCCACAGCGACAATGCCAATCAGTCCACCTGTTCCCAGCCCTAAGATACAAATGGCAGCTAGGACTAACGAGGTTTGAATACGGGTAAAGGCTGCTAATAATCGATCTCCCGTTTCTGCACTCACAATGGCTCCGACTGCGGCGGTGATCAGCGCCATTAAGCTCATTTTTAGAACATCCATGGCCGCCACTTTGGGCACGATGTTATCTAATTTGTCGGTGCCGGCATGGTTAAGGGCAATGGCTAAGGCGATGACCATAGCACCTGTGCCGATAATGGCCAGTAGCGCCAAAAAGTTGGTTCGCCACCATCCAAACCGTGCCAAAGCTTTTGGCCCTGCTAGGGCTAGGGCCTGAATGATCACCCCCGCGAGGGCTAAATTCCAAATCCAGTAAGGGGCTGGAAATGAAGCCATGATCAGGCCCGCAGCGGCATATAAAAACGCAGTGACCACCAGCCAACCCCAGGGAATTGATTGTGGCATCACCCGCCGCCGTGACTGACGGGGTTGAGATTTTTGTGGTTGCGAAGGACGGGGAGAAGAAGCCATTAACCAGCTGTATAAAAATGCTTTTGCCAGACAACTAACGGTTTATCAGGTCAACCCTAGAACAAAAACAGGGCAGCCGCTGCCCGATAGGGGGTGATCGTAGATGAGCAACGCGGATCTAACGCGACCATTGCTCTGTTGACCAGAAACTTACAGTTTAGTAATGAGTATACCTTTTGCTAAGGGCAGCCTATGAAGATAGCGCTGGCAGAAAGCAATCTGGTCATTGTCGAGACTACAAGGTTGAGTACTGCCGCTATGGTGGAGAGGACTTTGAGGTGATGGTGTTTAAGCGCCGCTGGTTTGGATTTGCACGGAAACAGATACTCGTTTCGAGTGTCTTGATGATTGTGTGGACAATTGTTTTGCTGGGTGTAGCTGCTTGTCAGAGCGCCCCTGTTTCCCCACAGATTTCGTCAGCAACCTTGCTTGAACAACTGCAATCTGGGGCAGTGCCCTTGATTATAGATGTACGGTCTCTCGCTGAATATGAGAGTAGCCACATCCCTGGAGCCATCCATATTCCTCACCGTGATTTGTCCCATCATTTAGACGAACTGGCCGAGTTTAAAACCCGACCGGTTGTTTTGTACTGTGAGGCAGGGGTGCGGGCGGGCATTGCTGAAACCACGCTGGTGGATGCAGGTTTTCAGCAGGTCATCCACTTGGCAGGTGATATGCAAGAGTGGAGACGCAAAGAATTTCCGGTAGAATCGCACTCCAGTTTTCCTTGAGCTGGCCTTAAGCTGAAAAAAAATTGTCGCGGCGGTTTCTAGGTTCTATCCCATGCCCGAGTAATATGCCATTTTCTATTCCCATCAACGCACTGCTACAAGGTCTATTGGGCGCATCCAGTTTGCTAATTGGTGCTTTACTGGGGATTTGCTGGCAACCTGGGCGGGTGTTTTCGGCTGCCATTATGGCCTTTGGGAGTGGCACCTTGTTGGCCGCGATCGCCTTTGATATTACCCAGCCTGTTTTTGAAGTGGCGGGCTTTGCCCCGATCCTAGTGGGGTTTACCCTCGGGGGCACCCTATTCACGGTGATCATTAACTATGTGGACGATCGCGGGGGATTTATTCGTCACCCTTCCTCGTCTCGACGCTTTTTATTCCATCACCGTCAAGAAGAAACCTCCGAGATTTTGGATCGCATCACCCATGTGGAGATGCTGCATACGCTTTCCCCGGCAGAGGTGCAAGCCATTATTCCCCTCCTCAAAGCCATCACCGTCGAACCTGACGCCGTGCTCTGCCAGGAAGGGGAGCCAGGGGACGCCATGTTCATGATTGTGAGTGGGGAGGCGGAGATCTATAAGGGGCAGCAGTTGATGGCCTTACTGGGGCCAGGGGAAATGTTTGGGGAGATGGCCCTGCTGACTGGAGAAGAGCGATCGGCTAGTGTCATTGCCCGGTCTCCCATGGAGCTATATGAGCTGGATAAGGCTGACTTTGATGGCATGTTGAACCATGCGCCGCACTTGGCCAGTGGTTTGAGTCGCATCCTAGCGCGGCGGCTACGGGAAACGACTCAGTCGAAGGTGCAACTGCGGGATCAACACGACGATCAATGGCGTCAGCGGGTTTTAGACAGCGTGGAGGTGGATTTTCCCCTGTCAGAGCAACAGATTCAACAACTGGCCAAAAGCTCTGCCCCGATCGCTATTTTGGTCGGCACCTTAATCGACAATATCCCTGAGTCCCTGGTGATTGGATTTAATGCGGGGGGGCTAGGGCATCTGAGTGGCTCTTTCTTGATGGCGGTGTTTATCTCAAATATCCCTGAAGCCCTGTCTAGCTCTGTGGGTATGAAACAGGCGGGGACGTCCGCCCGACGCATTCTCACCCTATGGGGCGGAGCCGTTATCCTCAGTGGCTTAGCGGCGATGGTGGGCAGTTTGCTGGCCAACTATGCCAATGTGTGGGTCTTGGGCACGGCTCAATCCCTGGCGGGGGGGGCAATCCTATCGATGTTGTCGAGCACAATGATGCCAGAGGCCTATGAACTGGGGGGCAGTTCGGTCACATTTTCAACCATTGCGGGTTTTTTGGTGGGGTTTTGGGTGGTGACGCTTTCCTTGGGTTAATCATTTGCCCAGGGCTCAGGGATTAGGTCAAATTCCTGTAGAGCGGGCAGAAAATTTTGATTTTCGTGGCCCTTTTGGCTGAGTTTTAGCAGGGCAAAGCGCTGGAGGGGGGTGAGGTGCTGCCATTGCTGATCAGTCAGGGCAATCTGTTGGTCTTGGGCCTGGGTTTGGACTTGGGCGGGCAATTGGTTGTTGTGCCAGGGGGGCTCCGGGTCAATGGGGAGCAACGAGGCGGGCTGCCCCGTATGGTGAATGACCCGTGCTTGTACATGGGATCGATAGGCTTCAACAGCAGGAGCCGTATTGCAGGGTAAGGAGACGAGGGCTTGGCGATCGGACTGGCTAAATTGGTTCCAGTGACTGAGCTTCAGTTTGACCCCACAGGTATCGAGTTTGAACCTAACCTGCATGGGAATGCAGCGTAGTCCCGCGACGAAATCAGTTTCAAATTGGAAAAATTGAGGCTCGTCCATGGCAGTGAGGCGCGATCGCAAGTTTTAAAGATCGGGAGGTCACCCCGCCGTTGGCGTGCCTCCCTAATCCGGTCCGATTAGGCTTAGATAGCTTAACGAACAAATTGGGGCATGACTTCAGCGGCGGTATACAGCCCGTGTAGGCCCCGTTGATGGAGGCGCATGCCAGCCTTGAGATACCCAAAGGCCGGTCCACAGACGTTGGCCGCCATACTGGTCTCATCACCGAGGGTAAAGGTATGGGTGGAGATGCGACCGTCAAAGGTGCGCCCCGTCACTTGGACGTTGGTGCTCAGGGGTTTCTTGGGGTTGCGGGTATCGACGACACCACCCACGGTGACGCGATCGCGATCGCAGATGCCTGCCCACTCCAGCATCAAATCATCGGCGTGCTCCATATTTTCTAAAGTTAAGACCCCTTGGGTTTGATCAAGCAGTGCCGTCACCTCGGCATCGGTCATCCCCTGCGCGGTGTCCACGTCGTACCCCGGCATATGGGCAATGTCTTCTCGAATGGTGGCACGATAGGCTTCCCAATTGGCAATGCCGACCCCAAAGGTAATCTTGACGCGATGAATCTCCTGGTAGCTTTGGGCGGCGATCGTTGCTGCCGCTGTCAGCAACCCTGGCGTTGCCCCACAGCCGGTCATATAGGTGATCCCCGCTGCCGCCAGCTCATCCCTGATTGTCCAAATCTGCTCCATAGCACTGGTGCGCTTTAAAGCATCCACCAACACCCCTTGCCAGCCCGCTTCCATAAACTGACGCACCACCGATGCCATAAAGGTGTTGGGGAGATTGGGCAGCGCCAAAAAATAGCCCTGGACATCCTGGGTCTGCTGAATGAGTTCAGCGATACTAGCTTGGCTGAGGCAGCCATCGGGCTCCAAATACCCCACCGATCCGTGCTGTTGATAAGCCGTCACACAAGCTGAGGCATCTAGCCCCCCAGGACGATAAACGTAGCCTTGCTTATCTGCCGCTGCTGTCAACTGCATTTCTGATTTGGGAGCAAGGACTCGGGCCGCAGCTTGCCCCAATCCCCCAAACCCTAAAACTCCTACCGCCATCACCGCAGCTTGATCGACCGGCTGTGAATCCATAGTTCTCCCTCGATACATGTCGTCAGCCTCATATTATCCAGCGGATTTGCCCTGCTACCGCCATAAGCACTCCCTTACCCTTGGCCCCTGCGCTCTCCGGTTCTGAGGCCTCAAGACAAGGGGCGTTAAAAGTAAAGCATTAAGAAAAACAAATCGATCGATTCGTATCCGCGAGGAATCAAGGTATTTAGCCTGCTCTGGTCAATCAACTTACCTTGACGCCCCTAGGCAAGTTACGCGAAACTTACAAATACTAAGGTCATTGCTCACGCCATCAATAAGCTGTATTGAGTTTTGGTATGGAATTGTCAACTGATCTGAGATATTGCTTAGTAGGATTAGATGAAAGTTAACCGGTGTTGGCTTTCTTAGGATTCTGCGAAGACCCGATGAGTGCTGTCTCCCCACTAAACAATTTGATGCCCTATGGAAACCCTTGAGTTCATCATCTATGCCGATGGTCGCGTCAAGGAGGTGGTGACGGGCATTGTTGGCAAGTCCTGTGAAGAGGTCACGGCTGCCATTGAAGCCCAACTGGGTGATGTTCTGGGGCGTGAGTCTACCGCTGAGTACTATCAGCAGCCAGTCCAGCAGACCCACGAGGCCACATCCCAGGCCCAGACCTATACCAGCAACTGGTAATAACCAGGTTTGATTTAATGTCCTTTAGCATGTGGTTTTAAATGTCACACTTTAGCCAGATTCGTACCAAAATCCGCAACCTGACTTCCCTCCAGGCTGCCCTGTCAGAGCTGGGCGCTGATTGGAAGGCGGGACCCAGCACTGTTCGGGGCTACCAGGGTAATGAGGAAACCGCAGCGGTTGTGATTGAGCAATCAAACGGTTACGACATTGGCTTTAAGCTCAACCCCACCACCCAAGAGTATGAGTTAGTGGCTGATTTGCAATATTGGCAGCAGCCGCTATCGGTAGATGGCTTTTTGAACCAAGTGAGCCAGCGCTATGCCCTTCACACCGTGATGGCGGCGACGCAGCAGCAGGGGTTTCAGGTCGCTGAACAGCAGACCACCGAAGAGGGAGCCATTCGCCTAGTGGTTCAGCGTTGGAGCGCTTAAACCAACTAGGGATGGGTGTATGCCTAACTTACCTGATCACATTTCAAATCCGTCAGTCTCAACGCCCTCTGGCTTAGAGCCAGAACTTGGCGGGCATCTGCGGGATGCCCCTAACCGGAGTGGTTTAGAGCCGGAGCTAGGGGGAAGCGTTCGTCAAGAAGGTGTTTATGTAGATGAACGCACCTGTATTGGCTGCACCCACTGCGCCCATGTGGCGCGCAACACCTTTTATATTGAGCCCGACTATGGTCGGGCTAGGGTCGTTCGTCAGGATGGTGATCCGGCGACGTTGGTCCAGGAAGCGATTGATACCTGTCCGGTCGATTGCATCCATTGGGTTGACTATACGGAGTTGCGTCACCTGGAATCTGAGCGCAAGTACCAGGTAATTCCGGTGGCTGGGTTTCCGGTGGATAAGGCGATGTCGATGCCGCGCCGTCGTCAGCGCCGTAAGCCGATATCGCCCCAGGAATGAGGAAGGGATGAGGAGTGTCACGGCCATTTATTGCGAGATCCTATTCCCAACCTGTGTACCCCTAAGGCGACTCTGGAACAGGCATTGTTCTAACCGTGCCGTTGCCGTAGAACGTGATTAGAAAAATGTCGTCAAGGTCCGTAGCCTCGATCGCTGTACCGATTGCTGGCAGCCCGGTCAAGTCTTGATACTCAGTCGATTGCTCATCCTCCGGGACGATAGCTGAGATCATGCTGTCCGTCGTGAGCGTGATGCGGTAAGTCAGCACCCCTGTAAACCCTTCAGGGGGAAGCCATTCGCTGGGTAGCGACGGTGCCTCCCCAAGGGCCAAGGGCGCAGCATTGCCAGAAGTTGGGGCCGCTGCCGCCGCAACTTCATCGTTGGCATCGGTGATGCTTTCGGAGCGATCGGATGATGGTGACAGTGCTGCTTCTGGGTCTGGAGCACGGGCTGATTCCGGGGATTGGGTTCTGGCGGTGGGAGCCGGGGGGGTG
>CAYGVA010000083.1:0-16492 GCA_964353225.1 uncultured Leptolyngbya sp.
GAATAAAGGGGTGGGGAGAAGGGTTGAATTTTGGGTTGGGTAGGGGCACAAGGTTTGCGCCCTCCGGGTCAGCAACCTTGGGTTATGGGCTGGAGGAGAATTTTGAATTCAAAATTCAAAATTTATTCACTGGGTTCGGCCTTGACCACCCAGGTGTCTTTGCTGCCGCCCCCTTGGGAGGAGTTGACCACCAGGGAGCCTCTTTTGAGGGCCACCCGCGTTAACCCCCCTGGGTTCACATGGACCTCTTTGCCGTAGAGGATATAGGGCCGCAAATCCACATGGCAGCCTTCAAAATTGTCCTCAATTAGGGTGGGCACCCTAGAGAGGCAAAGGGTGGGCTGGGCGATATAGCCGCGCGGATTTTGTTGGATCAGTTTGGCAAATTCAGCCTGTTCTGCTGGGGTTGATTGAGGACCGACCAACATGCCGTACCCCCCTGAGGCATTGGTGGCTTTGACCACTAATTTGTCGAGGTTGGCCAGGACATGCTGCTGTTGCTTCGGGTCTTCGCACAGATAGGTGGGGACGTTGGGAATGATTTGCTCCTCGCCCAGGTAGTAGCGCACCATTTCCGGTACATAGGCGTACACCAGCTTGTCGTCTGCTACCCCTGTGCCGAGGGCATTGGCGATCGCCACCCGGCCTTTGCGATACACCTCCAGTAAGCCGGGAATGCCCAGCAATGAATCGGGTCGAAACGCCAGGGGATCAATGAAGTCATCGTCAATGCGGCGATAAATCACATCCACCTGCTGGAGGCCCTTAGTGGTGCGCATTTTGAGATAGCCGTCCGACACGACTAAATCCGGCGGTTCTACCAGTTGGGTGCCCATTTGCTGAGCCAAAAAGGAATGCTCAAAGTAGGCGGAGTTATAGGTGCCGGGGGTGAGCACCACCACTTTGGGATCACTGAGGGGCTCGGGGGCCAAGTTCAGCAGGGTTTCTAGCAGTTGGCTGGGGTAGTCATCAACGGGCTGAATATCGAGTACCGAAAATAACTGGGGAAAGGTGCTCTTCATCACCCGCCGATTTTCCAGGACGTAGGACACCCCCGAAGGACAGCGCAGGTTGTCCTCAAGGACGTACCAGCCACCATCGCGATCGCGCACTAAGTCAGTACCGGTGATGTGACACCAGATGTCCTTGGGGGGCTGTAGCCCCAGGCAGGGCTTCAAAAACCCAGGGGCTGATTCCACCACATGGCGGGGAATTACCCCATCTTGGATGATCTGTTGCTTGTTGTAGACATCATGGAGGAAGCAGTTTAGGGCTTCAATGCGCTGCTTCAGCCCTCGCTCTAGCCAGGCCCACTCTGACGCCGATACCACCCGAGGCACGATATCAAAGGGGAAAATACGCTCAGTCCCTTCGCTATCGCTATAGACATTGAAGGTCACCCCCAGCTTGAACAGCGTGTTCTGGGCCACCTGCTGGCGCTGCTTTAAATCCTCGAGTGAAAGGGCGTTAATGCGCTCGATCAGCAGAGCCGATTCAGGGCGGGGCTGGCGCTTGTTTAGAAACAATTCATCAAAAAAGTTGCCGGGTTCATAGGCATCAAACAGCACAATCAACCTCCTGCCATGGAATCAAGTCACCTCTATGGAATACGAGGTCACCGCCTTGCAGATTGTAGTGAGGGCTACGGGTTAAAAAAGTCAAGGGGTTCAAGACAACACCCAATTGACAAGGGTGCGGACCCCAAAACCGGTGCCACCGGGGCTGTTATAGCCGTTTTCCTTCTCGGTCCAGACGGTGCCCGCAATATCGAGGTGAGCCCAGGGAACCGATTGGATAAATTGCTTCAGGAAGAGGGCGGCGGTAATGGCACCGCCAAACCGGGGACCGGTGTTTTTCATGTCCGCCACGATGGACTTGAGGCCATCGAAGTACTTTTCCTCTAGGGGCATTTGCCAATATTTTTCCCCAGCGGTTTGGGCAGCTTGTTTGAGCGACTGCGCCAATGTGTCGTCGGGGCTCCAGAGTCCGGCAATGTCATCCCCAAGGGCGACGATGCAGGCTCCGGTGAGGGTGGCCAAATCCACGATCGCATCCACCTCCAACTTTTCGGCAAACACCAGGGCATCGGCTAGGGTCAGGCGACCTTCAGCGTCGGTGTTGTTAACCTCAATGGTTTTGCCGTTGGAGGCGGTCAGAATATCGCCGGGGCGCATGGCCCCACCGCTGATCATGTTTTCGGCAGCGGCGCTAATAAAGTGGACCTCCACATCAGGCTTGATTTGGGCGATCGCCTTGGCGGCCCCCAGCGTAGCAGCAGCACCCCCCATGTCAAACTTCATCATTTCGATCATGCTGCCCGCCCCGGCCTTGATGTTGAGGCCACCAGAATCGAAGGTCAGCCCCTTGCCGACAATGGCCAGTTTGCGCCGGGGGGTGCCACTGGGGCGATAGGTGAGGTGAATAAATTTGGGGGGCAAATCAGAGGCTTTGGCCACCCCTAGAAAAGCACCCATACCCAGCGCTTCACAGGCGTCTTGCTCAAGAATCTCTAGGTCAATGCCATGGTCGGTGGCGATCGCCTGGGCCGTATCCGCCAGGGCTTGGGGCGTAACCACATTGGCGGGGGCGGCCACCAGCTCCCGTGCCAAAATCACCCCGTCGCTCACCTGCTGCCCCCGCAGGATCGCAGCAGCTTGATCGGGGAGCCCTAAAATATCGACCTGCTCAACTGCAGGGGGCTTGTCATCGGTGGCAGACTTAAACCGATTGTCTTCTGCCAGGGCCAAAATCACCCCTTCTGCCTGGGCTTGCGCGGCGGTTTCGGCAGCGACAACACCATTACCATCCCCTAGGGAGAGTCCGAGGGTGGTGGCCTTTTCTCGCTTAGCCAGTCGCGCCGCACTCGCTGCCGCCCGCCGCAAACCATCAACGGTCAGATCGCTTAACGCTCCCAACCCCACCAGCGCCAGCTTACGGATGGGACCGGTTTTGCCGACGCGAATCACTGCCGTCGTGCCGGACTTTCCCGTAAATTCCGCCTCATCTATCAGGTCTTGCATGAGCCCTGACAACTGCTGGTCGAGGCTAGCCAACGCCCCTGCTAACGGGACATCGGCCGTCGAAAGACCCACCGCGAGACAATCGCCGGTCCAATCGAGGAGCTGTTGGTTCGATGCTTGAAGATCCATGAAAAATTTAATGCCGTTGCAGTGTGAAGGTAGTTGAGATTATGTACCCTGAATCAATTTTGATCACAGCTTGTACGGTTGTGCAATCTTGACCCACCCAGCCGAGAAGAACGAATTCATCTTAGATCTAGAGAAGTCTGTTACAACAGCTAAAAGATATTGCTATAGGTAAAACAGGGACTCCATGGGTAAGCGTTTGCAAAAGGCACTCCCTTGGCTGGCCATTGCGGCGGTCAGTACCGTTAGCGTGGGTATGGTGGTGGCCTTGGCGAATGGGGCGGGTTGGTGGCCAGGGGCAAAGGTTGAACAAGGCAGTGCCCCTGTGCTAGATGGGTCGGCTGGAGAGGGCTCTGAAGCCTCCCCAGTGCTTGCCCTAGCTTTACAGCATCCAGATCAACGGGCCGCCGCCCTAGAGACCCTAGTTACAACTCAACGCTCCGAGGATCAACCCCGAGCCCGTTATCTCAGGGCCATCGATCTGATTAATCAAGGTAACGGTGGTCAGGCCCTACCCCTACTCGAAAATTTAGAAGAAGATTATCCGGTGCTGGCCCCCTTGGTGGGGGTTAAGCGGGGCCAAGCTCTGAATGCTTCCGGGCAGCCCGACGCGGCCCAAAAGGCTTGGCAATCAGTGGCAAAAACCCATGGAGACACGGTGGCGGCGGGGGAAGCCCTTTATCAATTAGGTCTGGGTGATCCGCAGTATTGGGACCAGTTATTAGAGACGCTGCCCGCCCATCCCCGGTCGGTAGAGGTGGCCTATAACCGCCTGGTCAATACTCCCGATCGCGCTGATGGAAAGGAGATGGGTCTAATTCTGGCCCGTTACGGGATCGAACATCCTGAGCTGATCTCCCAACTCGATCAGTTGGTGGAGCGCCATGGGGCGCAGCTCACTCCCGAAGACTGGCAGGCGGTGGGCTTTGCCTACTGGGAGCGGCAAAGCTATGGCGCTGCGGGCAAAGCCTACAGCCAAGCCCCTGCCACCCCCCAAAATCGCTACCGGGCGGCGCGCGGTACCCAGATTGGCCAAAATCGCACCGTCGCGATCGCCCGCTATGGGCAACTCATGGCCGAATTTCCCGAGGCCCCCGAGACCGCTGAAGGCATTTTGAAACTCGCCAATTTAGTCGATAACGCTACGGCCCTGACCCTACTGGATCGAGTGGTGGCCAATTTTCCTAATCGGGCTGCTGAGGCCCTTGTGGTCAAGAGTGCGGTTTTGAGAGATCTTGGCAGTGGCGAATCTGCCCAAAAGGCAACGCAGTCGGTCCTCAGTCAATACAGCAATTCTGAGGCGGCGGCCCAGTTACGGCTGGGCTATGCCCATGGTGCCGCCGAGGGGGGTAACTGGTCTGGGGCCATGCAGTGGGCGCAGCAACTCCTGAAGGAAAATCCCGATAGCGAAGAAGCGCCCGAAGCGGGGTTTTGGGCCGGAAAATGGCAGCTCCGCGCCGGTCAAAGCGATGCCGCCCAAGCCAGCTTTAATCAGGTGGTCAAAGCCTATCCAGAGAGCTACTATGCCTGGCGCTCCGCTGTACACCTGGGCTGGGATGTGGGGGATTTTGAAACGGTGCGATCGCGCCAACCCCAAGTCCGTCTGCCAAGCCAGCGCACCGCCCTACCCGCTGGGTCAGAGACCCTACAAGAGCTCTACCGGTTAGGCCAGGATCAAGACGCTTGGACCCTGTGGCAGATGGAGTTTGCCAACCGCCAAGACCCCACCGTCGAAGAACAATTTACTGATGGCGTCATGCGATTAGGGGTGGGGGATAACCTCGATGGCATTTATATGATCTCCAGTCTGGCCTGGCGCGAGCCCCCTGAAGAGCAGGCCGTTTATGCCACCCTCAAAGACCACCCCGCCTATGGTCAGACGCTTTACCCCTTTCCCTATGCCCCCACTATTGCCCAATGGTCGGCCGAACGACAGTTAAACCCGCTGTTGGTCATTGCCCTGATTCGTCAGGAGTCTCGCTTTGAGCCCAAAATTCGTTCTGGGGTGGGGGCCACCGGCCTGATGCAGGTGATGCCCGACACCGCCGACTGGATTCAAACCCAGACCAATATCACCATCAAAGACCTCGAAGACCCCATAGACAACATTAAGCTTGGCACCTGGTACCTGGACTATACCCATGGGGAATACGACAACAATTCTCTTTACGCGGTAGCCAGCTACAACGCCGGTCCTGGTAATGTTGCCGATTGGATTGACCGCCGCAACTATGCCGATGCCGATGAGTTTGTCCATCGCATTCCCTTTAATGAAACGCGAGGCTACATCCATTCCGTATTTGGCGGCTACTGGAATTATCTCCGCCTTTACAACCCAGAAGTTGCCCAGCGCTTATCTCAGCTATAGCCCCCCTGGCCCTAGCAAAAGCTTTCAAGGGAAGGCTGTTTGCCCTTACAATGGGCACCAGCCTATGCGTTACAGAACTTTGCAAAAAGGTTCCCATTAACCCTTGTGAGTAAGTTGACCCCCGCCCAACAGGAACAGCTATCGAGTTTAGGGCTTTACCTCCAGAGTGTCCGTAAAGAGCAAAATCGCACGGCTGAGGAAGTGGCTACTCAAATTTTCATGCGTCCGGCCCTCTTAGAGGCCCTGGAAGTCGCCGATATCGAGTCCTTGCCAGAGCCCGTGTTCATTCAAGGTTTTATTCGCCGCTATGGCGATGCCTTGGGGTTAGATGGGCGCGAGTTGGCCCAGCAATTTGATACTACCCTGGTCTCTGTCCTTCCCAATCCGGAGCAGGCGAAGAGCGGCAAGGTGGAAGGGGTGGTCGCCAAGGCTGATCAGCATCGACTCAAGGTTATCAAGCCCGCAACTCCCACCAATCGTGCTAATACTTCTTTTTGGCCAGGGCGGCTATTCTTGGGGGGTGTTGCCCTAGTTGTCGCTGTTGGGGTGGGCATTTGGGCGATCGCCCCCCTAGTAACGGCAAGCCTGTCGAATCGACCCGTCGCCTCAGAACCCCCTGAATCTACATCTGAGCCCACCCCTGTCGCCCCGGAAGCCGTTGAGCCCACCCCGGTGGTGAATGCAGCACCGATCACCCTTAACGTCAGTTTGACTGAACGCTCGTGGATGCGGGTCACCGCTGATGGAGAAGTCGCCTATGAAGGTACGCTGGCCAATGGCAGTACCGAAACCTGGACGGCCCAGGCTGAGCTGATCATCACAGCGGGTAATGCTGGGGCCGTGATGGTGTCCTTCAATGGAGAACCTGAGGTTGCCATGGGCAATCGCGGTGCGGTCCAAAGTCAGACCTTTACCCCTGGCGGCACGGCTGCTGCGGTTGAAGCTCAGTAACATTTGAGCCGGTTGCTTACAATACAATCACCGGGTTTATCCCGGTATGACGAATCTCGTTATTGTGAATCCCGTTATTGCGAAGCGATGACCTCTTCCCCCCCTAAGAATTCTCTTCCTGCCACTGATGCGGTTGTGCCTACCGAGGATTACCTCGACGAAGCGCCTAACGACGTGGAAATGTCGTTATTCGATCATCTGGATGAGTTAAGGCAGCGCCTCTTGTATGCCGTGATCGCCGTGGGAGTGTCTATCATTGGCTGCTTTGTGGTGGTCAAACATATTGTCGAGCTATTAGAGATTCCGGCCCAGGGGGCTAAGTTTTTGCAGCTATCGCCAGGGGAATACTTTTTTGTCTCAATGAAGGTGGCGGGCTATAGCGGCTTACTGGTGGCCAGTCCCTTTATCCTCTACCAGATCATTATGTTCGTAACACCGGGGCTAACCCGGCGGGAGCGGCGGTTGATTGGCCCCATTGTATTGGGCTCAAGCGTGTTGTTTTTTGGGGGGTTAGGGTTCGCTTACATCGCCTTAATTCCAGCGGCCCTCAACTTTTTCATCAACTATGGGGCCGATGTGGTGGAGCAGCTCTGGTCCATCGATCGCTATTTTGAGTTCATCCTGCTGCTGCTGTTCAGTACGGGGCTAGCCTTTCAAGTGCCGATTTTGCAACTGTTACTGGCGCTATTGGGCATCGTCAATTCTGACGCTATGGTGAAGGGCTGGCGCTATATTTTGCTAGGGGCGGCCATTTTAGGGGCTGTGCTGACCCCGTCCACTGACCCCGTGACCCAGAGTTTGCTGGGGGGAGCCGTACTATTTTTGTATTTTGGCGGCATTGGTTTGGTGAAGCTCTCAGGGCGTTAAAGGCAGATGCTGGCTCGGATTATTGGGGCTGGGGTCGCCACACTGCATCGGCCACCCGACTCACCTCAACCATTTCCCGACCATCGTGGATGCGCAAAATATCAGCTCCGCCCGAGATCGCCGCGCAGCAAGCTGCCGCCGTTCCCCACACCCGCTGGGTCGGATCCGGTTGGTCTAGGATCCAACCGATGAAGCTTTTTCGCGAGGGGCCAATCAAAATCGGGCAGCCCAAGGCCCGCAAGTCCGGGATGCGCCGTAAAATCTCTAGGTTCTGGGGATAACTTTTGCCAAAGCCGATACCTGGATCCACAATGATGCGATTGGCGTTAACCCCCGCTGCCATCGCCGTTTTGATTTGGCGCTTCAAGGCCCCAATAATTTCCCCTAGTAGGTCTTCGTAATTGGTCTGATTCTGCATCGTCGCTGGGGTCCCCCGGATATGCATCAACACAATGGGCACCCCTAAGTCCGCCACCGTCGATAACATTCCCCGATCAAAGGTGCCGCCAGAAATATCATTCACTAGGTCCGCCCCTGCCCGTATCGCCGCCCGAGCCACCTCTGAACGAGTGGTATCGACGGAGATTACCGCTGTTTGCAAGGCGGCATCAGGGCTCTGGCGGATAGCTTTGATCACCGGTACAACCCGCCGCAATTCTGCTTCTACGGGGACTGACTCTGCCCCTGGTCGCGTGGATTGTCCGCCAATGTCGAGTATATCTACCCCCGCTGCCACCAACTGCTGGGCCTGGGCCAACCCGGTTTCGAGGCTATTAAACTGCCCCCCATCGCTGAAACTGTCGGGGGTGACATTTAAAACCCCCATCACATAGGTGCGATTGCCCCAATTAAAGGAGCGATCGCGCAGTATCCAAGGATGGGGCTTAGCCATGGTGATCTCAACAAGGGGAACCTTTCCCTAGCTTGCCACAGACCTAACCAATGGCAGTTGCCCAATCCTTTGCCCAGTTCAGGTGCTTGTGGACCTCATCGAGGGTGGCGGCTTCGCTATAGAGGCGCAGCACCGGCTCGGTACCGCTAAAGCGAATCAGCAGCCAACTGTCATCGGCTAAGGAGAATTTGTAGCCGTCGATGGTCAGGCAATGGGTGACCTGTTTGCCCGCCACGGTCTGGGGGCAATTGGTTTCCAACGCTTGCACCAGCTTGGCCCGTACTTCCATGCTGGCCAGGGGCAAGTCGATGCGATCGTAGGCGGAAAAGTAACCGGTGGTTTCTTGGAGTTGGCGATAGCGATCGCTCAGATCCAATCCCGATTTCACCACCGCTTCCAGCACATACAGGGCCGACAGCAGGGCATCCCGCTCAGGAATGTGGTGGCCATAGCCCACGCCGCCTGACTCTTCACCCCCAATCAGTGCTTGAGATTCCATCATGCGATCGGCGATGTACTTATAGCCAATGGCCGTTTCGTGCATGGATAAGCCGTGGAGGGCCGCCACCTTCGGAATGATGTTAGAGCCGCTAATGGTCTTGATCACCTCTCCGGTTCGACCCTGTTCCGTGGTCAGGTGATCAATCAAAATGGGGATCAAGATTTGGGAACTCAGAAAATTACCCTGGCCATCGACGGCGGCGATGCGATCGCTGTCGCCATCAAACACCAGCCCTGCAATCACCCCCTCCGCCACCGACGGTTCGTAGTCCTTTACCGTCGCTAACATCCGGCCCAAATATTTAGGCAACGGTTCCGGTGCCCCCCCTTCAAATAACGGATCAGCGTCGCCATTCAGTTCATGGATGGGCATTCCCAATAACCGCTCTAAGCCTGTAGCAGCGGAACCATGCATGACATCGGCAAACACCGTTAACTGGCCAGATCGAATCGCCTCCTGTAGGGCAGGCAGATCAACTAAGGCTTGCAGTCCTTCGCAATAACTGGGCCAGGGATCGAAGGTAGTCAGGGTACCGGGCTGACCCGGAATGGTGAATTGGGTGCTGAGCTGGGCTTCCACCTGTTGGGTAAATTCCTGGGGGACCGACCCGCCAAAGGCACTTTTGATTTTGAGGCCGTTATAGGCGGCGGGGTTGTGGCTAGCGGTGATCACAATGGCCCCCAATGCCCCTTGGGCTTTGGCCGCCCAGCTAAAGGCCGGGGTGGGGGCAAAGCACTCGGTGAGGCACACATCAAATCCAGCGGCAATAATGGCATCCGCCGCCGCCTGGGCAAACTCTGGGGATAAAAAGCGGCGATCGTGGCCCACAATCACGGTGTTGCTGCCGGTGGCGGGGCCGTAGTTTTGCCGGAGCACTTGGGCGGCGACCGCCGCCACCTGGGTGACCCGCGCAAAGGTAAAGTCAGCGGCCATCACGCCTCGCCAACCATCGGTGCCAAACTTGATCGGCTTATCAATAAACGCTGAGGGGGAAAGGGCGATCGCCATAGGGTTATCCCAAGATTTTCCAGAACACTGCACTCCCGAGTTTACCCAGTCCCCTAGGGGAGTGAGCACCGAAATATAATGCTGGCCACTTTGATTAGGACACCTAGGATTGTTCTGATGCTTTGCGCAGAGGCAAAGTGGGCCGCAGGCTTGCTCGAACTGGGCTGGCGACGCTGATCACGGCACGGGGGAAACCAGCGTTACTCCTGGGGCTGTACCGCCTCAGGGCCGGTGAGCTGTTGCAGTTTCTGCAAGCCGGAATCTTGTTGCCAATATTTAAACCCCTGGGAGGCGATCACATACAGAATGACCAGGGACAGACCCAATTTAAAATACGAGGCGAAGGTGGTGAGATTTTGACTGGTGTGGATCCGCATGGTGCTGCTCCGCTCCGTAGGTACATCTATACCTAATTTTTCCCAGGAGTCCCTACCCCAACAGGATTTGCTCCGGTGGTTTACGGAAATTTCATGGAAGGGAGGTTTTGTTTAAAGCCTCAGCAAAGTGCCGATTCTGTCCGTATTGGCACCCTTTACACCGGTGCAGCCATGTCCATGGTCGAGTGAGTGGGGGGTTCTGGTGCTGATCCCTGGGCAAACACTCGCTGCGGTTTGTGGGTCACGGTGGCACTGATCGATGTGCCTGGGTTGAGGCGGATATCTGTGGCGGTGCGAGCCTGAAGGGTTTGCCCCGTGGCGGTGGTGAGGGTGTAGCGGTATTCTCGCCCTAGAAACTGGCGATCGCGCACGGTCAACGGACCCCGCTCATCAGCACGCAACTGTAGATCCTCCTGGCGAATCATCATTTCTCCCGCCAATAGGTGCTCATCTCCTGGGGCGATCGGTAGCAGCCCCAGAATGGTACGCCAGTCATTGCCCACCCGCTCCACCGGAATAAAGTTGGCCTGGGTGACAAATTCTGCCACAAATCGAGAGGCGGGCTGTCGATAAACCGCTTCGGGGGTATCGAGCTGCTCTAGCTGGCCGTGGCGCATCACCGCTAGGCGATCGGCAATCGACAAAGCCTCTTCTTGGTCGTGGGTGACAAATACCCCAGAGGCCCCGACCCCCTTGAGAATGTCTCGCACTTCTTGACGCAGGTAAAGGCGCACCTGCACATCCAAATTACTAAAGGGTTCGTCCAGCAACACCAAATTGGGGCGGGGGGCCAAAGCCCTTGCCAGGGCCACCCGCTGCTGCTGTCCCCCCGAGAGCTCATGGGGATAACGGTTTTCAAACCCCGCTAAGCCCACCAGGGCGATCGCCTGCTGGGCCTCGGCCTTGCGCTTATGGGCGGGGAACAGGTGCCGCTGGGTTGCGGTTTTGAGGCCAAAGGTGACATTGCCCAACACTGTCAGATGGGGAAACAGGGCATAATCCTGGAAAACCACCCCCACCCCTCGATGCTCCGGGGGTGTCCAATGGGCGGTATCGCAGACGGCGCGGTCGGCTAAGGCAATCGTGCCGGTTTGGGGGCGTTCAAACCCGGCAATCAGGCGCAGCAATGTGGTTTTGCCGCAGCCGGAGGGACCCAGAAGACCGAGCAGATCACCTTTGGCGAGGGTTAGGCTAATCCCATTGACGGCAGGAATGGCTTGGTGGGGAAAAGACTTGATCAGGTGGTCTAACTGCAGAATTATCGACGGATCCATAGCGATCGTGGGAGCCCCTAACACTAGCCAGACTATTGAAAACTAACCTCAATAAGTTTACTGCTAACGGTTCAGGGTGTTGGTTTCGTTCTTGACCATCCGCCGACCCACTTAGCCTGCTCTTTTTGCCGACTTACTTAGCCTGCCCTTACAGATCCAGCCGCATTTCATTGGAGGGGACAAACCCCATTTGCTCGTAAAGGGGTTGCCCAAAGGGGGAGGCATGCAGAATAATTCGTGTGCAGCCCAGGGACTTGAGGTAGGTCACCGCCCGCTGGGTGAGTTCTCGCCCCATCCCCTGGCGTCGATAGGCTGGCACCACATACACATTCCAGAGGTAGCCATAGCAGCGTTGGTCCGGGGTCAAAGCGTTTGGGTAGAGTCCGGCAAACCGTTGTCCTCCCACTGACCCGACGATGTTCCCCTGGGCCTCGGCCACAAAGGCTTGATAGTCGAGGGTGGCCGTAGCAGTTTGGATGAAATCTAGGGTGATGGCCTGCCAGTCAGGGCGAATGCCGGTTACGGGTACGCCGTTATCCCGCCATAAATCATGGAAATGCTGGGCGATCGCCCCCCAATCCTCAGCGGTGGCCGATCGGTAGTGGATTTGGGTCATAGGCTCGATGGATGGACAAGGGCGCGGCTTTCGCGTCCAATTTTGAATTCAAAACTGGGTTAGGGTTCCGGCTTTCACCGTCAGCACCTGGGAGGCTTGCAGCCATTGGGATTCAAAGGAGCCCAGGTGGGTAGTAGTAATCACGGTTTGAAAGCGATCTTGAATGGCCTCTAGTAATTGATTTTGGCGGTTGAGATCCAACTCTGCTAACACATCGTCTAAGAGTAAGAGCGGGGGCTCCCCCACCACCGACTCGATCAACTTCAGTTCGGCTAACTTCAAGGCCAACACCAGGGTGCGCTGCTGCCCCTGGGAGCCATACTGTCGAGCTGGGGTGTCGTTAATGGTGAACTCAATGTCGTCCCGATGGGGACCCACTAGGGAGGTATGCTGCTGCTGCTCTGCAAACTCCCGCTGCTGAATTTTCTCTAAAAAAGCCCCTTGAATCTCAGCGGGGTCATCGCTGTCCATGGGTACATTGGGCCGGTATTGCAAGGTTAGGACCTCAGTCTGACCACTGATCGCTTGGTGCCACTGGTGGGCAAGGGGAGCCAAGCGAGCCAAGCCCCGTGATCGCCGTCGCATTACACGGGTGCCCAGGGTGGCCAATTGGGCATCCCATAGGGCCAGTTGGGTGGGGTCAGGGTGACCGTTGCCCTGGCGCAGACTCTGGCGCAGCAGCGCATTGCGCTGTTTCAGAGCTTGGGCATATTGCCCCAAAATATTGATATAAATGGGCTCTAACTGCATCAAAAGGGTATCGAGCCAGGTGCGGCGCTCCCCTGGCCCCCCCCGCACCAGCTCTAAATCTAGGCTCGAAAACTGCACCGCATTCAAGGCCCCCAAGAAATCCCCTTGGCGGCGCAACTTTTCCCCATTGCGGATGGCGGTGCGGCGGCCCCCCTGGCGTAGCATTAGAGACAATTCTGACTGGCCCACGTGCCGTTGCACCGTCGCTGTGATTTTGCCCAGCGGTTGCCCCGCTTGGATGAGATCGCGATCTCGGTGGCAGCGATGGGACCGCAGGGTCGCCAGGAGTTCTACTGATTCCAGTAGGTTCGATTTCCCCTGGGCATTATCCCCCAGCACAATGGTTTTGGGGGCCGTGAAGGCCACGGCCTGCTCCCCATAATTGCGGAAACACCTGAGCTGTAGGGCTTTGAGATACATAACCTAAGGGAGGGCGATTTACAGCCATACAGGCTATAACCTTAAACAGAGGTTTCGAATGCGACCCAGTGAGGTCTCCAAGTTATTCCCTGAGAGAGCCATGAGTGCTGTGAATTCCCTTAGTTAGAATAAACCGCCCCACTGAGCGCGCATCTCAAACCGTCACCTGTAGATTTAGAATCATTTCCCTGTCATCCCAGTGGGATAGATTAACCGTGTCTCTAGTCCACCCCTCCCGTTGATGTAACTTCACTGCGTTTTTGGAGGACGTTGGGTCTTTGCATCGTACGTCTGAAATCGCACGGGGGCGTATTGCTTCCTCTCACTGAGACGACGAGATGAATCTCCTTTCCAGTAGCTGCGCACAACTTTTTGATCATTGTCAAGATGCTGTCATTGTCGTCACTCAAACCTATGACGTTATTTATGTAAACGATCAGGCTAACACCCTCTTCCAACGCGATTTCTCTCTGCTATGGGAAAAACATCCAGAGCCCCATAGACAACTTTTTTATGATGATACAACTAGTCCTGTCGCCACCATTGACTTACCCCTGAAACAGGTTAATGCCGGCATAAAAATCACCGATCTAGAACTGTTTTTGCCTGCTTTGGCCCTAGGTTCAGGTCGTTGGCTGTTGTTTAATGGCTTTCCCCTGATGGTCGATACCGTGTCACGCCAATCAGGGGCAGTCGTCATGGTTCAAGATATTACCGAGCGTAAAGTCCATGAGGCGGTTGTCCACACAAACAGCCTACGCGATGGCTTGACCAGTCTGCTGCAGCGGAATGTTTTTATTGATCGGGTGGAGCATGCGTTAGCAAGGCTAGAACATCATGTTTCTGGCTTGATCGCCTTAGTCTATATCGATATCAATCACCTGAAATTGGTCAATGATGCCTTTGGCCATGACATCGGTGATCTGCTACTGGTTGAATTCGCCCACCGATTGACGGCGGCCCTGCGGTCAGAAGATACCGTCTCTCGTTTAGGGGGAGATACCTTTGCGATTTTGCTGGAAGACATTGCGTCCTACTCTACGGTGGTCACTACCATTGAGCAGCTGTATGAAAAGCTAGATCAGCCTTTCATGCTTGCCGAGCAACCTATCCCGATTGATGCTTCCATGGGAATTGCCTTGGGCGATACTAATGCCCGACATCCCGAGGACTTACTACGGGCCGCCAGGATTGCGATGTATCAGGCCAAGAAAACCGCTGGCCAGCGTTATTGTCTATTTGAAGACAAGATGCAAACCCATATCGAGGGTGATTTACGACTGGAAATCGCCCTGCGCAAAGCGATACCTAATCAAGAGTTGGTTTTACACTACCAACCAATTGTCTTGATTCGCTCTAAAGAAACCATTGGATTTGAAGCATTAGTGCGTTGGCAACATCCCAAGCAGGGGCTCTTGAGCCCAGAAAAGTTCATTCACATTGCTGAAAAAACGGGATTGATTGTTCCCCTAGGCTGGTGGGTATTGCGGGAAGCTTGTTATCAGTTACGGGCATGGCAAAACAATACGCCAGAAGCAAAAAATTTGTTTGTCAGTGTCAATATGTCTAGCAAGCAATTTTTCCAGGGGGATGCGGCTGATAGAATCGCTAAAATTTTGGATGACACTCATCTGAGTGGTGAAAATCTAAAAATAGAAATTACTGAAAGTGTTTTGATTGAGAATTCTACTTCGATTGTGCAGCAGCTGACGAGTATTCGAAACCTAGGAATTAAGCTATCCATTGATGATTTTGGGACGGGGTATTCTTCGTTAAGTTACCTGTATCAATTTCCCTTTGACACCCTGAAAATCGATCGCTCTTTTATTGAAGGGGCCGACACCTCCTACGATAAGCTAGAGATTTTGCAATCGGTTGTACGTTTGGCTTGGAATCTTGGCCTAGAAGTGGTGGCAGAGGGGGTCGAAACCCCCAAACACCATTCCCAACTGAAGGCGCTGCGCTGTGAGTCGGGTCAGGGCTATCTGTTTTCGAGACCGTTAACCGCCACGGCAATGGAGACCCTCATCCATCGGCAGTTTGCGGGGTAAATAGCGGTGTCACTCGTATCGGTATGGTGCAGAAGCGTATGCCACCCGGCATGAGTGGCACCTTCAAAGCAGACGATCCAATGCCGCTTGCAACGAATCAGGGAGACGACGGACAATTTTGCGTTTTTGGTGATCAACGGTGGCAAGGACAACGGTGCCTAGAACACAACTCTGGCCGGTCGCCGCATTTTGAATGTCGTATTGCCAAGTTAAGCGCACCCCCCGGCGGGATTCTAGCCAGGTCTTGATGGTGGCGTTCATCCCCATGGTCAAAGATTGTCGATAGCGCAGGGAGAGGTCAACAACGGGAAGATCAATGCCGGCCGCAACCCAGTCGGCAAAATTAATATCGTGTGATCGCAAATAGGCCACCCGCGCCTCTTCCATCCAGGCAATGTAGGTGCCATGCCAAACGATGCCCGCATAGTCGGTGTGATGGGGATAGACAACGACGGGATGCTCAAATACCTGACGGGCACTCATAGGGATACAGCGTTAGTAAGCGGTGTCGTTGTCTTGGGCCTCTGCCATGAGCCGGACTGCCACTTCTTGTAGGTCTTTGTGGGGCAGTACCCGCCGGAGGGCATGGACAATGGCTTCTGGTCGGGTGCTGGCGGTGATCAGGGCAGCGGTTTCTTGGTGGGGGGCTAGGGTAAACATGGGGTAACCTAGGGGCATTTGCCCAAGATTTTAGCCCAAGGCGTGATCCCACAGGATGTCTTGGGTGGGAGATTACTGTTGATCGAGATCACAATCGGTCTGGTTCCCTTGCCCGTGGGCGGCCTGGATAATGGCTAACGCGACAATTGGCGCAGTCACAGCCCGCAAAATTTGATTGCCGAGGGAGATGGGATGGTAACCTGCGGCGATCGCCGCTGCAATTTCTGCATCCGTCCAGCCCCCTTCCGGTCCCGTGGCGATCACCACAGCAGGGGATGGCCCACAAACGGATAGCAGGGTGGGGCGATCGCCCCGCGCCACCGCCAGCAATCGTTGGGCGGGGGCATCGGTGTGGGTCAGCCAATCGCCCCAGGGCACCGGCTCTAGAAGGGCAGGGACTTTGGCCCGTTCACATTGCTCTGCGGCCTCGGCGGCAATGCGCCGCCAGCGCTGCACCTTGCTGGGGCTGGGCCGTAGCAGGGTGCGACGGCTCAATATCGGCACGATGGTGGTGACCCCCAGTTCGGTGGCCTGCCGCACCACCTGGTCAAAGCCCTGTTTGGGCAAGGCGGGGGCAAGGGTGAGGTCAAGGGCAACGGTGGGGGAAGCG
>CAYGVA010000084.1:0-16086 GCA_964353225.1 uncultured Leptolyngbya sp.
TCAGCCCAGCCAACAGACCCGACCCCATCAGCAGAAGCGGCCCAACTAGAGGCGGAAACGGCTAAAACAACGCCCTTAGATATGCCTGCGGTGCGTGAAGTGCCGTTCCGGTTGATTTATTTGCCCGCCTCTGGTCTCACCCTCCCCCCCAAAATTCAGCCGAGCCCCCCGACGGGGCAATTGCCCCGTGCGCTGGCTTTACCAACCCTGCCAAACCAGCCGCTGCGGCCAGCCTCTCAATCTGCAAAGAGCCCTCAAAAATCCCTGGAACTGCCCTTGATTGCGCCCCCATCTCAAGCTGGGTCAGCCGACCTAGCTGGGATAGAACCCGCCGCCGCAACGCCAGACGCAGTTTCTGGGCTTGAACAGACCGTAGAATTACCGCCCCTAGGTCAGTTATCCCCAGGGCAAGGCTCCTCTAAGGCTGGAGCCCCTGCGGGGTATGGTGACGAGACGATTGAGGCTGAGATGATTGAGGCTGAGACGCTTGAGGCCGAATCCCTCAGTGCATCGAGCACCCCGGTGCCCGACCCAGGATCTGACCCGGATTTCACGGCGTTAAACCTTAAGGATCGATTTTGGGGACGGTTGACGGCTTTGGCCCAAGACGGTCATGCTGCTGCTGCTGATCTCAAGCGTGAAATGACCGCCGCAGGGGTTGAGGCTGAACTTGATCAGGCCGGGGAGTCCCCGGTGGATCTGCCCGCAGTCACCCCGTCTCTGCCCGCGATGACGGTCACGGCCCCTAGCCATGAAGTGGTGATTTACGACGAGCCTGAGCCGCCATCCAACAGTCCAACCCAGGGCATCGGCACAACAGATTTGCCGGATGCCCCTGGGTCTGAGGCTCTGGAGACCTTGGTGGTCCCCGTTCCCCAGGTGGAACTACCTGACAGTACCTTGGTCGCGGGCGACCCCTTGGCGTTGACTGTGAGCCTACCGCCGTTTCCCCATCGCTTGGCGGTTAAGTTTTGGATGACCGACATTCAGAACCGGAGTCTAATCGAAAAGCCCCGCTGGCTCATGAATTGGACCCCTGCTTTTGACGGCCAATCCGAGGCGCTACTGCATCTACAGGTCCCTATGGGATGTTTGGAGGTCCGTTTTGAGGCGATCGCGGTGGATCTTGCCACCCAAGAGGAGAGCCATAAGGTCACCTTGCAACGCACGATTATCCCCTCCCAAGGGGCAATCACCCCGTTAGAAGATCTGCCCTAAAAAAGCGGGATGCCTTAGCGGGATGATTTTTGGGAAAAGCGACTTTAATCTTCGGGCAGAATCCACTTCCGAGGCTGAGAAGCGCGCTCAATCATTTTTCGTCGCACCGCTTCGTCAGCCATTTCTAGGATTTTGTCGAGGGACGTGTTTTCAATGAACCGAGTGGCCTGCTGGGTATATGCCTGGTTGGGGCAGTCATCCCCGAGGACACAGCCGTTGATGCAGTCCTCGGCGCAATTAACCTCTGCCATGGGTGATCTTCTCCGATTAAGTCTCAGCTAAAGAAACGGTGAGTGCGCGATCGCCGTAGCCGTTCCCTAAGCATTGTAAAAAAAAATCTGCCGCCCCCCATGCTTACTCTGGTGGCATGGCCGGTTGGGCGACATGGGCGATCGCGGCCTCAATCAGGGGTAGCACCGCATCAAAGTCAAAGTCACTCACCTGATCACTCAGGTATTGAGCAATTTCGGCATGCTGCTCAGGCAACTGTTGCAACCGCACAATAATGGCCTCTTCATCCAACAGCAACGTGGTGTGATGCAGTTGCTCTAGCCAGGACTGAGGCTGGGTGGCCAATGCCGCAATAATCGTCTGCTCTGACGGACCAGTGGCCACCATTTCTAGGGAAATCGTTTTTGTAGGCACCGATGCGTACTGATATTGGGCTCCCAAATGTTCAGTTAATTTGGCTGTAACCATGGGGGTTTTTAAGGGCTTGGGAACAAAGTCATCGCAACCCGATGCCAGGGCTTTGGCTTGGTCTTCGGCAAAGACGCTAGCGGTCAGAGCCAGGATCTTGGTGGGTGGGGTTTCAGGATGTTGCTGTTCTAGGGTTCGAATTTTACGGGTGGTTGCATACCCATCCAGCCCCGGCATGCGTAAGTCCATCCAAATCAAGTGGGGGTGCCACTCTCGCCAGTGGGCGATCGCGCACTCACCATTATTGGCCACCCGCAACTCAAACCCCAGTTGACTGAGCAAGGTATATAAAAGGGCACAACTGGCCAAATTATCTTCGACAATCAAAATCCGATAGGATGGCTGTCCTGGCAAGAGGGCAATGGGTTGCGATTCAACTTGCGCCGAATTAGCGACTGCCGCCTCAACCACCGTTACTGGAACGGTAAAGCCAAAGGTCGATCCTTGACCCAGCGCACTCTCAACCCTGAGTTCTCCCCCCATCAACGTTGCAAACCGGCGACTGATGGCTAGACCTAACCCAGTACCTTCTTGTAGGCGGTTATGGAGCTGAGCTTGGGAAAACGGCTCAAAAATCAGGGCTTGGTCAGCATCAGCGATGCCCAGCCCCGTATCCTGTACCTCAAAGGTGAGCCGTAAAATCCCTTGTTCGGGGACGGGTTCATTATTGTTCCCATCCGTTGTGATGCGAAGGGTGACTTGGCCCTGGTCTGTAAACTTGATGGCGTTACCGACGAGATTGATCAACACTTGCCGGAGTTTATGCTCATCGGCCTCAATCGTAGCGGGCAGGTTTTCGGGATAGGTAATTTCAAATTGGAGCCCCTTGGCCGCCGCTTTGCCCTGGAGCATCGCAGCAATGGCTTCCACGAGCTGTCTGGGGCAAAATCGCTGCTGTTGCAGGGGTACCCGCCCCGCCTCAATGGACGACATCTGGAGAATGTCATTGATCAAATTCAGGAGGTGCTCACCACTGTGATTGATAATGACGAGGTTTTCGATGTGTTGGGGACTTAAATCCGCATCTTGAACCATGAGTTGACTGAACCCCAAGATGGCGTTGAGGGGGGTCCGCAACTCATGGCTCATGTTGGCTAGAAACGTACTTTTAGCCCGGTTAGCCATTTCGGCTAAGTCTTTGGCCTGTTGAAGCTGAGCAGTGCGTTCGGCAACGCGTTCCTCCAATATTTGGTTCGTTTGTTGTAGGGCTTGCTCTGCGGTTTTGAGACGGCTGATGTCTTCGGCAATACCCGCAATACGCCACACTTGCCCCGTCTCATCCTGCACTGGGAAAGCGCGATCTCGAATCCACCGGATCTCACCGCTGGGTTGCTGGATCCGATATTCCTGGTCATAAACATCATGGGCCAGTGCTAAGCGATCAAGGGCCTCGCGAACCTGGGGGAGATCGTCTGTATGAACGGCATCCAGCCAACTCAACCCCTCTTCGTAGACAGTTTCTACAGACAGCCCCCAAATAGCTTCGTAAGCAGGGCTGATGTAGAGCATCTCCGCCAGATCAGGGGTGGTCAGCCAAAACACTTGGTTGATGTTTTCGGCCAGTTGTCGAAAGCGTTCTTCACTTTCTCGTAAGGCTACTTCGGCCTTTCTACGATCGCTGATGTCTTCGTAGGACCCAAAAACGCCAATAATCTCCCCGTGCTCATCCCGTAGGGGCAGTTTGTTTGTGCGTAACCATGCCTGGGTGCCGTCATTACGCAATTGGGGCTCTTCATAATTCAGTTTGGGGATACCGCTGGCGATCACTTGGCGGTCGTCACCCACGTAAAGATCAGCAGTAGAGGACCAGAGTTCGTAGTCGCTTTTGCCGATAATATCGAGTGCTGAAGAGATCTCCCTATCCTCGATAAAACGACGATTGCAGCCTAAATAACGACTGTCACGGTCTTTCCAAAACACCCGTTGGGGTAGGGTGTCAAAGACCAATTGCAGCAAGTTTTGAGAAGCTCTGAGATCGGCAGTACGCTGCTCGACCCGTTGTTCTAGATCTTGGTTGAGCTGTGCCAGGGCTGAGGCTGTGTCTAGTCGCTCTAGCTCAGCGGCAGCGCGGGCGGCAAAGATGCGCAAAATAGTTTCGGCAAAGGCGGGTTGCTCTAAAGGGCGATCGCTGAGCACACAAAGCACCCCAATCGCTTCCCCGGAACCATTGCGCAGCGCTATACCCAGGTAGGCTTCAGTCTGAAGTCGATCCAGATTGGGATCTTGTGGGAAGGCCGTCTGGACGCTGTTCCCGCAGTAGTAAACACCGTCAGCGAGGGTCTGTTCGCAGGGGGTATTTTCAAAGCGGTAGCTCCAATCCTTAACAAAATCTCCATGGCTGCAAAAGACAACCGGTACTAAACGATCACCCTGCTGCCGGGAGACGACTACCTGGGAGACCTGCAAAATTTGAGCAATTTGGGTGGCAAGCACCGGGAAAAAGTCTTGGCCCGTGGCCGCCGCCGTACCCTCTAGCAAGGATTTAAAGGCTTGCTCGGTGCGCTTGCGATCGGTGATGTCGCTAACCACCATCACCACCTCATCATCACCGCAGGCTGCAACCCGGATTTCATCAATGTAGGATTTGCCATTGATGACTAGCGGTTGTTCGTAGATTTGGGGCGTTTGGGTTGCCAAGGCTTGCTGAATGTAATGCAGACGGATATCCGCTATGTGGTCAGGCAGGACATTCCCGTGGAGACTTTGCCCCACCAAGGTTTCGTCCCCCAGGGCTTCAAAGGTGGATGGGGGGAAAAAGTCGAGATAAACCCCGTCCCCAGAGATACGCATGACTAAGTCTGGTAAGGCTTCAATTAAGGCCCGTAATTTACGTTCACTCTGGGCTAGGGAGATTTCGGCTTGCTTGCGATCGGTGATATCTCGCACCACCACCAAGGCTTCACCCTCACCACAGGCGGTCACGCGCACCTCTTCAATCCGTGGTTGCCCCGCCACCTCAATGTCTTGCTCGTAAATGAGCAGTTCCCCAGTATCGAGGGCACGATGGATAGCATCCATGCGGGTTGCCACCATGTCAGAGGGGAGGTAATTGCCTGCGATGCCTTGGCCCACCAAGGTTTCCTCCCCCAGTACCTCAAGGTGCGAGGGGCGGAAGAAGTCCAGGTAAACCCCTTCTCGGGACATGCGCATCACCAAGTCCGGTAGCGCTATTAGCAGGGCTTGATGCTTTTTGTCAGCTTGGGCTAGGGCGATTTCGGCCTGTTTGCGCTGGGTAATATCAATGCTGACGGTGTTGATGATCCAACTGTTTTGGGTGGTATCCCAACGGGAGACAAAGGTTTCTGCAATCCAACGCCATTGGCCATTGCGGTGGCGAAAACGGTACTCACAACTACCGGTGGCGCGCTGTACCATCGCTGTCCGGCTGGGTTTGACCACGGCCACTTGATCCTCAGGATGAATGCGGTCAAACCAGAGATCGCTGTCATAGAGCAGCTCGCTTCGGGTATAACCCAAAACTTGGTGGCACCCCTCTGAGTAGTAGTCATATTGCCAAGTTTGGTCTGGCAGCAGTGTGAAGCTGGCAATCGCCGCCCCGGCATTGTTGAGTACGTCATTGAGCTTGGCTTCTGAGGCGCGCAGCGCCTGCTCTAATTGGTGGCGGGCGGTAATATCTTGGACCAAGGAGAGAATCGAAACGATTTGGCCGGTGTCATCCCTAAGGACAGAGTTGTACCATTCACAGCTGAGTACTTTGCCATCGCGGGTGTAGTTACGGTTGCGATGGACGCCCCGATCTAAGGCGCTAGCAAAGATGTTGGCCATGACGTCATTAACGCCACCTTGGTCGGCTGCCACCACAAAAGACCAGTCGTTAGGATGCTTCCCGATGACTTCTGATATAGACCAGCCAAACATGGCTTCGGCCTGCGGAGACCAGCGCCTCACTCGAAACTGGCTATCCCATTCGATGGTGGCAAGGGGGGAGTTTTCGCTATGGAAGGTTAACTGCTGGAGTGCTGTTTTAAGGCTGGCTTCGGCCCGTTTGCGATCACGAATATCTTCCACAATCGCCAAATCAGTTAGGGGTTGACCCTGATCGCCGGTCACCACAGACATGGTGACAGAGACCCAAATTGGCTCCCCTGTTTTGGTCAGATACCGTTTTTCGTAGGTGTAAGACTCTATCTGCCCTTGATATAGAATCTCGGTTAAGCGCTGCTGCTCGGGCAAATCATCAGGATGGGTAATGTCCTGATAACTCAGGCTGAGGAGCTCGGCTCGGGTGTATCCCAACAGATCACAAAACCACTGGTTCACCTGCATAAAGCGGCCCGCTCGGTTAGCTTGGTTAATGCCGACCCCCGCCTGCTCATACACGGCGCGAAACTGAGCTTCACTGGCCTGTAACGCGAGCCGGACCTGCTTGGACGCGGTGATATCGCTACTGACGGTGGTAATCAGCCACGTTCCTTGTTCGGCTTCCCAGTGGCTGGTAGATTTTTCGGCCACCCACCGTAGGCTGCCATCGGCGTGATAAAAGCGGTATTTAACGTCTGTGGGTGCTTCTCGATAAAAAGCCTCGTAACGGGGTAACAGTACGGTGTCCCAATCTTCGGGATGAACCCGCGATCGCCATAGATTTTTATCCGCCAAAAACGTAGCGGCGCTGTAGCCAAACACCGACTCACATCCCGCCGAATAAAACACATACTCCCAACTATCGTCGGCGTAATGGGTCGGATCAGGGCCGTCTTTGCCATAGAGGCGATAACTGGCAATGCAGGCCGGTGCATTATCGAGGATGCGTTCCAGCTTTGATTCTGAATCCTGTAGATATAGCTCTAGAGCCTTGCGATCGCTAATATCGATCAGATTGCCCATGATTTGGGTCACCTTGCCCCCCTCCATCACGGCTTGGGCAATGGTGCGAACCCAGCGCTGTTGGTTTTGGGCGGTGATAAAAGGCAGCTCTAAGTCATAACCCTGTCCTTGCTCTAATAGCTGAGTAAACGCTTGTCGAATGATGTCCCGGCTATCGGCTCGGTAAAACTGGAGGTAGAAATCGAGACCTTGATTAATATCCGGCTCAAATGTGTCAGGCAAACCGTGGATATGTCGCATTTGCGGACTCCACCAGTTCTCACCCGTTTCTACATCAAAAAACCAACTACCCGCATTGTTCAGCGCTTCAATGTTGTGGGTCAGGGTCAGGCGATGATCACAGGTTTGTTGGGCAGCAGTGAAATAGTGCAGATCCCGCTTCACTTGACGGTTTGCCAGTACAGTCTGCACAGTGGTTCGCAACCGCACCGCAGTGAGATGATCTTGAACCAAATAATCAGTAACCCCTGCCGCCAATAGGCGCGGGGCCATTTCCTCATCCTCTGCTCGTAATACAGCGAGCAACGGTGTAGCCCACCGCTGCTGTAGTTGCTTTACCTGGTCTGGTGTTGGGGTCGAGGTCACCCAAAGGATTACATCAGGCTGCTCCTCCCCTAAGGGCTCAGCAACGGTGGCCATATTAGAGCCGATCACCCACTGATAGGGGGGCAATTCTGGGGAAGTTAGCCAGCGCTGATAGGGGAGGCCAGCCTCCCCTATCAGCACAATCACAGGACAGTCAGCACTCATAACAATGGCATCAGGACGTCGCCCAGGGTCAGAAGGAGCAATATCAACCGCTTTAAACCGATTATGTAGAGTGTGCCCTACACCAAGTAGAACTTCCTTAGGTGTCTCTAACCACCCG
This sequence comes from uncultured Leptolyngbya sp., assembly GCA_964353225.1. Classification (GTDB taxonomy): domain Bacteria; phylum Cyanobacteriota; class Cyanobacteriia; order Phormidesmidales; family Phormidesmidaceae; genus PCC-6406. Next base: position 7,631 of record CAYGVA010000084.1, read on the forward strand.
TTTTAACCAGGCTCTTTTGGGGAATCGCGGTATATTCGCTGACGATTTGACGAAACTCATCCCCGTCTAGGGTTTCTTTCTCAACCAAGAGATCAACCAGCCGATCAATCACCGTCCGATTTTCTCGCATGATTTGCTTGGCTTGGCGGTAGCAATGGTCGGCGATAGAGTGCACTTGGGCATCAATGCTAGAGGCAATCTCCTCCGAATACTCAGAGCGGTTTAACCAATTACGCCCCAAAAAGACTTCCTCTTGAGCCCCTTCTAAGGACAAGGGACCGAGATCAGACATCCCAAATCGGGTCACCATTTGGCGGGCAAGGCTGGTTACCCGTTGCAAGTCATTACTGGCCCCCGTGGTCACTTCGGCCTGACCAAAAATCACCTCTTCAGCGGCTCGTCCCCCTAGAAGTCCCATAATCAAGGCCAAAATTTGGGAACGCGACACTAGGGTTTGGTCATCATCAGGGGTAAACCAAGTCAATCCCTGGGCTTGGCCTCGGGGGATGAGGGTCACCTTTTGAACGGGGTTATGGGCTTTGATGAGGGTGCCAACAATGGCATGGCCCACCTCGTGGTAAGCAATCAGACGCTTACTTTTGCTATCTACGAGGGGAATGCCTTCCATGCCGGCAATCACTCGATCCACCGCATCATCCACCTCCGCCATGGTGATCCCGTCTTTGCGGCGACGGGCAGTGAGAATAGCGGCCTCATTCAAAAGGTTGGCGAGGTCTGCCCCGGTAAAACCAGGGGTGCGACGGGCAATGACTTCTAGGGAGACGGCCTCATCTAGTTTTTTATTGCGGCCATGGACTTTCAGAATCTCTAGTCGGCCTTTGGCATCGGGGGGATCAACCATGATTTGCCGATCAAAGCGCCCCGGTCTGAGGAGGGCTTGATCCAGCACATCGACTCGGTTGGTGGCAGCAATGATAATGATGCCGCTATTTCCTTCAAAGCCATCCATTTCGGTTAACAGTTGGTTGAGGGTCTGTTCCCGCTCATCGTTACCGCCACCGATGCCGGTGCCCCGTTGGCGACCGACCGCATCAATTTCGTCGATAAACACAATGCAGGGGGCATTTTCCTTGGCTTTTTTGAAGAGATCCCGCACCCGAGAGGCCCCGACCCCGACAAACATCTCCACAAATTCTGAACCGGAGATGCTGAAGAATGGCACCGCTGCTTCCCCTGCGATCGCCTTAGCCAGCAGGGTTTTACCCGTTCCAGGTGGCCCGACGAGTAGGACACCCCGAGGAATTTTGGCCCCGATCGCCGTAAACTTCTCCGGTTTTTTCAAAAAGGCCACCACTTCCTGTAGTTCTTCCTTGGCCTCTTCAATCCCTGCCACCTCTTCAAAGGTCACACCGGTTTTAGCTTCCATCTGAAAGCGGGCGCGGGATTTGCCAAAGCTCATCGCGCCGCCAGCGCTCCCGGCAGAGCGTCGCAAAATCAGCAATAGGCCAAAGACTAGAACAAAGATCAGCAGCATGTTGATGGCGATTCCGGCGATTACCCCACCGTTGCCCGCCGCTTCGACTTCGACCGCCACGCCCTCTCTCCGCAGGCGCTGGATCAAATCCTGTTCCAGCTCATCCCCCGCAAACAACGACACCTGTCGCGGAGCCGTCTCTTCATCGTCCCCTTTGAACACCACTGTGGCGGTGTCTCGTTCTGGATCAAGGCTGACCCGCTCGACTAGCCCAGAATCGACACTTTTAAGAAATTCACCGTAGGAGAAGATCTCATCTTCGGCCTCAGACTGGGCGATCGCAGGGGGTACAGCCGTTAACAGTTGCAGCATCAGCCAACTGGCCGTCACCACACCAGAGACAGTCGTTTGGGCGGTGCGACGCCATCGAGAATGCTGGTGCAGGGGGGATGTCATAGAAATTGTGCCTTTTGTCGGTCAGGGATAGGGGCAGCAGTAAAAACTGTGCAGGTGTGGTCATCTGCCCCTTACTCTTCCTCAGTTTATCGTTCCTGTTTCAGTCTGCCCGCTTCAGGTTGGGAGCGGGCATCTAGTCGTTGTAAGGCGACAAAAAGCTGCCGCACCCGTTCCAAGTTTTTGTCGCCAGGGCGATCTTCGACCCCACTGGAGAGATCGATACCAGTGGGGGACAACATTGTTAGGGCTGAGGCGAGGTTCTCAGGGGTGAGCCCCCCGGCCAAAATCCAGGGTCGCTGAGGACGAAAAGCCTGCAACGTTGGCCAGTCCAACGTATTGCCCGTCCCGCCAAAACTCTCGGGATGATAAGCATCTAAAAGCACCGCATCCACAACCGCGTCATAGGCATTGATGGCATCCAGTACTTGGGCTGATCGCACCCGAAAGGCTTTGATCAATCGCAAGGCAGGGTGGCGTTGGTGCAACTGATGGCAGCGCTCGGGAGATTCCTGGCCATGGAGTTGCAGGGTGGTGAGCTGCCCTGCGGTGACGGCAGCCGCAATCACATCATCGGTTGCGTCCACAAAGACCCCGACCCGTTCGACGGTGCCATAGCTTTGATCAATCAAGGCTTGTGCGAGGGCTTGGAGTTGTGCTGGGGTGACGTAACGGGGGGAGGTGGGCACACAAATAAACCCGATCGCATCGGCCCCTGCGCGGGCGACCGCGATCGCCTGATCGGGCTGAGTCAGCCCACAAATTTTGACCCACAGGTGTCCCATGCTAAACCTTGTCCCCTGCCATCGATCGCTATAACCCCCGTGTTAACTCTGGTTAAACAACCCCCACAAGGACCGCAGCAGTTTTTATAATCCTTTGTACTTTGACATAAAGTTTCGACTTTCTTTAGGAGCTGAACCCTTGCTGATCTCGCCCCTCACACTCCTGGCAACTACGGTCGCATCCACTCCAGAGTGGTCTCTTAACGTTGCCCTAATTATGATCACCTGCAATCTTTTTGTGATTGCGATCGGTCGCTCTGCTATCCAAAAGGGAGGGGTGGGACCCACCTTGCCGGTTGCCCTGCCCGGTCTGTTTGACGGCTTTGGGTTGCCAGAGCTGCTCGCGACCACCAGTCTGGGTCATATTCTCGGGGCAGGGATGATTCTTGGCCTCGGTAATGCGGGCCTGTTATAGCCGGCGCGGCTGAACCTGGCTTGATAGCGTAGGTTGTCGCCATCGATAGCTGCACCGGGGGTGATCACTAACCTGCAAACAGGGATAGTGATCACCCCTGCTTTCGTTAAGGGGTCCCACTACAATGGAATAGAGACCCATAGGGTTGCCCAGGCCAGTTCTCCTGGCCGCAACCGTCATCAAGACAGACTTCACCCTAGTGCTTTTATAAACCCCTCTATGCAATCTGGTTGGCGTATCGGCTCCATCTTGGGCATTCCCCTATTTCTAGATACCTCTTGGTTCATTATTTTGCTGTTGGTGACCTTTGCTTACGGCAGTGATCCCACCTGGCAAAGTACCTGGGGACCCCTAGCTTGGGGGGTGGGGCTTGCCCTAGCGCTATTGCTATTTACCTCAGTGCTACTCCATGAATTGGGCCATAGCTTGGTGGCCCGTTCCCAGGGCATTCAGGTCAACTCAATTACCCTTTTCCTCTTTGGGGGGATTGCCGCCATTGAAAAAGAGTCGCGCACCCCAGGGCAGGCCTTTCAAGTGGCGATCGCCGGTCCCCTGGTGAGCTTCAGTTTATATCTTGGGTTGACCCTCCTCATTGCCCTGCCCGGTCTACCCCTAGTGGTGCAAACGGTATTAGGCAATGTGGCCCAAATCAACTTGGTTCTTACCCTCTTCAACTTGATCCCAGGTTTGCCCTTAGATGGCGGTCAGGTCTTAAAGGCGGCCATCTGGAAAGCCACCCAAAGCCGGGTTAAAGGTATTCGCTGGGCGGCCAGAACCGGGCAGTTTTTGGGCTGGGCGGCCATTGGCCTAGGGGTTTTGGCCTATCTAGCCCAGCCCAGCCTTGACCTGATTTGGATCGTCCTTGTGGGGGGCTTTGCCGTGCGCAATGCCGCTGCCTATGGCCGCGTCGCCGACCTCGAAGACAACCTGTCTCAACTCACCGCCGCTGATGCCGTATCCCGAGAGTTTCGGGTGATTGACGCCGATCAGATGGTGCGCAGCTTTGCGGAGGCGTACCTGCTGCAAACCGAGCGAGCTCCGGCCTATTTTGCCTCATCTGACGGTCGCTATCGCGGCTTAATTACGTTAGAAGCGGTGCAGCAACTAGAGCGAGGCACCTGGGATACCACCCCATTGCAAGATATTGCCCAGCCCCTCAGCAGCATCCCTACGGTACGGGAGCCCACGCCCTTGGCCGAGGTGATTAATGCCCTAGAGCAAAGCCAACTCAAGCGCATCACCGTTTTAACCCCTGCGGATGCGGTGGCTGGGGTGATTGACCGGGGTGATATTGTGCGAGCCATGGCCCAGAATATGAACCTGCCGATTTCTGAAGCGTTGATTCAACGCATTAAGGATGACGGTGAGTATCCCCCTGGTCTGAAATTGGCCAGCCTCGCCAAGGCACTGACGGAATAGCACCCTTTGGGGAGCAACCAACTGCCAAGCCAAGCCCGACAAGATCCGGGGCAAGTTCTTAATGGTGCAACTTCAGCCCAGCTCAATCGACGCTAGCGATGGGGATTTGATCCTCACCGCTGAACAGGTGGCCGCATTAGATGCCCTGCATGGGTTTGTGAACAGCCCGGAAAAACTTTACCTGCTCACGGGCTATGCCGGGACGGGCAAAACCACCCTCTTGCAGATGTTTATCAGCGGTCTGCGAGAGCAGGGCGACGACCGCAAGGTGGTGCTGTCGGCCTTTAGCAATAAGGCCACGAAGGTGCTGGCAACGATGGCGGATCAGTGGCAGCTAGAGGTGGATGCCATGACCTGCTGCACGCTGCTGGGGCTGCGTCCGGTCATTGATGAAGAGACGGGCAAGCAAGAGTTTCAACCCGATCGCAAGCAGGGTAGCCAGGTCGATCGCTATCGCCTAGTGATTGTTGACGAATGCTCGATGGTCAACGAAGAGCTATGGCTATTGCTGGTGAATGCCGTTTCTAGCCTCTATGGCGGCACTCAGATTTTGTTTGTGGGCGATCCGGCCCAGCTGCCGCCGGTCAATGAGTCCGAATCGGCCTGTTTTCGGCAGATTCCCCAGCAGTCGGCGTTGACCGAGGTGGTGCGCTACGGTGGCGCGATTGGGGTGATTGCTGAAGATCTGCGGCGGAATTTGACGCGCGATCGCTTCCCTCAGTTCCGCAGTGATACCAATGCTGAGCGCACTGAAGGTTGCTTTGTCTTACCCCGCCCCGCGTGGGAGCGGTTGATGCTGCGGGCTTTCACCAGTGAGGCGTACCAAGCCAACCCCGATCAGGTCAGGGCTCTGGCCTATACCAACCGTCGGGTGATTCAGCTCAACCAAATGATTCGCAAGGCCATCTATGGCGAGGCCGCTTTGCGGTTTGTCCCCGGCGAGCGGCTGATTGCCCTCACCTCTTGTCTCGATGACGACGCCATCCTCTTACCCACATCGGCGGAATGCGAGGTGACAGAGGCACGCCGGGGGCGGGATGGGGAATGGCCGATCTGGATTTTGTCGGTGGAAACAGAGGAGAACAAATATAAAACGCTGCGGGTGCTACACGAGTCAGGGCAAAGGGAAATGACCGCCAAACTCGACCTCCTCGCCCGTGAAAAACGCTGGATGGAGTTTTGGGATTTGAAGCAGCATTTTCACCAGGTGGATTATGCCTACAGCCTCACCATCCACAAAAGCCAGGGCTCGACCTTTCAAGATGTGTTTGTGGATGTGCCGTCGATGGGGGCCAACCGTAATGTGATTGAGCGCAACCAGCTCTGTTATGTGGCGTTTACCCGCGCGGCCCAGCGGTTGTTTGTGTATCAGTAGGGTGCGGCTGGGCGGGGCTGAGATTGGCGATCTCTTAGCCAGCCTATGTACTTGCACCAGAGGCGATTGTTCCAGCAGTCCGCCCTTGACCTACAATTCATTTGTACTATTAAATTGCCAGTCCGGTTTAGGACATCGTGCTGTCACTGTTGGCAGGAGGACGAAATCGCCATGGCCAAGCTCCTACTCATCGAAAGTCCCGGCAAGCTCAAAAAACTGAGTCAAATCTTAGGGGCCGGCTGGGTGGTTAAAGCCAGTATGGGCCATGTGCGAGAGCTGGCCAATCAGGGGGAAGATGCCCTCGGCTTTGAGCTCAACGGCAACACCGTTGACTGCCATTACATTCCCCGCAATCCCAAGGCGAAGCAAGTGCTGGCCAGCCTGCGTCAGGCGGCGAAGCAGGCCGATGCCGTTTACATTGCCACCGACCCCGATCGCGAAGGGGAAACCATTGGCTGGCATCTCCAACAGGCGCTGCGGCTAAAGCAGCCCCAACGGGTGGTGTACAGCGAAATTACCCCCGCTGCGGTGCGCGCCGCGATCGCCCATCCCCGCCAGCTCGATCAGGCCCTCATTGCCGCCGGTCGAGCGCGGGACTGCCTCGATAAGTTGGTGGGCTACAAGGGCAGCCGCCATGTGGTGTGGCCCCTAAATAATGGGGCAAAATCCATGGGCCGGGTCCAAAGTGCCACCCTGCACCTGCTGTGTCTGCGGGAACGCGATATTCAAGCCTTTGCCCCTCAACCCTATTGGAGCGTTAGCGTTTCCTATCAAGAGGGCTTCAAAGCGTTTTACCGTAAGTCGTCAAGCGAGACCCCGTCTGGTGCAAGGCCGATCGCGTCGAAACAGTCCTCCGCCAAAGCCAAGCCAGGTGTCGAAAAGGCGGGTGCAAAAGAACCTGAATCAGACCGCGTGAGCAGCCAAGCAGAAGCGGATCGGCTGCTGGCGATCGCCCGCTCCTGCCCCCACCAAGTGGTCAGCATGACCGGTAAAACCACCCAGCAGTCGCCGCCGCCCCCCTTCATTACGTCTACGGTGCAGCAGGCCGCTGGCGCAAAGTTGCGCTTCAGTCCCGAACACACCATGAAGGTCGCCCAGGCCCTTTACGAGGCAGGACTGATCACCTACATGCGCACCGACTCGGTAGAACTGGCGGCACCGTTCAAAACCGCCGTTCAAGCCTATTTACAAACCCATGATGCTGAAAACCTGCCCGAGCGCACCACCCGGCATCGTGCCGCCAAGGGAGCCCAAGCTGCCCATGAGGCCATTCGCCCCACGGAGGTGACCCAAACCCCAGCACTGCTAGACAAAACCCTGCCTGTGGATCAGGCGAAGCTGTACGACTTAATCTGGCGGCGGGCGGTGGCCTCCCAATGCCGTTCGGTCCGGTTACGCAAGACCCAGATCGTCACCCAGTCGGGGGCAGCCTTTTGGGAAGCGCGGGGTCAACAGGTGGAATTTGCCGGTTATACCCGCTACTGGAACAACCTCAGCGCCGACACCCAACTGCCAACACTCAACAAGAGCCAACCCCTTACCCTGAGCCAAGCCGCCGCCGAAGCCAAGCAAACCCAGCCGCCGCCGCGCTATGGCGAACCCAAACTGGTGCAACTGATGGAACGGCAGGGGATTGGGCGACCCAGCACCTATGCCCCCACCATCAAAACCCTACGACAACGCCAGTATGTGGAATTAATCAAAGGTAAATTGCAGCCCACCGCCCTAGGGCTGGATCTCGATGGGGCCTTAGAAGCCCTGCTGCCGGACCTAATTCAGCCCGCGTTCACCGCGCAGATGGAGGCGGCGCTGGATGCGATCGCCTCAGGTCAACAAAATTGGGAAACCTATCTGACACAATGGCATCGAGACTATTTTGGCCCTGCCCTATGTACAGCCCAAGCCAAGATCGGCAGCCTTCCCGCCCGTACGGGGGCATCCATGGGGCCTATTCAAACGGCTGCACCCTCGACCTCAGTCACCTCAGCCTCAGCCCCAATACCGAAGTCATCCTCCCCATCAAAAACCAGCAAAGTGGCTTGCCCCAAGTGTCAGCAATTGATGCGTAAGGTGCCATCCCGATCTAAAAAAATGAAGGCCAAACACTTCCTCAAGTGCGAGGCCCCAGGGTGCGGGGCGGTGATGTTTTGGAACGCTACCCAAAAAAGTTACGAGTTGCCCTATGCCCAGCGCCCGGTGGATCCCCAAGCGTTTACAGACCATTTGTGTCCCGAATGTGGTGCTTGGCTAGAGCGCTATGGCTATGTCAAGAACGGGCAGCAGAAGGAAATGTTGCGCTGTTCCGTGGTCGCCAACCGTCGGGACAAGTGCAAGGATGTGGCTTATTTCAAGGGGCGGGAGGGGTTCTGGTCGCCGAAGCTAGGCAATTTGGTGATGCCGGGGCCACCGGGGAGTCGGTAGTTGAACTGCCCCGCCTGAAGCGGTCTATGCCGTTTCTAGGGAGAAGAAATCTTCAAAGATGCTCGCGCCCACGCCATTCAGCCGAATTTGAAACCGATCTAAAAACTCATGGAGGCCATCGTCCACCACCTCTTCAATGGTGGTGTATTCCAG
>CAYGVA010000085.1:0-15594 GCA_964353225.1 uncultured Leptolyngbya sp.
CGATTTTGCCGGAGTAGATGCGGGTAAAGGTGAGGGCACCGAAGCGATCGTCCATAATTTTGAACGCTAACGCCCGCAGCGGCTTGGCAGGATCGACAATGGCCACCCCGCCGGTTTCGTTACCCTCTAAGTCCACTTCCACCTGGGGCTTCACTTCCATGGGGTTAGGGAGGTAGTCAACCACGGCATCCAGCACCAACTGCACCCCTTTGTTCTTAAAGGAAGAGCCACAGTAGGTGGGGAAGAATGCTAGCTCATTAGTGCCCTTACGAATACACCGCTTGATGTCCTCAATGGAGAGCTCTTCGCCTTCGAGATACTTCTCCATTAGGTCGTCGTCTTGCTCGACCGCAAGCTCGATCAGTTGCTCACGGTAGGTGGCCACATCATCGACCATGTCCGCCGGTACATCCTGAATTTCGTAATTTAGCGGCTCACCGGAATCATCCCAAATCCAAGCCTTTTCAGTCAGGAGATCGACCACGCCGGTAAAATCACCTTCGGTGCCGATGGGCAATACCATCACCATCGGCTTGGCACCGAGGACCTCGTCAACCTGCTTGACGACCCGGTAAAAATCCGCGCCCATCCGGTCGAGCTTGTTAACGTAAATAATCCGAGCCACCCCCGAGTCATTGGCATAGCGCCAGTTGGTTTCGGACTGGGGCTCGACGCCACCTGACCCGCAAAATACGCCTACGCCCCCATCTAAGACCTTCAGAGAGCGATAGACCTCAATGGTGAAGTCCACGTGACCGGGGGTATCAATGATGTTGAGCTGATGATCTTTCCAAAAGCAGGTGGTGGCGGCTGATTGAATGGTGATGCCCCGCTCCTGCTCCTGCTCCATAAAGTCTGTGGTGGCTGCCCCATCATGCACCTCACCAATCTTGTGAATCTTGCCGGTGAGCTTCAGGATTCTTTCGGTGGTGGTGGTTTTACCCGCGTCTACGTGGGCAAAGATGCCGATATTTCGGTAAAGGGTCAGGTCTTTCATGGGGGTTCTATCGTGAAATCCTACAAACTTAGGAGTGGCTACAGTAACAATCGGAACAGACAGAATCGGTAGCCTTATGGTCAGCGTAAAACACTTCTCATCCCTTTAGGACCAGAGAAGCTCTCATCTTGTCCACGGCAACCGCATCGTTTATTAAACAATTGTAAATTACAAGGCGGGATGCAGCCAAAATACTTGGGAAGGAACTGTGGAGACAGAACGGTAATTCCTTGTCCTGCATGGGTTTTCCGCTTTGATCTCTTTTTGTAGAAGAGGAGCTTGTCGCTGAGGTTTAGGCGAGAGTTTGCCCTTAAGACCGGATGGAGACGAGGATTGTGGCTGAGACGCACCCAGATCCAAGCTCTATAGGCTTGTTTAAGGAATGCTCAGAAGTGCCAGCATCGTCTTTAAGATAAATCATGCTGTTAAGGCATCGTCGTGGGGATGGGTGCCCCTTGTGTCGCCGTCGCCCCTATTCATGGAGTCAGCAAGATCATGGCGAAAGAGAACACTGTCCCACCATCTGGCAGCGAAGTGTTGGCATCTGCAAAAACCTTGGCCGTTGATATTGGGGGCAGTGGAACCAAGGTGATTGTGCTGGATGGGGCGGGGCAGGTGGTGACGGTGCGGGCGCGGTTGGCGACCCCACGTCCGGCTACCCCTGATGCGGTGCTGGCGGTCATCGCCCAGTTGGCGGCTGATCAAGGTGACTTTGATCGGGTGTCAGTTGGGTTCCCAGGGGTGGTGCGCGGTGGCATCATCGACACTGCTGTGAATTTACATCCCACCTGGGAGGGGTGTGACTTGGCTGTCACCCTGGGGGAAAGGCTGGGCAAGCCAGTGCGGGTCGCCAATGATGCTGATATCCAGGGATTGGGGGCGATTGCTGGCCAAGGGGTGGAATTGGTGGTGACCCTAGGGACTGGCTTTGGTTCGGCCCTGTTTGTGCAGGGGCGGCTGGTGCCTAATTTAGAGTTGGCCCATCACCCCTTTCATAAGGGGGAGACCTATGAGGCTCAGTTGGGGCGGGCGGCCCTAAAGGGGGTAGGCAAGAAGCGTTGGAATAATCGGCTAGAAAGGGCGATCGCTACCCTCAGCCACCTTTTTAATTACGACCACTTGTACATCGGTGGCGGCGAAGCCAAGCGCATTAAGTTTGACCTGCCAGCGAATGTATCCGTAATTTCCAACACGATGGGGCTGCTAGGGGGGATCGCGCTTTGGCGAGACTAGCGCTGCTGACTGGCCTGCAACTGCGCCTGCAATTGCGCGACGCTACGGGCCGGATCCTTGCAAAAGAAGCCTTCACACACCAGACCCACCACATCTGCTGGCTATTCGGCTGAGATCGTAAACACCGCTGTCTGGGTGTACTGCTTGAGGAGGGTGGGTAAAAGGTCGGCGAAAACGCCTCCCCTTCCATCACTGTGCACCAGTGACAGCTGGAATGGCCCACAGACAAAAAACGGCTGATTACGTTGGCGGGCAGTGGCTAAGGCCTGGTCGCACCAGGGCCACCAATCCACCGGGTTATCCGCATGTTTCCTGAGATAGAGACTTTGAGCCTGGGCGAGACGATTAGGCATGCGGATACAAATGAGCCAACCCCGCCAATCTAGCAGGGCTCAGGCGCAGCCATCGGGCCAAGTCACCGCTGGAAACTGTCCGGCTCGATATTGAATCACGCGCCCCGTGCCGTCGGTCTCAAATACCAAGCGATGCAGATCTTCGCCCGGATCAACCGGTGTGAAGGTCATGACCTTCCCAGAGGTATAAGCATTGGCAGTGCTCTCAATTTGCTCGCCGTATTGTGCCAGGATCTCGGCTTCTGTTGAGCCCACTTGAATGCCACTGGCCGTAGCGATCTCACTACCGGGCCAAATATCGACGCGAATAACGGCGTTATTTACCACCATCATGCCAATCGTGGCATCACTCGTATCCGGCCTGTAATAGGCACACTCGCCACTGACGTTGCTGCCCAGAGGAATCAATGGTAACCCTAAGGCATCGGCAGCTTCTTCAAGCGTCATGCCGATTTTGAGCGGACCGAGGCTCATGGTGGTCACTTTCACCGACTCTAGTGACGTGCCATCGGGTAATATCGCTGGTGTTGCAGCGATCGCCTGTTTCATAGCCGGTAGCGAGGCCAAAGGTTGAGCTGCCGCACGCAAGGCTTGTAGGGTAGATCGCTTTGGCATAATCCTGCCGGTCGCAGTGACATCCCAGGTTTCAGCGGGAAAAAGCGTCTGGGAAGCCCGCTCACTGATCAGGCCGAAACCAGTAAGTAGCCCAACCGTGAGGGCACAAGCACAAATCCAATGGGGAGATCTCATACCGTTAATCTACCGCAACCATCTCTGGACAAAAAGCAAATCCGAACTGACCCATTGATTTTACAATCCTTAACTTCTTAAAGCCAAAATTCAGTTTAGACCGGTTTGAATCTGCAAAAATGTCACCAAAGTTTCACTCCTACCGTCATAGGACTTTAGCTGCGAGTAATTTATGTCTAATCAGGCCCCTCAACCCCGCCCGCCCGCTGATCGTGATGATACTTGGGTCGCCATGGTCATTGCCTTCGGGGCTTTGGGTGGCGTTTTAGGATGGACCATATTTCAGCCGCCTTGGCTTCAAGATACCCAGCCTCCCACCCAAGGCGGTCGATTCGCTGAGCAGGGGGAGCTGCCTAGCCTAGCGGTTGAGCCCCCGCAGCGGCCATTCCCCCTTAAACCCCTGCCGGATCAAATCAAAACGGCAGACCCATCACCAGCCCCTCAAACAGACGAAACCAATGACAATATGGGGCCAGCATCCTCCCCTGGAGAGGCGTCTACCCCTGGAGAGGTACCTGACCAGCAAGGCTCTACAGACAGCGCCCCTGAGCCCCTATCTGTGATCGTACCTGAGCCCTCGGTGCCGGTGGCAGAAACCAGCACTGACAATGGTTTACCCCCACAGACCGCACCCTTGGTTTTCGCCGATGTCTCCCCAGACTATTGGGCCAAATCCTATATTGATACATTGACCCAGCGGGGGATTTTAGCAGGCTTTCCTGACGGCACTTTTGCGCCCGATCGAGCGATGACCCGCGCAGAGTTTGCGACCCAATTAGCCCAGGCCTTTGAGTTGCCTGTCCAGGCTGATGCCCCATCCAGTTTTGTCGATATTGCCGCTGATCATTGGGCCACTGCGGGGATTCAGGAGGCGGTGACCACGGGGTTTATGAAAGGCTATCCGAATGCTGTTTTTCAACCGGAACAAACGGTGCCCCGTGCCCAGGTGATTGTCGCGATCGCTGCTGGCCTGCAACTCCAATCTGCCGATCCGGCAGTGCTCTATCAATATCAAGATCAAGCTGAGATCCCAGCATGGGCACAGGAAAAGATCGCCGCAGCACTCGCTGCCAACATCGTTACCGGTCAACCCAACCCGATCTCACTACGGCCTAATCAGGCTGCGACGCGGGCAGAGGTGGCGGCCATGCTCTATTACGCCCTGGCTTACCTAGGGGAGTTACCCACTGAGTAGGATCCTGTGTATATTACCCGTCGCTGGCTTCAGCCTCCAGCCAGCGACTCACCCAGGCAACAGTCAAACGCCGCCGTGTGTTGTCGGGTTAAGGCGTGCTAAAACCGGGCAAGGTCACCTGGCCAAAGCTGGGCAAATCTAACTCTTGAGATCGGCGGGTCCGTACCGCTAAGCGATAGCTGACACTTTGCAGCTCAGCTTGGAGTTGGCGGTTCTCTTTTTGAAGATGGCTAACCCGCTGCCGGACGGTGTCTAGACGCTCGGCAAATTTTTGTCGATAGACCTTGGGTAATTCTTGGACGACCTGCTCTAACATGCGAGTCCGGTCGGTCAACTCCTGAACGCTCTGCCGAAGCTGTAGCGTTTCGGTGTTGCGATCGTCGAGCTGCTCCTGATAGAAGGAAACCTGTTGCTCAACCCCCCGGAGCTGCTCCCGCAGCCCTCGCACCTCGGCTTGATGCTGCTCAGAGGTGACTGGACTGGGCATAAAGCCCGTATTGCCTTTAACAAGACGAAAAAGTTCCTGGGAGAGCTGCTGAACGAGCTCATCGCGCATCTGCAACTCATCTTGCAACCGCGCCATTTCAACCTGCGCGGATGAGTAGGATGGATTTACCGCCTGCGTCACAACGCTACTCCAGAATTCAAAACAAATATAGTCAAACCGCTAACGCACACCTGAACCGGCTTGTATTGCCGCTACTTTAGCACCACTTAACATAAGTGGCATAAATTCATTTGAATGGGCAAAAAAACACCCCCCATTGTTGCAAAATCCTAACAATGAAGGGTGTTTTCAACGCTAATTCCAATTAACCGAGGGAAACTTAGGCCGCTCCGGGTGGGGGGGTCGAAGGGGCATCGGTGGTGGCCGAAGCCTCTAAATCGACTTCGACTTCTTCATCAATGTCTTGCTTGATGGTTAAGTAGCGCAGAACATTTTCACTCAGGCGCATGGCCCGCTCCAGGGGGGCAATGGTTTTGCCTGGGCCGGTGTAGTTCATCTGAATGTAGATGCCTTCACGGTGATTCTGAATGTCGTAGGCAAGGCGACGTTTACCCCGATGTTGGGTTTCCAGAATCTCTGCACCCTGTTCTTGAATAATGTTTTGATACTGTCCGATCGCTTCATCGACGACTTCCTCACCCAAATCGGGGCGAAGGATATACATCGTCTCGTACATAAACTGACCCATGGAGACTCCTTGTGGACAAGTGGCTTTTGCTACAACCTCTGCACGGCTTATCGAGACCTAATAGAGTTGGCCCTATCAGAATCTGCTGACATGCGATCAGCCAGCTAAAAGCAAGGATTTACAATCATACCAGGTATTTTCAAGGATCCCTATGGCGCAACGCTACGTCCGAATTCAGTCACAATCGGGGCAACTCCATTATGGTTTGCTCCAACCTGACTACAGTGTGCACGTGTTAGATGCGCCGCCTTGGTTACAAGGGCAAGTCACCGATGTGGAGCTGGCTGCAGACTTGTACCAGCTCATGGCCCCCTGTGCCCCGTCTAAGGTCGTTGCGGTGGGCAAAAACTATGCGGCCCATGCGGCTGAGATGGGGGGCGATTTGCCGGAGGAACCGCTGTTGTTTATGAAGCCGTCCACCGCAGTCACGTCCCATCTGGCTCCAGTGTTTTATCCCCCCCAGTCCCGACAAGTTGACTATGAAGGGGAACTGGCCTTGGTAATTGGCGATCGCTGTGTCGACTGCTCAGAGGCAGAAGCCAGCGAGAAGATTTGGGGCTACACCATCGCCAATGACATTACCGCCAGAGATCTCCAGCAACGCGATAGCCAATGGGTCCGGGCCAAGGGGTTTGATTCTTTTTGTCCCCTCGGACCTTGGATTGTGCGAGAGCTAAGCCCTGAAGCCCAGATCCAGACTATTCTCAACGATGCCGAAACGCCGGTGCAAATGGGAACGGTTGCCGACATGATTTTTAAACCCGAGGTTTTAGTCGCCTATATCAGCCAAATCATGACCCTATTGCCTGGAGATGTGATCTTGACCGGTACCCCTGAAGGGGTGGGGCCACTGCAAATTGGCGATCGCGTTCGGGTCAAAATTGAAGGCATTGGCGCGTTGGAAAATACCGTCAGAGCTCGCATTCAACCCGCAGTCCCCCTCAAATAAAACAGGCTAGCCCAAGGCATGGGCTTAGCCTGTTTTATCTCTTTCGGTTATGGCCGTTGCCATTGCGGTGCTGTTGTGTAAATTCTCAGACGGACGGTCGCTTTCTTGAGCACCGCAGCCAACGCTATTATCTGAGCCCATCAGAACCCATCCAGTCGCTACCGAACCTGCATGTGCACCGCTTCAGATAGGGTCGGAATTTCGGCATAGCGGCCTAACACCGTTTGGGCCACACAATAGGCGACCGCAGCTAGGATGCCTAGCACCACGACATTCAAGAGGGTATCCAAAATCAGCCCCGTTCCTAGGGCGGGTTGCAGGATGAGGTTCAAAATCATCTGACCGACAATTAACAAAATATCCAACAAGATCGCCTGCATCGTATTGAAGCGAATAAAGTGGCTGATATTGCTGTTACGGACCACTAAAGTTAGGAGCAATATGAAAACGATTAAACCCGCAAAAGGGAAACCCGTATAAATCCGAATGAGCGGCGACAGGGGAACCAAAATCAAACTAAAAATCGGAAACTGAGCAAATAGACCACTGCCAAAACGGACCGCATAGGACAGGGCTAGTAGCGACACCTCCATGAGGGGTAGCAAGTATGGCAGGGAGCCAAACAAACGATCTTGGGCTGTTGCTGTACCATTCCAGGTCATGGGAACCTCACACCTCCGCTAAATTGCACGTTAACCAGTTTTTGATGATTCACTCAATGCTAACTGAGAATCCCTAGGCTTCGCGGAGGCTTCCCATTGGTTTCACCTTGGGCAAATCCTGACAAAGCATCTGTTGGTATTTTAAAGGGCTCCCAATAGGCAAAGATTTCACCCTGCATGGCCCTCTATATATTCTCTGGACCCAATCAATCGAATGATCTCGACCCCACCCTGGCTCACATGAGGCGGGCGGTGCCCGAGATGCGGATCGAGCTGCCTGGGGTGGGGGAAATCTCGGCTTTGAGACGCGATCGCAGGCCCATATCTTCCCCTTGGACGATATCGATTGCCCCGCCATGGGGCCAGCCAATATCCCGCAGATAACCAGCCAACGCAGCGGTGGCCGCCCCGGTGGCCGGATCTTCGTAAACGCCGCCAGAAGCGAAGGGATTGCGGGTATGAAACAGTTGCGGGGTCTCGGCGTAGGCCAAGCAAATCGTGACCCATCCAGCCCGATTCATCAGTTCTCGACCGGCAGCAAGGTCATACTTCATCACAGCCAGAGCAGCGCGGGTGTTGAGGCCCACGACCAAATGGCCTGCACCCCCATGGGCATTGGCTGGGGGCAGTTGGGGGGCCAGGTCGTCCTGGCTATAGCCGAAGAGCGCTAAGGCTTCAGCAACGAGCTGCGGATCGGCGGGGGCGCTACGGGTCGGGGGGGATTGCAGCGCTGCCGAAATAACCTCCCCCTGACGTTGCCCCTCAACGGTGATGTCTGCATCATTGAGTTTCAGCGAAAAGATGCCGTCGCCGTGGCTCAGCGCTAGGGCGGCCCCGAGGGCGATCGTGGCATGGCCACAGAAGGGCACTTCTGACTCGGGGGAGAAGTAGCGCACCCGCCAAGCCTCGTTGAGGGGGGCGGCGAAGGCGGTTTCTGAGAACCCTACCTCCGCAGCGATTCGGCGCATTTCGACTTCGCTGGGATGCGCTTCTGCAATGACGACCCCAGCAGGATTCCCACCCGTTTCACCATCCGAAAAAGCGGCAATTTTGAGAACATCCATGGGAGCACCTAATGTTGTCTGGGGTTCGTCTATGGGTTGCAAGATTGAATGAATCGGTCGATTAGACATGCTGGCCAATCAGGATGGCGTTGCCGTCGGGATCGGTAAGGGTAAAGCTAGCTGGCCCTTGTTTACCCCCAAGGATGCGCTACGTTCACCCACTCAACCCACCGACGCTAGAAAACCATTGGCCGCTAGTACCGACATATGTTGCCGCACGATTGGGGATAACAGGAAGGAGGGCATCAGGAGCCAGGGAGTTAGAAGCTGGAATGGTTCAGGAATTTATGTCGCAGTGTACTAGAAGCGGCCTCAGCCAAACGACGAGACGAAACGCAACAAACACAGCCTCATTCAAACTCAGGCATCCGCCTCTTTGTCAAGGTTGTTTACAAAACGATACTTTTGCGTTACATTGATTTACATAAGGAAAGCGGTTACGCCAAGGCGTTATTCAAGCTGCTTTCTATTGAAAATAGGAGTTCGCAACATGATCACGCTTCTTATCGCCCTTGTTGTGGTTGGCTGGACTGCCGCCGCCATCATCGGGACCCAGGCTTATTACATGGGTGAGCAAACCAAGCCCATCCACGAGCGCAACTGGAATTCTGCCGGTTTTGAGCAAACTGCAAAACTGGTTACCGGCCGCGACACTGATTACAGCAACCGCATTCCCAGCTATAGCGGTGACGCCTATAACAGCACGGCCCTAGGCAACTAATCCCGATAGACCGGATGCTTTGACGACGCGCATGCGCGAGAGGGGGCCGATTAACGGCCCCTTTTTTATTGCCCATTTCATAGATAGCCCCCATGACCTTAGCTCCAAGACCGCAACCATCCTCTGACCTGATGCACTTTCTCCAGGGTGAATTGGCCGTACCCGCAGCGGCAATTCAGCTCGGGATGCGCCAGACCCATGGCAGCGCGACCCTGTTACCGATGGCGCTTTGGCAGTACGGGTTGGTAACAATGACTGAGCTAAATCAAATCTTGGACTGGCTAGAGCAACGCCCTGCTCCCGTCGCTTAAAGGGCCGTTTTGGGTAGCTGCACGGTAAAGCGAGTCCCTTTACTGATTTGGCTTTCGACCCCAACGACACCGCCATGGAGCTCTACGGCAGTTTTGGCAATGTGTAGCCCTAGGCCAGTACCGGGAATCGCACCCACGTTACTGCCCCGGCTAAAGGATTGAAACAAGCGGTGCTGATCCGCTGAGGGAATTCCGATACCTTCATCCTTGACGTGGCAGATGAGCTGAGATTCGGTGCCGATCAGCTGTATCTTCACCGCTCCCCCCGCTGGGGAATATTTGACGGCATTAGAGAGCAGGTTGCCAAACACCTGGCGTAACAGGCCGCGATCGCCCATGAAATTCCCCATCTCCCCGCGCGTCGTGAGGGAGATGTCATGTTTGTGTGGGTTCACCAATTGCTGATCTTCAATCAACTGCGTTAGAAACTGTCCCAGATCTAAGGGCACGGGCTGTAGCTTTAAGCGGTTGAGTTCCGCCTGATTCACCATGAGCATGTCACTCACCAGCGCTGACATGTGTTTGGATTTTTGCTCAATGATGTCGAGCAACCGGTCTCGGGTCTGGGGTACTAGGGCTTGCCGATGAACCTTGAGGGTCTCTGCCGCAACCTGGATGGCGGTGAGGGGCGCATTGTACTCATGGGACACCGTCGCGATAATCTGCGATTTAAAGGTATTCAGGGCCTTTTCTTTCTCTAGGGCAATTTGGGTTTGGGCCAAAAGCTCCGCCTGTTGAATGGCGATCGCCACATGGATCGATAGCTCATCGAGGAGATCAACTTCATCGCCCTGCCATGTGCGGGAGGTTGAACATTGATGGGCCACAATCAGTCCCCAGAGTTGATGGGTTTCCGAGGCCTCCGACCAGATCAAAATCGGCGTGATTAAACTGGCCCTCACTTCAAACCTGTCTAGCAGGGCCACATGGCAAGGATCGAGCCCCGCCGTCTTAATATCCGCCACGATTTGTCTCCGACCGTGGCGGTAGTCCTCTACCCCTTGATTTTGAAAGTAGGTGTCTCGAACAATGACGCCCAGGGCAGAGGTCCAACCCGCCCCCACTGACTCAGCAATAATCAGGCCACTCATATCGGGGGCAAACTGATAGGCTAAGACGCGATCGCACCCCAGCAACTGCCGCACTTCTGTGACAGCGGTTTGCAGGGTTTGATCGAGTTCTAAGGATTGACGAATACGAAAGGCAATCCGGGCCAGCAGCCGCTGTCGGTCTTGATTTTTGCGCAGTTGTTGTCGAAGCTGGGCTTGATGCACCACATTACGGACAGTCCGCTGCAACACCTCTGGATTAAGTGCGTCCTTGACCAGATAATCCTGCGCACCCCCCTTCATTGCCTGCACCGCCACCTGTTCGTCCCCATGGCCGGTCAACATAATCACGGCGGTATGGGGATATTGGGCCTGCAATACCTTGAGGACCTCTAACCCACTCCTGTCCGGGAGTTGAAAGTCCAGCAAAATCACGTCAAATTCCTGACGTTCGCAAAGCAGTAACCCCTGCTCAGCACAACTCGCTTCGGAGACATCGTAGTGCTGCTGGGGATCTCGCCCTAAATAACGCTGATAAATGACGCGATCAGCTTTGGAGTCATCAACAATGAGTAGTGTCCAGGCCGTGTCCATGTACGCCAAGTAGCTGGAAGGTCCACTCTGATGACTTTAGCGGATAGGCTGCCAAAATCATGGAGCCCCCAGGGTGTTTTTTGATTTGCAGGGATCACAGCAAACCGGGGCTGGACTAACTCAAAACGAAGAAAGGAGAGGTATTTGCCCCTAACCAGTAGTCCACAAATGCCTTCACCTTTTGCGTGAGTTCCTGAATGCCAACCGGCTTAACCAAATACCCGTTGGCTCCATGTTGGTAGCAAAACTCAATGTCACTTGGAGTTGAGGAACAGGTAAAGATAATGATTGGGATCGTTGTGAGGTCTTGATCCTGTTTGAGCTTGGCCAATACGGTCCTACCGTCAGTGCCGGGGAGGTTGAGATCCAGCATGATCATCCCTGGCCGGGAAAGGGTATCGGCCGCTTCATAGCGGCCAGTGCGATACATCAAATCCAGGGCCTCATCACCGGTTTGGCAACGATAGATTGGGCTTTGCACCTCCATTTGCCGCATCAGTCGCTTCAACATGCGGAAATCAGCAGTGCTATCTTCAACAACCAGGAGGGGGGCAGAGTGACTGGCAGCCATTTAAAACCAAAGACCAGATGCTAAAGTTGAAACTTTTATGAACCTGAAATTAACATTGTGTAACTTTTGTCCCCATAAACTACAGATTGTTTTTAGACATTGGTGACGCCGATATCCTGCACAAATCCCTTCTTGCCAAGAAATATCCGGGTGCGGTCTCCCTTGTGCCCTAACCGACGGCGGCATCACTCGGGAGCAGCCCACTTATCTCACTTTTGCCAACCCCCCTTTTTGCGTGAAGGGGAAGCTCGATCACAAATTCTGTGCCCTTACCGACTTCAGAATGGCAAGAGAGTTGACCGCCATGTTGTTTGGCAATGATTTGATGGCTGACAAATAAACCCAGGCCATTGCCTTGTCCAATGGATTTGGTGGTGAAGAAAGGGTCAAAAATCCTTTGGTGAATCTCTGGAGGAATACCGATGCCGTCGTCAGCAATGCGAATGGCAACCCACTCTTCATTAACGATCTCTGTCGAAATTGTGATGGTCTTAGATGCACTTGGATGGCTTTCTAGGGCATCAACCGCATTACTTAGCAGGTTCATAAAGACTTGATTTAATTGACCTGGATAGCCGGTCAACAAGGGCAGTTCTCCATAATGTTTGGTGACGGATATGGGATGTTTATGATCATCCACGGCTTTGAGGCGATGATCCAAAATCACTAAGGTACTGTCTAAACCGGCATGAATATCAACGGTCTTGAGGCCAGCTTCGTCGAGGCGAGAAAAATTGCGGAGGGAGCGGACGATTTCTTGAATGCGATCGCTGCCGTTTCGGGTTGATTGCAAAAGTTTTTGTAAGTCGGTCTGCAAAAATTGCAGGTCACTGTCTTCAGCTAACGTTTTGAGAGCCTCGGGAGGGTTGGGATAATGGGCTTGATAGGCCTTGATGAGTGCCAACAGATCCTGGGTATACCCATCCAGATAATTGAGATTACCGTTAATAAAGGTGACAGGGTTGTTGATTTCATGGGCCAATCCCCCCACTAACTGACCCAGCGCTGACATTTTTTCACTATGGACCAATTGAGCCTGGGTTTGTTGCAGCGTTTGTAGTTGTTGTCGTAGCTCAAGTTGAGAAATGACCTGTCGCCCTAGGGCGCGAAGGGCATCCAGTTGTTCAGGGTTAAGGTCACGGGGAACGCGATCTATGGCGCAGAGGGTGCCAATAGCGTGGCCATCGGGGGTGACGAGGGGGGTCCCGGCATAAAAGCGGATGTCGGGGTCGGCGGTGACGAGGGGATTGGTGGCAAATCGCTCATCTTCTAAGGCATTGGGGACCACCAAGGGTTGATCGGGTTGGCAGATAGCATGGGCGCAAAAGGCCAGATCCCTGGGGGTTTCATTGGCGTCTAGACCCACCTTGGACTTAAACCACTGACGATGTTCATCGACCAAACTGACCAAGGCAATGGGCGTCCCGCAAATATAGGCCGCTAGGCGAGTGAGATCATCGAAGGCCGTCTCTGCTTCGGTGTCCAGAATTCGGTAACGTTCAAGGGCCTGTAGCCGCTCAACTTCGTTATGGGGCAAGGGGGGAGTCTGCACCGGCGTCTTTTCCTGGGGAGTTTGAGCAGGGTCTGAGCGCCTCCAGGATGTCTCAGCGTTAGAAGTTAGTATTGGCACACGGGGAACCGATAAGGATAGCGTTACATGGGATATTGTAGATACTTAAGTATCGTAGGCAATAAATGTGACATCCCTGTGACCATAGCTAGTTCGTCCGGTTTGTGCACAACCGTCTTTGACAAATCTAAAGCGACGGCAATGGGTAACGCCCATGGGGCAATGGTGATCGCTAAGTTTCCCGATGATTGAGGTAACCGTCCCACACATCACGCTGGCTGAGCGGAGTCGAAGCCAGATTTATCGAAAAAGTCCCCTTCGACTCCGCTCAGGGGACGGTTACATGATTGAGAGAATAGGGTTACGAGAATGAAGAATGAACGGGCAAAACAATCTTGAACGTAGTGCCCTTCCCCACTGCTGACAAGACTTCAATCGAACCAGCATGCTTTTGGATGATTTGATAGCAGATACCTAAACCGAGGCCAGTGCCTTTACCCACTGCTTTAGTGGTGAAAAAAGGATCAAAAATTTTCTGCTTGACCACATCACTCATGCCAGGTCCAGTATCTTTAAAAGAAATTTGAATCTTATTTTCGGCATTTAGCTCGGTGGTAATCGTGATCTGCTTGGGCTCGCAACCAGCTTCTTCCATAGCATCAACTGCATTGACAATAATATTTGTGAAAACTTGATTGAGTTGAGCAGGATAGCATTCTACCGACGGTAAATTGCCATATTTTTTAATCAATTCAATACCATATTTCAGGCGATTATTTAAGATCAATAAAGTGCTTTCTAGGCCTTCATGGATATCGACAGATTTAACGTCGGATTCATCCAGCCTAGAAAAATTGCGCATGGCCAAGATGATGTCTTTAACCCGTTTTGTCCCAAGGTTGAGAGAACCCAAAATCTTGTGGGTATCGATCAAGAGAAAGTCTAAATCGATATCTTCGACAATTTCTTCTGTTTCTGGGGTGGGTTCGTAGGTTTTCTGGTAGTGCTCCATCAGTGCACAGAGATTCTGAAAATAACCCGTGAGATGGGAGACGTTGCCTTGGATAAAATTGATAGGGTTATTGATTTCGTGGGCAATGCCCGCAACCATCTGCCCTAGGCTAGACATTTTTTCGGTTTGAATCAGTTGAAGTTGAGTGTCCTTAAGCATTTGCATTGCCGATTCTAACCCCCGAGTCCGTTCCTGCACCTTCTGCTCTAGGGTTTGATTAGCAACTTCTAGTTCTCCGGTATAAAAACCAGACCATTCGATCAGTTGGTTGAGAGATCGCCCTAGGGTCCCGATTTCATCTTGGGTCGTAACGGGAATGGAAAGATCAAAATTGGTATCCTGTACCACTTGATCAGCGACTTCAGCCAAGGCTTGGATCGGTTGAGCAATATGGCGTCCGACCCAGTAGCCAATAGCAGAGGCGATCGCGGTGCCGCCTAAGGCCACAGCCCCAACGACGAGCCAAATGGTGATGAGAGATCGCTCAAAATCGCTGTGATCACCCAGCACCAAAATTGTCACTTGCTCACCCCCCAACCCTTCTAAGGGGAGGCGGGCCTGGAAATATCGCTGATCTCCAAGGGTGAGCACCTCCGTGGAATCAACCTGAAGGACCTTTAGATCGCTCTGGGAGAGATCCGTAAAGCTATGGGCCACAATCGCATCTTGACTCAAGGCCACTAACTCGATTTGGAGTTCCCTAGATAGTTCTGACAAAAGTTGGCCGCTCAGTTGCCTGCCCAGCAAGAGACCGCCGACAATACCGCGAGTATCTTTGAGCGGTGCCGTCCCGACCAACAAGGCAAAATTATGGGTTCGTGAGCCGACCAAGGTGGCAATATCAACGCCACTCAGCACCTGTTGAATCGCCTTGTCAGCCAGCAATCGAGTCTCTTGAAGTTCGGGCTGTCGTAATTCCAGCAAAGGCTCTTGGTCAGAATTAAAGACGGCAATCCAATCATCATCAAGAATTGTGTTGAGGGGCAACAACTCTTGACGCAAATCACTTATGTCCTGGCGAAAAGTAGCAGTGACTAATGGGTCGCTACTGGCCAATATTCGAGCCTGTTGTCTCAGGCGAAACAGCTCTTTGTCGAAATTATCTGCAACCAATACAGTGAGTTTCTTGAGATTATTTATTTCTGCTGCATGAAGTTTGCGCGAAAAGTAAATTCCTAAAAGAGAGGTGCCTGAGAGCCACGTCAAAACAAAGGAGATCACAAAGGGAATTGTGATTTTTTCTCGGATTTTAAGCCTTGAATAAAAACAAGAAAAATACTGATATATCATGGGAATTGGTTTTCAAGGCAATGAATTTGCAGGCTGATTTCACTAGCCTTGGCAAGCATTATCAGTCTGGTTCTTCT
>CAYGVA010000086.1:0-15387 GCA_964353225.1 uncultured Leptolyngbya sp.
AAGCCAGTTGTAATAATCGTCTCCCTCAGAGACGGCCCAATTGACCGCCTCATCAGGGGCGATCGCTTCTTTCTCTTTTCCTAAATCAAATACCATTGAATTACCTCGGTAATGGGGTGCCCAGGGGCTCGGCTGCAATCTTGACCCTGGGCTTCAACAATCGAATCGAACTGTCAAACCGGCGAAACCTAGGCTTCGTCGGTTTCCTTTTGAGGGAACGCCTCCGCCAACTCTTCAGGAGTGCATTCCAGCAAACCAAGAAGAACGACGTACTCGTACGGCTCAAGCCTGGGGGCATGTATTCCACGCTTCCAATCGGAGATGGTTGCATGCCGTTTATCCAAGGCTTTAGCAATTTGAGTGAGGTTCACTCCCGAACGATCAAGCAGGGAAGACAAACCAATCGACTCCTTACTATCTCTGCCCATACTATACTATTTGCCGTATGCTTTTAATCGCATACGACAAGGTAAACGCCATCAGTACGGAGCGCCTTACCGGGGGTGCCGTAACTGATGCCTCCATTCTCTCAGTGCTTATACAGAGCGTCATGGAGGGTGGTTGCCTGCCCTTCATAAAGGGCCAGCAAAGTTTCTGAAATCGTCACTAATGCTCACCAGCTAACACACTGCAGTACACGGCCCGCGCCCTTCTGGGGTGTGGGCTTTTTTGCCTTATGCCGCAACTACTTGAACGCCACCGTAAAGAATGGGAAGCCAGCAAAGTTTCCCCCGAAATCATTGACCGCAACGTCCAGAGCATCGAAGACCCCCGCGTCGTGGATGAACTGCTCAACCGCAACACCAAACAGAGGTGGAAACATTCAGACCACCTGGTCCCGGCTTGGTGGGTTTCTGGGGTAAATCCACAGACCGGAGAACGCACCTATCAAGGGCTGCAAGTTAAGCCAGACAAGCTTTACACCGACCCAGAGACCCTTAAGCCTCGAAAGTATCTCAACCCGGGTAAACAGGTCATCTCTCCTCTATTCCTAGAGGTCTCTGACTATGACTACTGGCCCAAGCTGATTAAAGAGATCGACACCGCGATCGCCATTTGCGAAGGGGGCAAAAAAGCCGGGGCGCTACTGAGTCTCGGCATCCCGGCGATCAGCATTCCTGGGGTGAGCACCGGTGGCAAGTTGGGCCGGTTGCGGCCTGAGTTGGAGCTATACGCCCGCTATGGCCGCACCTTTCTGCTGTTCTTTGACCGCGATGTGGTCGAAAAGAAGCAGGTTAGATGGGCACTCCATAACCTGGGCCGAATGCTCGCAGCCCGGGGGGCGATGGTCTACGTGGTCGAATGGGCGAATCGCTATAAGGGTGTGGATGACTATATCGCCAGCGGTGGCGATATCCACCACCGCATCAACCAGGCCAAAACCCTAGAGGAATGGAAACGCGAAGCCGAAGAGAACGACGCGGAGAAATTAGAGGGGGAAACCTGCACTCTGGCCCGTCGTTACCAGGTGGTTGCGAAGCAATTAGAGGGCCGTCTGAAGTGGAACCACCTGAAGGGCTCTATCGAATTAGATGGGGACCCGGCAGAGTTGGACACATTGCGATTGCGCTTGGCCCTGCTCTACAACATCCAATTACCCGAGGCCGATTGCTCGCAGATTTGTATCTACCTGGCTAAACAGGCCAGCTTTTCACCGGTTCAGGAATATCTAAAGCAGGTGGCCACCCTTTACCCGGCTGACGATGACCTGCTCAATGGCATGGCCAAAACCTATTTGGGCAGTGAAGAGGAGTTGCACCGGGTTTATTTACGAAAGACGCTCATATCAGCGGTGGCCAGGGCGATGTTACCCGGGTGCAAAGTGGATACGGTGTGCATCTTGGCCGGGGGCCAGGGCGTCGGTAAATCAACCTTTTGGAAGATTCTGGCCTCTGAAGACTGGTTTGATGATTCGGTCGGCAGCACATCAGATAAAGATGAGCGGCTGAAGATTCACCAGGCTTGGTTCATTGAATGGGCGGAATTAGAGTCCGTCTTTAAGCGCAAAGACATCAGTGCCGTTAAAGCCTTCATAACCACCCAAACCGATACGGTCAGGCCCCCCTATGGCCGCTCCTTTGTGGAGATGCAGCGACCGTCAATCATTGTCGGCAGCACCAATGAAAGCGAGTTCTTGGCCGACGCCACCGGTAACCGCCGCTATTGGGTCATCCCCATTCAATGTGCGGCTATCCCCTTGGAGCAACTGGCAGAGAATCGCGATCGCATTTGGGCCGCTGCCTTCCATGCCTTCAAAAGTGGTGAGCAGTGGGGGCTTCCGCCCGAATTGCGCCAGGTGGCCGCTGCGGATGCGTTGAACTATGCGAGTGCAGATCCATGGGAGGATGCCGTGCTTGATTACTGCCATGAACGGGAACTGGTGACCACCTCCGAAGTGTTGGGTAATGCCCTAAAGCAGGACCTCGACAAGATGGACAAGCGCTCTCAAATGAGAGTCGCCAGCATCTTGACATCTGCCCGGTGGACTGCTGACCGCAAGTACCTGGCGGGGCGTCGCACCCGTGTTTGGGTCAAACCTGAGTCAGTAGGGTCAGAGGATGGGCAAAGCACTGTCCCATCAAGCGAAGCACCCGGAGGCGAAATTTCGGAATCTTCTGTTTTAGGTAGTCCTACCTGTCCCAATAATTCAGAAGAGTTAAAGACAGAAAGGGTTGAAGCTGCGGGACAACCAGCCGGTCAACCTACTGGTCAACCCTCCGCCCAACCTGTCGAAAACGGTGCTCAATCTACGGCGGAAAAGTCGGGTTTAGGGCCGGTGGACAGCCTACCCGACCTGGACGGCTCGATCCCTAAGAGTAGTAGAACCGAAGATTACACTCTATGGTCTCCAGGCGACACCGTTGAAATTATCAATGGTTGCTTTAGCGGTCGCCAAGTGCCCATCGTTTCTGTTTCCACGGATGGCCAGGTGGAAGTTAAGGCCGGTGGCTGGGTCCATTCCCAAACCTTTCCGTTCGACAAATTGCAGTGGGTGAGGGCCGTTTGACCTCGAAACGCGCCATAACCCCCCGTGACTTGCTCACGCTGTGGACTGCCTATGCCGCTTTTAGGCAGGGCCAAATTGCCCCATCCACCGCTAAGCGCGACTACGGCAAAATCCGCAAGCGCATAGAGCGCATGGTGAATGAAGCCGACCATCTCACCAACGCGATCGAGCTCAGAAATTGGCTGATGTGCGAATACTCAGCCGATACCGCCCGACGCACCCTTGTTCAATTCAACGCCTGCTGCCGGTGGGCAAAGGAAAGTGAAATGCTCGATATCAACCCCCTCGAAGGGTTGCAGCGCCATATCCGCAAAGCCCCCCCGGGCCAGCGGAGCTGCACCCCCTTCACCGAATCAGAGAGAGACGCGATCATCCAAGCCTTTAGAGAAGCTGAATCCCCCTATCTGCAATGGGTCAGATTTTTGTTTTGGACCGGCTGCCGACCAGAAGAAGCCCGTGCCCTGCACTGGGAACGGCATGTCTCGGGGGAGATCTCAGAAATTCTCTTTGAAGAAGCATGGCCCATTGATATGGATAAGCCCCAGGCCATTAAAAACTACAAGAGTACCCGCTTCCCTCTAAATGCACGGCTGCAGATGCTATTGAGGGGCATTCAACCCCGCGATCGCAACCGCGATCGCTATGTCTTCACCGGCCCCCGTGGTGAAACCTTCGACTATGCCAACTTCCAGACCAGGCACTGGAAACCCACCGTAGAGAAGTTGGTGAAGAAAGGAGCGATCGCCTTTTACCTGCCCCAATACCATTGCCGCCACACCTGGATCACCATGGCCCTCAGAGCTGGGATGGAAATTGCCGATGTCGCCTATCTGGCCCGCGTCTCCCCTGGGGTGATTTGGAGCAATTACGCGGGGCGATCGCAAAAAATTACGGTCCCAGAATTTTAGGCGGACTAATACCGGCCTGAAATAGCCAACTGTCACACACCTGAAACCCTGATTATCTCGTTAGGGGCATGTCCCCCAAACCCCTGTAAATCCGTTGCCTAGTTGCGTTATCTCGCAACTCATCCGCAAACTGCTAATATCTGCCCAGATGGCCCGAAAGGATGCCAGGAGGCGGGCTTGAACCGCCGACACGAGGATTTTCAGTCCTCAATACTATTATTTAGCTCGCTTCTTAGACACCTTGAGAAAAACAAAGTATATATTTGCCGTATTGCGCAAGTTTAAGGCGACAACTTGAACCATCAAAAAGCAATCCAGAGTGTAAAAGAACTTCCAGGTTAGCAACCTAAATGCTTCGCTCAAAGACGCGGCCAAAATGTAGATAAAATTAAGCAATATACCTGACATCTCTGTCAGCAATACAAAGGTGAAAGTAATAACTGTTAATTCGTATAGATTGATTGGGCGGCCAGAAACTCGCCGGTTATAGGTTGGAGTATTTTGCATCTCTGAAATATTTTCACTATTGCTAGTGATAAGCAGGGTTAGAGATGCAATTGAGAAGCCAAACAAGATGCCGAGTATATCTAGAACCTGACCTGCAAGGTCTTTGGAAATACCGGTTTGTGAGCCTGAAAGCGAGAAGGCAAGGTACGTAAAGGCAGAGAATACCGCCGGAATTCCCCAGTCAAAAGATACCTCTCTGAACTTAAGGGTAGAGAAGTAATCCTCAACTAATGTAAGGAAATCTAGGTACAGCCACCGGCCCATTATTAGAAATCTCGAATGAGTTGGGTTATTCCAGACAGGACTTCGGGAGTTTTAACCTCTTTAGTTAGAATATCGGTTTCAAAGGTTAGGTGGTCAGCTTTTTTGATAATCTCTGTATCTAGTTTAGCAGGATAATTCTCCTCATTTCTTCCTGAGATTCTAATCCTTTCTATCTTAGAGTCAGTGTGCCTAAATTTTTTGTAGAAATCTTTAATTGGCTCCAGTATAGAAGTGTTTCTCTCAGATTTAATGTCAATATTTATGGCATCTTGAACGTTTAGCAATCTGTCGGAAAAGTTTAAGTGTTCGCCACCCAGATAACGTTTTGAGATGGTTATTGTTCCTGCCTGAACTCTTTTTAGTTTATTGAGTTCTTCGAGAAAGTCGCCTTTTGGAATAATAGTTTCCTCAACCTTATAACCCTTATGACCATTTTGCGATGCATGAAGGTCACTAGCAAAGTCATCCAGATAGAAGCTCATTCTTCGAGCCGTTATCCCACCTGTGAATTCCTCTAGTAGAAGAATTGCCTCCTCGTTGAAATAACGAATGACTGCATGGGTTCGAGTCATCTCTCCTTCCATAATGTCCCTGGGGTTGTCGCGCTCAGCAAGCGTCTCACGTTCCAGGAGCCGGGGAAGACGCCCATAACTCGCTGATTTAAACACCAAGGTTTGGATATCCCCGTTGCTATCGGGCAGTGTCTCTATGTCACTCAGGTAATAAAAACGCTCACCGTCCAGATCTCTACGTCTGGATGTCGGTCTCTTGGCACTTATGTGAGCCAAGATGGATTTTAAGAATTCAGGCTCCCTCTCTGCCGTTCTATCCTGATTCAGAGCAAGGCGAAGCGTGTAATACCCAATCTTTCGGGTAATAACATCTTTCATGGCGAGCGACTTTTCCTGGCTAACGTTGAATAAACCGTTAAAAACCGCTGCCTTACTTTTACTTAAACCAGTTGGCCGCCTATAACTACCAAGCTGCTATTATTGGCAAAACTGGCTGAACGGATGCCAGGAGGCGGGCTTGAACCGCCGACACGAGGATTTTCAGTCCTCTGCTCTACCAGCTGAGCTATCCCGGCAGGGATGTGCGCGGAAGCGCTCAATTAAGTTAACAGAATCCGCGACCGTATCGCAACTCACCCGACCAAGAAATTTTCCCTTTGCCACCCAAAATCGCCTCTACCCGCCATCAGCCTAGGATTGCAGCGAATTCCCGGCCCGATCGCGATGTCGCCAATAGAGCCCAAACCCGGCCAATCCGATCGCGATCACCGACAAAATGTGGACCACATTAAACGGCGTCCCCAAGAAAAACCAAGAGTCCGTCCGCAGAAACTCGATAAAGAAGCGCCCTAGCGGGTACCAGATCAAATACATCAGCGACACATCCCCCGGCTTCAGTTGCTTCTCAAGGCGGCGATAGAGCCAAAAAATGAGGGCAAACCCCAAAAAGTTCCAGAGGGACTCATACAAAAACAGCGGATGGAAGCGGGTGCTGGGGGGATAGGCGGCGAAGTCATTGTAAGGGGCCAACCGATGGGGGGAGTCGATGCGCAGCCCCCAAGGCAGGGTCGTGGGGGGGCCGTACAGCTCCTGATTGATGAAATTACCCCAGCGGCCGATCGCTTGGGCAAGGGGCAAACCCAGGGCGATCGCATCTAAATAGACCAGCGCATCGAGCTTGCGGATGCGACTAAACAGCCATAGGGCAATGCCCCCAAAAATAAACCCGCCAAAGATATGAATGCCGCCCCCCCACACCTGCAAAATTTTGCCGGGGTGAGAGAGGTAATAGCCCAAACCATCTGCCCCCCGAGGGGATTGGATAAAGACGTAGTACAGCCGTGCGCCGATAAACCCTGGAATCAAAATCCAGAACATCATGTCCCAGAGATTATCGGAGTCCTCCCCCTTGCGAGCCACCGCCCGACTGGCAATCTGCGACGCCACCAAAATCGCCGTTAGCATCAATAGCCCATACCACCGCAGGGCAATGGGGCCAATCTCAAAAATAATCGGGTCAACGGGGGGATACATAGGCGAGGCACGGCCAACAGAGACGCCCTCTAGGTTAAACCATTAGCCTACCTTTATTGATCAGGGTCATCAGGCCCGGTTGAAATCAATCCCAAGCCAAGCCCCCGCAGTGACCTCTCATTCAGCAACCACTCACCACATCACAGGCCAGATCTGAACAACACTGCGCCCGTTGCCGCAGCCGCTCGGGATCTTCTCTGGTTGCCCCACCTTGGGCTTTGAGCAGCCGATAAGCCTGACCACAGGCTCGAAACCGTTGTGGCGCAAGTGCCATCGCCTCAAGCAGCCCTACCGTGGCGATCAGGTACTTGACATGTTGGGAGCAGGATTCGCCCCCATAGGCCATGCGATGGGCACAGCTAAACCCTTTACGGGGGGACAGATGGCGCTGATATTGACTGATAGCAGCGATCGCCAAGCCGTTCAAGGACAGATTAAGCAACCGTTTTCGCTGTGGTCGGGTGAGATGGGATGGCCTTAACACTGGCTATGACTCCACCTGCAAACTGGCGGGCAGCGGCGTCAGCGGTTCCGTGGCATAGCCTCGGTCCTTGATCAGTTGTTCTAAACGGCGCACCCGCTTGCGGGGGGCGGGGTGGGTGGTGAGAAAGTCGAAGTTGGCTCCGGCCCCGTCGCTGAGGCGATCAAAAAAGGCGGTGGCCCCAGCGACATGGCCATAGATCTGGTGTAGCAGCGTCAGGCCAAACTCATCAGCTCGGATTTCTTGCTGCTGGGAAAAGTGTGATTGGGCAAAGGTTTCTAGGCCAGCAGCGCCAATAGAGCCCGCATTGCCAAACAGTAGAGATGCCAGCAACTGCACCAAAATGCCGCGCCCCAACCCCCGGAGGTGATCGCGGTGGGCAAAGTGACCCAGCTCATGGCCCAGCACCATCATGATTTCGTTTTCAGAATCTGCCTGGGCCAACAACCCCTGATAAAGAACGATGTGGTCCCCCGGTAGGGCCAGGGCATTCACCGTGTCATCGGGGATATACAGCAATTGGTAGTCGCGATCGCGACTCAAATCCTCCGGCAACTCGGCTTCCAAGCGATCTAACCACTGATTCAGGGTGGTTTGGGTGTCAGAGGGCTCCGCCTGTTGCTCAAAAGCGGCGATCGCGATCGCCCCCAACTGCCGCTCCACCGCAGGCGGAATCCAGTTGATGACCTGGTTAAACAAAAAGCTCATCGCCACCCAAGCTGCAATGATCAGCCCCACGGATAAAGCCACCAACGTCACCATATGGCGACGCTGGGGCGGTCGATTATTGTCACTATGGGCAGCGGTGCCAGGGGGGAGCTTAATAGACATCACGGGGAACCGGTGAAGTGCAAACGTCGAAGGCGCTACTGGCGGGTAGCGAAGCTGCAACCGGCACCGTTTTTGATGACTGACTACACCGGCACCGGCAAAGTGGTTTCAACTGAGCCCAGGGTACCTGAATGCACTAAACCGCGTCGGGCATCTAAGGTCAAGATGGTGCCGTCGCGAATGGTGGCCGTGGCATTTTCGACCCCAACAATCACCGGTACCCCCAGCCGCAACCCGAGCACGGCGGCGTGACCCGTCAGATTATTGTCTTCGGTAATGATGCCCCCTGCCCGCCGCATCGCATCGATAAAATCGGCACTGGTACTGGGCACTACCAAAATTTCACCCGGATTAAAGTTGCTGACATCTAAACCACTGTGGGCGACCCTGGCGCGACCACTGACGGAGCCCTCACCAATGCCGGTCCCTCGACCCAGCACGGCCTTCACCAAATCCACTTTGATTAGGTCGGTAGACCCTGACACCCCTTGCAAGGTGCCAGCAGTCATGACCACTAAGTCCCCTTCCCCCAGCAAGGCTTTCTCCTGGGCGATGTTCATGGCCGCTTGAAAGGTCTGGCTAGCGGAGGCCAGATCCAAAATCAGCAGGGGCCGCACCCCCCAGATCAACTGGAGTTGACGGGCCACTTCCACATGGGGCGTGACGGCCAATACGGGCGTTCTGGGGCGAAATTTAGACACATTGCGGGCGGTGGCCCCGGTCTTGGTCAGGGTCATGATCGCAGCGGCATTGAGCTGGGACGCGATTCGACCAACCGCCTGACTAATGGCATTGGGGATCGAGCGGGGGGAGCCAACCGTATCCTCAGCGTTGGACTTAAAGCTTTCCTGCTCTGTGCGTAGCGCCACCTTCGCCATGGTGGCCACCGCTTCCACGGGGTATTTGCCCACAGCGGTCTCATTGGAGAGCATAACCGCATCGGTGCCATCCAAAATGGCATTGGCCACATCAGAGACTTCAGCTCGGGTTGGTCTGGGATTACTGGCCATGCTGTCCAGCATTTGGGTCGCCGTAATGACCGGAATACCCAAGCAATTGGCCGTGGCAATCAGGCGCTTTTGCAGAATGGGGACCTCTTCAGCGGGCAGCTCGACCCCGAGATCCCCCCGAGCCACCATCACCCCGTCTGAGAGGGATAGGATGGCATCCATCTGCTCAATCGCTTCATGTTTTTCGATCTTGACGATCACAGGCACCTGCTTGCCAGCATTGGCAATCAGCTCTTTGATCTCCAGCACGTCCTGGGGGTTGCGCACAAAGCTGAGGGCCACCCAATCAACGCCCTGGTTCAGCCCAAACATCAAGTCATGGCGATCTTTATCGGTCAAAGCCTTGATTGAGAGGTAAACCCCCGGAAAGTTGACCCCCTTGTTATTCGAGAGCACCCCACCGACAACAACGCGGCAATGCAGGGATTTTGTCTCGGGATCAATCGATTCCACCTGCATTTCGACCTTGCCATCGTCTAGCAGGATGGTGGCCCCAGCGGGCACCTCATCGGCCAAGGACTCGTAGGTGACGGAGCTAATGGTTTGGGTGCCCGCCAAAGGGCGACTGGTGAGGGTAAAGGGGTCTCCGTTATTAAGGTGGATAGACCCATCGGCAAAGCGCCCTAACCGAATCTTGGGACCTTGCAAATCTTGCAAAATGCCCACCGGCTGGTTGAGTTCAAAGGCAATCTGGCGAATCAGGCGAATACTCCGCTGGTGATCGTCATGGGTGCCATGGGAAAAGTTGAGGCGCAGGGTGGTGGCACCGGCTTCAATGAGCGATCGCAATACATCCGGCTGGCTGGTGGCAGGGCCAATGGTAGCCACAATTTTGGTTCGTCGCAGAGCATGGTGCAGTTGTGTCGCCGTCATTAGGTCACCGGGAAAGCCAATGGGTCGAAAGCTTCAAAACACGCGGCTGTCTGAATTTGTGATTCCTGAAAAGTGTTATGAAAAAGCAACTGGGATACTACCACGTTTACACCGCTTTACCGGGGAAACACGGGTCTATCAGCGATGGGTGGCAAAGGGCGATTGAGCCCCATCCACCGATTGTTAGGCTGGCCATGGGACCATTCCCAACGAATTCGCTCTCCATGCCCAAAAATCAGCCCTGGGCTAGATTACAGAAGCTGGAGCCATGTCACAAAACTTTATTCTTAATGCTTCGTATCGTATACTACCGGGGTTAGCCGTCAAGGAGCCGTGCGTATGTCGGTGGCCGGTCAGCCCCTGACTATCCCCAGAACCGTTCCCTCAGAGTTTTTGAAGGCAGATGATGGGCTTAGCCTAAATCTCCTCATGTTTTTGGGGTCTGTCACTCTAATCTCCGTATCCACCATTGGATATTTCTTGGGCAACTGGCCAGGATGGTGTGTTTTTTGTATGAACGTCCTCTCCCTGCATTTAGCGGGTACCGTCGTTCACGATGCCTCCCATAATGCCGCCCATCGCAACCGCACCATTAACGCGGTGTTGGGCCATGGCAGCGCATTGATTTTAGGATTTTCTTTCCCGGTATTTACGCGGGTGCATCTGCAGCACCATGCCCATGTCAACGATCCCGAGAATGATCCCGATCATTTCGTTTCCACAGGCGGGCCATTGTGGTTGATTGCCGCACGCTTTTTCTACCACGAGATTTATTTTTTCCAACGGCGGCTTTGGCGCAATTGGGAGCTTTTAGAATGGTTCTTAGGGCGTTTGGCGGTCGGGCTATTGGTCTTTGCGGCCTGCCAATTTGACTTTTTGGGCTACATCTTCAATTTCTGGTTTTCCCCCGCATTGGTCGTCGGGATTGCATTGGGGTTGTTTTTTGACTATTTGCCCCATCGCCCCTTTGAGGAGCGCGATCGCTGGAAAAATGCCCGTGTCTACCCTGGGGCAGTTCTCAACCTGCTGATCATGGGGCAAAACTATCACCTCGTCCATCATCTGTGGCCATCGGTGCCCTGGTACCGTTACAAGCCCACCTATGAAAGGATGAAGCCCCTGCTGGATGCCAAGGGCTCACCTCAATCCCTGGGTATTTTGCAAGGGGGGCGCGACTTCTTCGGCTTTTTATACGACCTGGTGGTGGGCATCCGCTTCCACTCCCATACTAAGAACGATGCCAAGCAGCCTGAATCCGCCGTCGCCGCTGACGTTACCCAGAAAGAATCCTCTCCCGCCGAGTAAGCCGCGATGGGTATGGGTTGAGAGCCGGTTTTAATCCCTGTCCCCCTCGTTTGGCCCACCAATTCTTGGGGTCAAGTCTTCTGACTCCAACCTTTCACGAACGCCCCGTAGAGGAAGGGTCTCCGCGCCCAATACAGGGCTTTGTCAGTTGACCAGCCCCAGCCCTTTCTGGAATGTCCCTTGGTCCATAGCTTGGCAAAGGTAGCAAGACGGATGGCGGGCGGTCTCTAGGCCTTTGACCGATTTAGTCACGCCCCAAAGACACCGGAGATAGGCTGAGATCAGGTCGGAGGGCACTGGCCTCCCGCAGGTAAACATGCTTGACTGCTGCTTGCAAAACAGGGAGCTGGGCATGCACCATCAGGCGAATACAGCGGGGCAGGCTCCCGGTGACATGCATTTGCTGCACATCCAGCAGGGGCACCATATCCCAACCCGGCCTTTTACGCGCTGCCGCCGCTGGGAAAAGGGCGTCTAGGTCCCGAGTCACCGAAAAGGTCACACTAATAAGATGTTCGGGCCGAACGGGGTTGCGGGCTTCTAATACATCTAGGAGTTCGTCTACGGCTTCCGCGATCGCTGCTGCAGTATTCTCTGAAACGGTTGTTGCTCCGCGAATTGCCTGAACGCGCCACTCCACACTGACATCCTCCATGGGGTATAAAGCATTCGTTAAACCCGATTTAAAACTGATTAGGGTATCGTATCCGCCTCAATCGTAACAGGCGGTTTCCCAATGCCTAGCCCTAATGACCGTTTCAGGGTCGGTAGAGCCACAAGGGTAATCCACTGGTGGTAATTTCAAATTCGAGCCAGTCAGTGGTCATGCCTAAAGCGTTAACCCATCCCGGTGGTAAGGTCCGGCTAATCTGATCTTGACTACCGCCCGATAGCAGGCGTTTCCAGGTCGGCTGTTTTGCCTTCAGGGTATGGCATTCGGCCTTTTCTGGATCCAGCCCTGCTAATTCAGCGGCCCACCGTCGGGCATCTTCTTCGGTGCCGAGGCGATCCACAACCCCCATGGCGAGGGCTTGTTCCCCCGTAAAGATG
This sequence comes from uncultured Leptolyngbya sp., assembly GCA_964353225.1. GTDB lineage: Bacteria > Cyanobacteriota > Cyanobacteriia > Phormidesmidales > Phormidesmidaceae > PCC-6406. The sequence continues at coordinate 12,282 of CAYGVA010000086.1, forward strand.
CGGCCATCGGCAAACCCCCGCACGGTCTCCTCACTCAATTTGCGTCCTTGGGCAACGGTTTTGACAAATTGCCCGTAGCTGACGTCAATCAGTTCTTGCAGAATGCCTTGCTCGGGTTCCGTTAGCTCCCGGTCAAAGGCCAAAATATCTTTGTAGGGGCCAGACTTGATCACCTTAAACGACACGCCGACCTTCTCTAGCAGGCGCTCAAGATTGTTGCCCCGCAAAATGACCCCGATGCTGCCGGTAATGGTGCCGGGGTTGGCAACAATATACTGGGCTCCCATGCCGATATAGACGCCCCCAGAGGCGGAGATATTACCAAAGCTCGCCACAATGGGGATTTTGTCTTGCAGTCGCTGTAGGGCGCTGTAAATTTCTTGGGAGTCGCCAACGGTACCACCGGGGCTATCGATGCGCAGGAGTAGAACCGGGAATTTTTTGTCGATGATCTCTTCGATCGCGTCGAGGACTTGTTTCCGGGTGGGACCCGCGATCGCGCCGGTGACTTCAATGCGGGCAATGGATTTACGAAAGCGGGACTTAAACGGCCAGATCATGGGCAAACGTACTACCAAGACATAAAGGATGGGAGCAGATCAAAGATCTGCATGGAGAGGCCCTTGGGGTTGAGCCTCTCCGAGGAAACTCAACGGGGCCAACGGCGATGGGGGTGATTGAGGTCTGGTTTATTGTAGCTGCCTTATTTTTAGGGCAGGATTTTTAGGGCAGGCTGTTTCTGGCTGCTGCTGGGGCAGTGGTTATTCGACCACAAACTCGCGCCGAATGGGGCGAGCCGTGTTGGTTTCTAAAAAGACGGTGACGTCGTATGTGCCAGCAGGGTAACCCTTATCGGGGCCGGTGAGGGTGTAGACAAAGGTGCTGAGGTCCGGTGCAATCGGGTAAGTCTTGATGTTTAGCTCTTGACTACTACCGCTCGGACCTTCTAGATAGCGCCAAATAAAGGTGAGATCCACCGTGTCGGTTTCTGAGCGGGCAAAGGCACCGCCGATATCAACATCGGCCGCCAAGGTTTGAGTGCCCTTAGGAAAGGTGGTTTCGTCTGTGGCGCAGCGATCGCTATCGTCTATATCAATGGTTTCATCATTGGGGGTCTCGTCGTTGAGCTGAGCCAATTCGTCATCGGTCAACTGCTGCTGACACAGCTTAAAGCCGGTAATGGGCGTGGTGGAATCAGACAATGTGCCTTCAGCCCGCACGTCAATTGCGTCGGTGTTGTGCCAAACCGTAAGCGTTTCCGTTTGGGATAAAAAGTCCTGGGTTGATGAGGAGAGGGTGATTTCGTAGGTGCCAACCTTAAAAGCGGGTAGGGGGATATCGATCTCAAAGCCGGTATCCTCTGGGCGAATGATCCCCTCCAAGGTATTCAAGTTTTCACTTTTGCCCGGTTCCGAAATGTAGGTGACCGCAACGGTGATAGGGGTTTCGGCCCGAAAGTGTTGGGGGGTTGCCGTTAAGTACAGCGCGTCGAAAGCATTTTCGAGGTAAAGGTTGAAGTTGGTCTCACAGGTCTCCCCGGCCAGGAGGCCGCACAGTGCCACTTCGTTCAGACGGGGTGGGGTCCCGGTGAGTTCAAAATCCTGGGTGACGGTGGTGTCACCGATCGCGATCGCCGCCTCATAGGCACCGATAGGCAGGTCGTTCAGAGCTAGCTCAAACTGCACTGAGCCCTCGCCATCCGCTTCTAACCCTTGGGTCGCGGTGTACACCACCGTTGGTTCTACCGCCTCAGCCTCAGGATCGGCGGTATAGTTCAGCTCCAAAACGGCTTCCTTGGCATCTGGCGATTTAGGAAAGCTCACCACCACATAGGCGGTTTCAACTTGATCGACATCTAGGGTGTCTTGATGCTCAGCACATTTCCCCGCTTCAGGGGCTTGGCAGACCCTTGCCAAGGTGGGCGAGGGGGAAACGAAGAGGGTGACAATCAGCAAAATCAAGGCGGCGAGCACCTTAAGACCCCTGGGTTGCATAAAGGGCAACTTGGGCTCAATCCACTGCCGTTGGATCGGCGGAAAGACCGCCAAAAAGGCCAGCAGGGCCACAATGGCGGCGATAAAGGAACCTGTAACCAGGCTCACCAACATCACCCCACCGGCAATCAGAGAGAGCAGCCACTGAATTGCAATGAAAACTATTTTCAGCAGTTTTTTGAGTACTTCCATCGAGATCTTTGACGAATGAGGCCGACAAACAGGTCGGTTAGCAATGGCTGAGCCAAGGACAATCTGCCTGTTAGTGTATCGAACTGCTGGTAAGCAACCGTTAACTCAGCCGTTCTCAGTATGGCAGTGCCGGTTTTGACGCGATTGCTCAGGGTAAACGAAAAAATACACCCAGAGAATTACCGGGTTGACCGACAGAACCGATGCCCAGATCCTCGGAAAGCCTCTCCCCTCGGGCTTAGGATTGATTCTCTAAAAGAAGGAAAACTGTATTTGCTCAAACAGGTCAACTAAGGAATGAGGATCAAATAAAGTGGCCAAGTTGTTAATCACCGAGGCCCTCATCCCCTTGCTGGGAGAAGGGGGACATGAGTCCGGACTCCCCTCTCCCAAACTTGGGAGAGGGGCTGGGGGTGAGGGCCTCGGGAAGTCGTGGGTCTTATTAAATTCTCATTCCTAAGGCGACAATTTCGGTGAACTCTGGGACGCTTCGTCTGGGGGCATTTGGATTGCCCCCAGCCCCCCGCTGCGCACGTCCTGCGGCCTACCACCAAGACGAAGCGCCGTCCTGGACCTCGCGCACAGTGTTACTAGCTGGGCCTTTGCAAGGATCGGTTCGTAGAGATTTCGTTATGCACCGCTCAACATCACCGCGATGCTTGGCATGGCCCATGGGATATATCAGCTTTTTTCTCTGCCAAATGAATCAACCCTACCCCTCGGGCTACTGCTTAGACATCAGTCAACGGCTAAGTGGATTCCATGGGTTTGATCCCCCCAACCTCGCTGATCAAGGGGGGCATTACAGTTCCAGTGTTGAGATAGCCCCCTTGATTTTGGTGCAGCCTGCCCGTAGGCGCAGCCACTCCAAAGGAGCTAGGGCGTAGGGGCGGCGACAGCAGGGGATCAGCCCAGAACCA
>CAYGVA010000087.1:0-15336 GCA_964353225.1 uncultured Leptolyngbya sp.
GTATACCCTGAGAGCTTTTGTTACTGCAATGCAGACTTTTCAAACAGCCTCTTAGATAAAGACTACGCAATCCTGCGGAAATTACGTTACCCAGTCCGGAACTCGACAGGCTGGCTAGAAACATTGGGCATAATGCAGTAGCTCCAAACGGCAAATTCTCTTTCCGTAAGTGCATTACCGCATTAGGCATCACAAGGTTCTGGCTGAGACCCACCGTGTTGCGTTAACTCTGGTTGATAGTGCATTTTCCCTATGAAGCTTTCGTCCCTGTTTCGCAAAACCCTGCTCGGTCAAACGCTATTGTTTGGTCTAGTGGTGGGTAGCTTGTCGCTCACCTCTGCCTTCAGTTTGCGATGGTATTTGGCTGGGGAATATACCAGTCGTGGGAGTGCGATCGCCCGAGGGGTTGCCGGGGTCAGTCGGCAAGCCTTAGACAACCAATCTTTAGAGCTACTCCCCCAGCTTCTGAATGAATTTAAAGGGCTACAGGGTGTCGCCTATGTCTTTGTCACCTCGCCTGAGGGTGAACTCCTGGCCCATACCTTTACCCAAGAGATTCCAGACAACTTTCAACGGCCCAACTTCAACCCGAGTCAGCGGGCTGCATCCCCCCCGTCTCAGCCGCGCTTCAACCGCCTCACCCACTCCCCTAATTTCGAAGATGGCCAAGGCCAAGTCTCGGTGGAATACATGACCATCGCTCAAGTGGGCTATGTCATCAATCTTTCCTTCCCAATCCAGGGGGGAGACCTGGGCTATGTCTATGTGGGTATGGATCAAGTCCGCATGATTCAACAAATTCGGGCAGCGGCCTCTATCCAACTGTGGGTGATGCTGGGGTTATTTATCCTCAGTATCGTGGCAACCTATGTGATGGTGCAGCGGATTTCACACCCCCTTAACCGACTCACAACCTATGCGCGCAATCTATCGGAGCGCAACTTCTCTGCCCCCCTAGCAATTCATAGCCAAGATGAAATCGGACTATTGGCCGCCACGATGCAAACCATGGCCAATGATATTCAGCGGTTTATCCAGCAGTTAGAAAGCGCTCTTGATGAGTTGCAGAATACCCAAACCCAACTGATCCAAAGTGAGAAAATGTCGAGCTTGGGACAACTGGTCGCCGGAGTCGCCCATGAAATTAACAACCCCGTCAGTTTTATTGCCTGCAACATTAACTATGCCGAAAATTATGCCCATACGCTGATGACGCTGATTGAGCGCCATCAGTCAGCCGGGGATGGGCGATCGCTCAACCTTGATAGCCATGCAGAGGAGAGTGACCTAGAAGAGGTCGATTTGGAGTTTGTCATCCAAGATTTTCCGAAGGTGTTGGGCTCGATGCGCCTCGGTTCTGAGCGCATCCGCAGTATTGTGCAGTCCCTGCGTAATTTCTCTCGCCTGGATGAGTCTGATGTCAAAGCTGTTGACATCCACGACGGGATTGATAGTACGTTGATGATTTTGAATAGTCGGCTCAAGGGTGATCTGCATCAAGCTCCGATTCAAGTGGTGAAGGCTTACGGTAAAGTCCCCCCAGTCGAGTGCTACGCCGGGCAACTCAACCAGGTCTTTATGAATATATTGAGTAATGCGATTGATGCCTTAGGGGAAGCCCCCTTGCCCCAAGGGAAAACGCCCACCATTACCATCACGACCCGATGCACCCACCACCAGGCTTGCATTGAGATTCAAGACAATGGTGGCGGCATGCCGCCAGCGGTGAAAGCCCACCTCTTTGACCCATTTTTTACCACCAAGCCCGTGGGCAAAGGTACGGGGCTGGGGTTATCCATTAGCTATCAGATTGTGGCAGAGCATCACCAGGGGCAGTTAACCTGTGATTCTGTACCTGGCCATGGCACCACTTTTTATATCAAGGTGCCCTTGAAACAGGGGGTTGGGGTCGCTAGTGCACCCCTTGCCCTGCCGCAAACCGTGGCATGAACGGGCCACGGCCATTGCTTGTGGCCGTCAATTGCCCCATAATGACGCCTGACCTGATGGGGCAATTGCCATGGTTACCTGGCTTAAGGGGTTAGCTCGGACCGTATTGCTAGTAACCCTGGTGATGTTAACCGGATGTTTGCAGTACGACCTCGATATTCAGTTTGATAGCCAGACCCATGGCCAGATTGTCCAACATCTGCACTGGACAGCAGCCACGTCACCCCTATCTCCCACGCAATTAAGCGATTGGCGGGGGCAATTGGCAACCCAGGTAAGAGCGGTCAGGGGAAAGGTGCAGTGGGCTGATTCAGAGACCTTAACGGTAACCGTACCGTTTAACAACGGCGCGGAACTGGAGCAGCGCTTCAATCAACTCTTTGATGGCAGCATCTCAGGATCGGGGCTAGTGCTACCCAGTGGTGAAACCGTTGCGGCCATTCTCCAGCTCACCCAAGGCAACTGGATTTTTGCGATCCGTAATCACCTGATGATTACCCTTGATCTCAGGGCTGTTCCCACCGGTGAGGAATTCGGTATTCCCATTTTTCAAGGGGTTGAGTTGCTGGCGGGGCAAGTGACCCTAACGACCCCTTGGGGGCTGCAACGGGTTGTCCCTGGTGATGAAGCCCCTATGTCTCTTGATGGGGGTGGGTTAAATCAGTGGAAACTGCGTCCTGGCCAGGTGAATCAAGTGGCAGCCGACTTTTGGGTGCCTAGCCCAATTGGCATCGGTGCGGCGGCGATCGCCCTATTGATAGGAATCGGCTATGGTCTGCGCTACCGCCTCGGGATCGGCATTGACCGACCGACTCTCGACTAGCGCAGTAGCGATCATGGTTGGGTGGCAATCCCTAGAGCAACCCCGCTAGATGGAGGGGGCCATGGCCACTAAAGAGCTCAAACAGGAGCGCTAAAAACCCCACCATGGCTAGCCGTCCATTCCACACCTCCGCAAAGGGCGTCAGGCCCCAAGCGGAGCGCTCCTGGGGATACAGCTTGAATTTCTTCTCCGGTTGCTCGACATCGGAGAATAGGCAACGCGGTGCGGCCAACGCCTCGGTCACCATATCCGCCATGTCGTCGATGAAGATGGGGTGGGTATTTAGGGCCGGAACGCGGCGAAATATGGGGATGCCAGCCTCATCCGCAATTTCCCGATATTCCATGTCAATTTCTTGCAGGGTCTCGATGTGCTCAGAGACAAAGCTAATGGGCACAACCACCAAGGCATCGACCTTCTGTTCGGCCAGTTCTTCAATCGCATCTTCGGTATAGGGCTGTAACCATTCCACCGGACCCACCCGGCTTTGGTACGCCAGGGTATGGGCATTGGGACGACCCAGCCCCTGCATGATCAGCTCAACGCAATGTTCCATCTGCCGCTGGTAGGGGTCACCAGCTTCTTCTACGTAGCTCACCGGTACGCCGTGGGCACTAAAGAAAATATGGCCCCGATCCGGATCCGGAAGTTGATCCAGCTCTTGGGTAATGAGGTCAACCATCGCCCTGACATAACCTGGCCGAGCATACCAAGACGGAATTAGGGTATAGCGAATATCGGCAAGCTGGGGTTCTTCTTGCCAGATTTTTTCTAACAGACGAAAGCTTGACCCACTGGTGCTGATGGAAAATTGAGGATAGAGGGGTAGAACCACCAGTTCTTCGATTTGATCGCGCTTGATGCGGGCGATCGCCTCCTCGGTAAAGGGATACCAATAGCGCATCCCAATATAAATTTGGGCGGGATTACCTTGCCGCTCTAAACTGGCTTGCAAGGCGACACCCTGCTCTTCGGTAATGCGTCGCAGCGGAGAGCCGCCGCCAATTTGGCTGTAATTGTCTTGGGAACGCTTGGCCCGACTCGTCGAAATCAACCAGGCCAAAGGCTTCTGCAACCAGGACACCGGCAACCGGATAATCTCCGGATCCGAAAACAAGTTAAACAAAAAGGGACGCACATCCTCAAGTTGTTCTGGCCCCCCCAAGTTCAGCAGTAAAACCCCTACACGGCCCATGATATTTCTGTGTCCTAAACGTCTCGGTATTCGTTAAGCGTTATCGTAGCAATTGACTTTTGCTGGCCTGAGCTGGGCTCGTGTTGGCTTGATGGCTGGCTTCACCAGGCAGAATATCAATGCATCAGCAGCCTTAAGGAAGTCTTCTTATTCTAGACCAGGTCCGTCCTTTGCCTAGGGAAATTCCCATGTCCATTGAGCCCTTAGCCCCTCTACCGTCTCAGCCTCGCGCCAAAATCGCCTTAACCCTGGGGGATCCAGCCGGGATTGGGCCAGAAGTGGTCGCTAAAGCTTTAGGCAGTCTCCCACTGCAAGGGGCTGAGATCACGGTCGTTGGGGATGCGGCCCTATTGGGGACAGGGGAACAATCGCTGCTGGCGCAGATTAATCGCCAGGAAATTGCCCTGCAATCATTGCCAGTGAGCGGCTGTGACGCAGCTAGCCTTTGCCCTGGCGCACCCACCATTGCCACGGGTCACGCCAGTTTTGTCTGGTTGCAGCGGGCGATCGCCGGTGCCCTAACGGGCCAGTTTGATGCGGTTGTCACCGGCCCCATTGCCAAGGCCGTTTGGCACCAAGCGGGCCATGATTATCCAGGGCAAACGGAAGTCCTAGCGGAGGGGGCGGGAGTGCGTGGTTTCGCGATGGCCTTTGCCGCGCGATCGCCCCATACCGGTTGGTCTTTGCGCACCCTGTTAGCAACAACCCATATCCCCCTAAAGGCCGTACCCGAGAGCCTCTCCCCAGACTTGATGACCCAAAAGCTCGATCTATTAATCAAGGGTCTAGCCCAGGATTTTGGGGTGAGCCAGCCGCGCATTGCCGTTGCGGGGCTGAATCCCCACAGCGGGGAAGCGGGGAAGCTCGGGACGGAGGAGCAAGATTGGTTGATCCCCTGGCTGGAAGCCCAGCGATCGCGCCACCCTGGCCTGACCTTAGATGGCCCGATTCCCCCCGATACGCTATGGGTAGGAGCGGGTCAGGCTTGGTACCGAAATCGTCAGGCCAGTCCCTATGACGCTTACCTAGCGCTTTACCATGACCAAGGATTGATTCCGGTGAAGTTAATGGCGTTTGATCGGGCCGTCAACTTCACCATGGGGCTTCCCTTTGTGCGCACTTCCCCTGACCATGGCACCGCCTTTGACATTGCCGGAAAGGGTATTGCCCAAGCCGACAGTATGGTCGCGGCGATTCAACTGGCGATCGAGCTGGTTCACCATCGTCGTCAATTTCGGTCCCCTTAGCATGGTTTACTGGCCATTATTAGCCACGTTGTTCATTGTTGTTCATTGCTCTGCCTATGAGCCCTCTGTAAAGTAACTGCGCAAAGGCTAAGAGAACCAGAATTATCTTGCATTGAGACGGAATTCTACTGCCCAATGAAACGTTCCCATCCCCAATTCTTGTCTCCAGAGACCATAAGGGCCAACATCGATATCTCATGGATCTCTGTGGCTGTGGTTCTGATATGCCAAGGCGTCTTGCTATTGCTTTGTAATGTCAAAACCAGTTTGATGGCCCATGACGAAGGTTGGTACACCACGCTTGCGTTGGGAATGGTGCGCAACCAAGACTGGCTCACCCCAACTTGGTGGGGGCAGTTGATGTATGACAAAACTTCAGGTCTTCACTGGCTCATCGCTACGTCCTTAAGTGTTTTTGGGGCAACTGAGACCGCAGCGCGTTTGCCATCCGGTATTGCCTGCCTCATTAGCATCGGCTTGATGTACTGCATTGGAGTTTCTTTGCTGGGCGAAAGAGCATCTGTATTGGGTTGCCTTTGTTTAAGCACCATCTTTGTTTGGACCCAATATGGCCAACTCGCAACGCAAGATGTCCCCTTAATCAGTATTGAGCTAATTTGCATCTGGGCGCTATTACACGCTGAACTTTTTCCTCAACATCGTCGTCCGCTGGGATTTCTATCAGGTCTATGTTTAGGGATTGGCTTTTTTGTCAAAGGGTTTATGGTGGCGTTACCCGCGCTGGCCTTGCTGCCCTATCTGATTTTCGAAAACCGTAGACATAAGCACCTATTTAACCCAGGGCTTTATCTCGGATTATTGACAGGGGGAGTCACCGTTCTGTTCTGGTTTTGGCAGCTTTGGCAAGCCCATGGAAGATTACCCTTTGACCAACTTTTTGGCGTTTTAGCCCTGGCTGCATCTGATGATTACCATGGCGTGGGTCCCTTATATTACCTTTGGAATATCCCGTCATCCTTCCTGCCTTGGACGCCCATTGCTCTATTAGGAATTTTTCAAATCTGGCGTCATCGCCAGATCGACAGAAAATGGCTGTTGATGGGCTACCCTGTGGCTCTATTGATAATGCTGCAAGTTTTCCCGACTAAGACGCCATATTATCCTCTGCAAATTTATCCATTTCTAGGATTGTATTCAGGCTTTGCACTCTCTAATCTATTTCGTTCAAAACCATTATCTAGAGTGCGAGTTAGACCGATACTAAAGGTTATTGCTATCTTCTATGGCTGCATCGGTCTGATTCTATTCATTGCCGGTATTTCCCTGGGATTAAGTATAGTTTTGAATCAAAATTTCCTGAGCCTAGAGCAGGATCCGAGACGCTTCGTTTATATCCTGCTTGCATTAGCAATGGGCATCAGTTGGATGGGATTTTTGTGGTTGGTTTTCAAAAGCTTGCCTGGGCATCCATTGCATACCTGGCGACAGATCAGGCTGGAACTCTTTTCTCTATTGATTGGCCCATGGTTGGTGATTGCCATTGCCGGTACATCAGGACTGATCGGCGATTACAATGCTGATATCAAGGCTTTTTGTCAGCAACCCCATATTGCAAATGTATTAAGCTCCCACTCCATCGATATTGTTGTCAAAGAGGTAGATCGCGAACGCCACAAGATCTGGATACTAACCTCTTTTTATACTCAAACATGGGGAGAGCACTTTTCAGATCTAGAGGCCCTCCCTCCAAACCACTATGCCTGGGTCAGCCCCGAATTCTTACAGGATCTGGCCGTTGACTACGAAAGCATCGACACCATCCGTAACTGGACTTTAGCCAGAAAGGTGAGCTAAATCTTCGATGTTTAGAAGGTGCCTACAGGTGAACATCAACGGCGTCCATAGATTTGCAAAGAGCCGCCTATTTCTTTGACAATCGGTATATTTTCCAGCAGGTGACTGAGCCGATCAACAGCTGAAATCCAACCGTCAGGGACGCCGGGATGAAGAAAATCAAAAGGAGTCACATTGACGGATTGAAAACCGATGCCTTTCAACCGCCGAGCAATACGCCAGCGAAAGAATGCGGTTTCGTCGGGAGAATTCTGTAGTTTTTTTCCGATGAATTTGATGTTTTTTTCAATGGCAATTTGTGGATTCATCATGTTGGGCTCAGTGAAAAAAAAGTGTCCGCCAGGCTTTAGAATCCTGTATAGCTCTGGCAAGGTTGAGTTGAGTTCAAAATGATGTAAGACAGCATTGCCGACGACAGCATCAAAACTCTTATCCTCAAAAGGAAGTCGAGTGACGTCACCTTCGATGATTTTGACGTTGGGAAAATGACTTAATTTCTGGTTGGCAATGGCAACCTGTTTGGGCGCAATTTCAATGCCGGTTACCGATGCACGCGATTTTGCCAGGCGCATTGTAAATTCACCGTTGCCAGCACCAGGCTCTAAAACTGCTTTGCCCGGTTCAAGGTGCCCATAGCGTGTCGCCAATTCGCCTCGCTGATCAATTCTCAGTTGACCCGCTTTTGTGACTGATCCCCACCATACAGAACCGAGTTCATCAGCGAGTTGATTAAAATGCTCACGTTCCCGCTCACTACGCGTCTGCATCGAAAATCATGCCCGTCAAAGTTATCTAATTTAGAATATCAGGCTCCTTGCTTAGAACACCTAGGAGACCGCTCTGATCCTTAGAACAGAGGCAAATTGAGTCGCAGCCTTGCCCTAACTGGACTGATGACTGCTATAGTTCATATGAACTATTTGCGCGGGTTGAGGCATGGGCTGTTATGTGCATTTTAGGGTTTTGAGTTTTTGGATGGTTGTTCTCGGAGGTGGCATGCGCTTGTGGCGGAGACGACAGCAGTGGCCTCAAGGGCTCGTCATTCCAGGGGTGATAGTTGCCGCTGTCGTTGCTGTAGGCCCCTGCTCTGAGAAGGCGATTGCCCGACAGGATCGGCACCTAGCCCTAGCCCAACGCAACATTGTCTCTAATGCTGCTACATCCCCCTGGCAGGGGGGCTCTTTTCCGGTGGAAGAGTTTGTGGCCTATACCTCTCCGTTTGGCTACCGTCAGCATCCCTATGGGGGCTATCGCTTCCATTACGGTCTCGATATTGCGGCTCCTAGCGGCAGTTATATTCGCGCCTGGTGGGATGGGCAGGTGGTAGAGGTCACCGATGACACCGCCTGTGGCACCAGTGTGGTGATTGAGTCAGGCGAGTGGCTGCACATTTACTGCCACATGCAAGGGCACCGGGTGCTGGAGTCCGATGGCGATAGCTGGCTCATCGATACTGCGGGGGGTCTAAAAATTCGTCAAGGGGATTGGGTCGAGGCTGGGCAACCCATTGGTCGTGTGGGGCTCACCGGAAGAACCACCGGCCCCCATTTGCATTGGGGGCTCAAGTATCAAGGGACCTGGGTCGATCCGGCTCGGGTTTTGCAAGCGATGGTGGCGGCCCAGGCTCAGGCCGCTGTCGGTAACTGAGGCTGGACGAACCGTCGCCCTGGACCTCGCGCACGGTGTGACGGCCTAGGCCATTGCAACGATCTGTTCCTATGGATTTCTTATGGCCGTTCAACAGTGCCGCGATGTTTGGAGTTGGCAGTGGGGAATATCAGTTTTTCTTGCTTTAGGGAATCAACCTTAGGGTTTGGATTTGGGTCCGGCGGGTGAAGCCGTAGGTTACCATGCAGAAAATGAGGCGCTCACGTCTAACCTGATGCGTCCTGCTACTCAGCACTCAGCACGTCTATTTGTGACTTCTATCGATCCCCCCCCTTCCCCACCATCCCTGCCAAAACGGGTGGATCATGGTCCCGTTTTGCTCACAGCGCTGATGATGCTGGGGGTGGCCTGGTTGATTTCCCATGAGAGCCCCATCTTGACTTGGGGGCTACCCAATCGTGCCACTCCTTCATCTGAATGGGTCGCGTCGCCCTTGCCTCTCGTGATGGAAGGGGGGGATCCGTACCTGCGGGCGTTGCTGCGAACGATTTCAGCGGCGGAATCGAATACCAGTGCCCCTTACCACGTCCTGTATGGGGGCGAGGTGGTCAGCGATCTGAGTCAGCACCCTGACCTATGTATTGAAATTGTGTCAGGTCCGAATCGAGGGGACTGCACCACGGCGGCGGGGCGTTATCAGTTTCTGACAACGACATGGGCTGATAAGGCTGCAAAGTATCACCCCTCCCCACCGGGCTGGATCACCTTTTGGACGGACTACAATTTCGAGCCGGGTGCTCAGGATTGGGTGGTCTATACCTGGTTAAGCGATCGCGATGCTTGGGGGGCCGATATTGCTGACCTGCTCCGCCAGGGTCGCATTGAGGAGGTCTTGAAGATGCTGTCTGGCACCTGGACCAGCCTGGGTTACGGCATTGAAGACAACAGTACAACGCCCTACTTGGCCCAGATTTATCAGGAAATGCTGCAAGAGGAATTGCAGGCTAATCCATTTTGAGGATGGCTGGGAAACATTCCGGTTCCTAGCCCCCCTGCCCTCTAGTCATCCGTAATCATGTTGGCCCTCACCCTAAATCCCTCTCCCAGAGGGCGAGGGGCTTCTGATTCGGCTCCTCTTCTTCCCTGGGGAGAAGGGGCTGAGGGATGTAGAGCTTGCTCTTCCCATAGGATGGGCGGATCTCGGTTATGAGACTTATGCCATCCGTTACTAGGACGCTACGTATAGACCGTTTCATCGGCTTTCTGCCAGGCGGGATCGACGATGCAAATAAAGACCAAGTCCTCGGGGCCAAGGCTGCGGACAAACTGACGGGCATTGGGGGGAATATAGACCGCATCGCCAGGGCCAATCGTCTCTATCTGATCATTGATGTGCATCTCACCTTGGCCGCTCAGGATGTAGTACACCTCAGAGGTGGTTAGGGCGTGGGGGGTGGAGGTTTGGCCGACGGGCAAAATCGCATGGGCCAAGCTATAGCGGAGATCTAGCGGTTGCTTATCCGGGTGTAGGAGTTCCCGCAACCGGGTTTGATCCCCAGCGATAAATTCTTCGCAGTCTGTCAGCTTACGAATCAGCATCGGGGTTCTCTCAAGGATGGAGGTGTGGCTAGGGAGCCGTGTCTAAGTGGCGCTGGAGGGGATCGACCGATTCAAAGTCAGTGCATCCAATGGCCAATTCTGAGAGGGCTTGATAGGGGTGAACAGGGCATTTGAGGTGACGATCGCCGGAAAAATATCGGCAGTTGGCACAGGGCACCTGGTGCATGCGCTGAGCCTGGTGGAGGGCATCCCGAGCAGCGGCCCAAACACTCCATACCCCTAAGGCCACGATGCCCCAGGCGATGATCATGCCGCAGGGTGCCAGGAATGGGTGCAGGCTTTGGAACAGTCTCCAAAGCAAAATGTGGAGGAGTTGAAACGTCTCAGACATAACGGTGATGGGGAAATGGTTTCACGCAGCAGGGTTTGAAACACAAATCCGGCTGCCTGGAAGACCAGACAACCGGACCGTGGTAAGTCACTAGGGGACTTAGTACGCCAAACCCATACTGCGAGTGGTTTCGGCTCCTAGGTACACCCGAATACTCAGGAAGTCGGTGGGGCAAGCGGTTTCGCACCGCTTACAGCCCACACAATCCTCAGTTCGGGGGGAGGATGCAATTTGACCGGCTTTGCAACCATCCCAGGGGACCATTTCCAATACGTCTAGGGGACAAGCCCGGACGCACTGGGTGCAACCAATGCAAGTATCGTAAATTTTGACGGAATGAGACATTGAATGAAGGCTCCAATGTTAACGGGAGATTGATAGATTCTGTTCAGATCTGCCACAGGAGCTAATCCCCTGTCTCACGACCTGGAACTGACCCCTCGCAAGGGTTCTCCAATCATTGCTAAACAGTTTATAGGGTTGGTTTTAAGCAACTCAGAAGGTTGCTAAGAAACGTTATGGAATGTAATAATGCAGCCCCGTTGGGCTTCTCTATCCCGTTAAGGTTGTTTCGTCAAGATTTGGGTCTGTCTCAGCAGTAGAGAATTGACCACTACAACCACGGAACTCAAGGCCATTAAGCCCCCAGCGATCGCTGGGCTTAACCCCACCCCATAGGCGGGCAACAGCACCCCCGCCGCCATGGGAATACCCAGGATGTTGTAGGCAAAGGCCCAGGCTAGGTTTTGGCGAATCTTGGCGACGGTGGCTTTGCCGAGGCGCAGGGCCGCCAAAATGCTGGTGAGGCGATCGCCCATCAGCACCACCCCAGCGGTTTCGGCGGCAATATCGGTGCCAGAGCTGAGGCTGATGCCCACATTGGCCGCCGCCAGGGCGGGGGCATCGTTAATGCCATCCCCCACTAGGGCGACCCGCCGCTGCTGGCTTTGCAATGCCCTGACCTGGGCTGCCTTTGCCGCTGGTCGGACCGCAGCGGCCACCTGGTCGAAGGGGATGCCCACCGCTTGGGCCACGGTGTGGGCCACAGGGAGCCGATCACCGGTGAGTAAATGCACCGCAATGCCCGCCGCTTGTAATGCTGTCACCGTCTCGGCGGCATCGGGGCGCAGCGCATCGGCGATGGCGATCAGGCCGAGGATCTGGTCGCTGCTGGCGACATATACAGCAGTCTCCGCTGGTGAGATAGCCGCCATGGCGCTTTCAGCCCCAGGAGACCATGGGATCGATTGAGCGCTCAGCCAATCCCTTTGCCCGACCCAGATCCGCTGGGGGATGCCCTGCCAGGTGACGGTGGCCGCTGCGCCAGCGCCGATGTGCGTTTCAAAGTTGGTGGCGGCGAGGGCTGCTAGATCTTGCTGTTGGGCGGTGGTTTGAATCGCCTGGGCAATGGGATGTTGGGTGCCCTGCTCTACGGCTGCGGCCAGTTGCAGCAGGGCAGGGGCATCGAGATGATCTACGAGGGGATCGCAGGCGGTGACCTGGGGCTGGCCGGTGGTAAGGGTGCCGGTCTTGTCAAAAACGACCGTATCAATCGTGCTGAGGGCTTCTAAAACATCGCCCCCCCGAATCAGCAGCCCTTGTTCTGCGCCAATGCCGGAACCCACCAAAATGGCAGTGGGGGTTGCGAGGCCCAAGGCACAAGGGCAGGCAATCACCAACACGGCGATCGCCAGCTTCAAACTCGCCAGCACCGTTGAAGACTGGGCCGTCATCACATGGCCGGTGTGGGCCATACCCAAGGCACTGGAGAGCACCTCTGGCCAAAGGGGAAACCCGATAAAGTACCAAAACAGCCCGGTCATGGCCGCTAAGGTCAACACCCCATAGGTAAAGTAACCGGCGGTCAGATCGGCCAATCGCTGGATCGGCGCTTTACGGGCCTGGGCGGCTTCCACCAGGCGAATCATTTGGGCCAGTACCGTGTCGCCACCGACTTCGGTGACCTTGAGGGCGATCGCACCGGTTTGGTTTAGGGTGCCGGTAACGACCGTATCCCCTGGGCGCTTGGTCACCGGCAGCGATTCTCCGGTGAGCATGGCCTCATTAACGGTGCTTTCCCCCGTTTCCACCACCCCGTCAGCGGGAATAGTCTCTCCCGGCAAGACCCGCAGCCATTCCCCCACATGGATGCAGTCAGCGGGGACCTCGACCCCCGCCTGGGTGGCACCCTGGGGAGAAGTGCTCTGGTGGGCAGCCCCCTGAGGTTGGGC
This sequence comes from uncultured Leptolyngbya sp., assembly GCA_964353225.1. Classification (GTDB taxonomy): domain Bacteria; phylum Cyanobacteriota; class Cyanobacteriia; order Phormidesmidales; family Phormidesmidaceae; genus PCC-6406. The sequence continues at coordinate 12,821 of CAYGVA010000087.1, forward strand.
GATCAGACGGGCGGTGGCGGGCTGTAGGGCAATCAGCGATCGCAGCGCATCGGTGGCCCGAAACCGCGCCCGCTGCTCTAGGGTGCGCCCCAGCAAAATAAAGCTCAGCAGCATCACCGGCTCATCAAAAAAGCACTCCCACCCCAGCCCTGGCCAAAATAGGGCGACCACGCTGGCGCTATAGGCGCTGAGGGTACCGAGACCCACCAGGGTATTCATGGTGGGAGCCCCGTGGCGTAGGCCCTTCCATCCATCCACCAAGATGGCTCGACCTGGCCCGATTAGGGCCACCGTGGCCAGGGCAAAGTGAAATTCTAGAGTGCTGAGCACCGGTAGAGCCACCCCCCCTAAATGCTTCAGATGGCCGATGGTGGAGAGTAGTAAAAGGCTGAGGGCGACGACCAGTTGCTGGCGCTGTTGGCGTTGTTCTTGGCGCTTGCGCGCGAGCCAGTCGGTGAGGCCATCGGTGCTGCTGCCCTGGGCGGAGGTGGCCCTTAACCGGGTGGGAAAGCCCGAGGCTGTTAGCCGTTTCGTCAGGGTGTCGGGGTCGGTGGGGGGCACTGCGATCGTTTCAACCACAGCCACCTCGGTCACCAGATTTACCGTGGCGGTCAGCACCCCCTCACAGGCGGTTAACTGTTTTTCAACCGCCCGCACACAGCCCGCACATTTCATGCCGCTCACATCCAGCACCAGGGATTGGGTTTCTGGCGGTTGGACTGTGTCGGCAGGGGACGGCGCTAAAACGGAGGACTGAGACGCATTAACCATGGGTCACGATGGCACTCAAGTCATTACAGTATTGAGCCTAAGAGGTGAACCTGGCGAATGGGTGAAAACATTGCGATTTCTGAAGAATAGGGTGGCTCTATGCTTCGCCGTTGGCAATGTCTTGCCCTAACGGGGCTAGCGACTGCGACACCAGTCGATGCGGGGGGAGGGGGAAACAATTTTTGACGCGAAGGCAAGACTGAAAGCCTGGGTAAGCCGAACTAAGTTTGATACAATGGGAAGCCTGCGTTGGGCGGCATAGCCAAGTGGTAAGGCAGAGGTCTGCAAAACCTCCATCCCCCAGTTCGAATCTGGGTGCCGCCTTCTTTTAGCTGAACTGAATTAGCCTAAAGAGCAGTCCCGCAAAGGTTTACGGGACTGCTTCTTTTTTCTGTATTGTGGCTAATAGCAGCAAATAGCGGCTAACTAAGGCCATTTTTTAGGCTCAATTTTAGGCCAGTGGATTTTACCGAAAAACTAAACCGGGCGAATGGGCGACTCAAGGCCAGTCGATTGCCGTTGCGATTGGCGCAGCGCGGCGATCGCCTTTATTGTCGGGGCACATTTCCACCCCCACCAGATAGCACCAAGGAGCGACCCTATCAGCAGCGTTTGGCCCTGGGGCTCCCGGCCAATCTGAGGGGGCTAGAGCTGGCGGAAAAGCAAGCTAGGGACATTGGCGCTGATTTAGACGCGGGGCGGTTTGACTGGGCACTGTGGCGGGGCCAACGGGGCGATACAGCCGGGGAATGGGTAGAGCGGTTTAAGGGGCAATGGTCGGGGGCGGATATAACCTGGAAAACCAATTACCAGCAGCCGTTCAATAAATTGCCGATGGGGGCAGAGCTAACGATCGAGCTCCTAAAGCAAACCCTAGAAACGACTGAAGCAAACAGCCGTACCCGGCTCAAAGCCTATGACGCCTATCGACTGCTGGCGACACTGGCGGAAATTGACCCGGCCCCCTTGCGGCCCTTGAAGGGGAAATATTCAGCAACGGAGGTGGACCCCAGAGACTTGCCGACTGATGGCCAGATTGCAGAGTGGCGGGAAACGATTACCGATCCGGGTTGGCGGTGGGTTTATGGAATGATTGCGGCCTATGGGCTGCGGGGCCATGAGGTTTATAAGGCAGATTTGGCAGACTTCCCCACGGTACGCATCCCGGAGGACACCAAGACGGGGGCGCGGTTTGTGTGGCCGCTATACCCAGAATGGGCTGAGCGGTGGGGCCTGGTGAATCGGCAATGGCCACCGCTGCAAAATATTCCGGCCTACAGCAATGGACAGTTGGGAACCAAGACGGCTAAGTTCTTTGAGCGGATGCAATGCCAAGCCTACGACTTGCGACACTGCTATGCCCGCCGCTGCTTGGAGTTTGGCTACAGCCCAGAGTTTGGGGCCAAGATGATGGGCCACAGCCCGGATGTGCATAACCGCACCTATCGGCGCTGGATTGATGAGGGCACCTACTGGGTGATTTATCAGAAGGGGATTAATGGGGAGCGCCCACAGGCCCCTTAAGTTGCCTCTAACACCTCACCCATCAGCTTTTCAATGCGTGGAACGTGCCATTGATAGGTGAGTCTAGCGGCGGTGGGGTTTTTAGCCCGCCAATGCTTGCCCTTGACCAGGGTTTTCTCTTTTCGCAGCTTGGCCAGGGTGTCACGAGAGAGACCCAAGGCTAGAACGGCTTTAGTCGTGCTTTGCCAGGGTCTGACCTTGGTTTGGGTGGGTGTTGTAGC
>CAYGVA010000088.1:0-10077 GCA_964353225.1 uncultured Leptolyngbya sp.
TCGCGCCTGTCCAGATTTGCCAAGACGGTTTCAAGAGGACTATCTCCTTTTTCTTCGTTTAAGAATAAAATGCTAAGTGGAAATGGCTGAAAGCACCTTTGTCTTCATAAGGTACCCGTCTACAATGCTTACCTCATTAATGTTGATCTGTCTGTTGTCCTGGTATTTGAATTAACGTTACAAGGCTTTTTAAATAGCCTCTCAAGCCGCTTGGGAATGCAAACACAACCTGGAAACGGGGAGATTATCTCCAGAGCATTGCGCCCTAGGGCGGTGCTGCGGATGATACAGGTTTTGTTTGCAGGGGCAGGGTAATGGTGAAGGTTGTGCCCTGGCCGAGTTGTGCGTCACAGGTAAGGGTGCCCCTGTGGACCTCTTCGATAATTTGACGGGCGATCGCCAGCCCTAAACCGGTACCTTTACCGACGGCCTTGGTGGTAAAGCGACTGTCAAAAATCTGCGCCTGAATATCAGCGGGAATGCCGGGGCCATTGTCTTGGATCGTGACTGTGACGTCGCTATTAACCGTTGCAGTGGTCAAGGTAATCCGATGGGGATGGGCCGCAATCTCCGCGAACGATCGCGCCTCATTGGTCTCATCCAACGCATCAATGGCATTGGCCAGCAAATTCATAAACACCTGGTTGAGCTGCCCTGGGTGACACATCACTGCTGGTAAATCGCCGTACTGGCGATCGATCTCGATGGCCGGTCGTTGCTCATTGGCCTTTAATCGATGCTTCAAAATCAGCAGGGCACTGTCTAACCCGGCATGGAGATCCATAGCCGTTTGCGTTTGGGTATCCGCCCGCGAAAAGGTGCGCAGGGCATCGCTAATATTGCGAATGCGCTGGGCTCCCGCCTGCATCGAAGCCACCATCTTGGGGAGGTCCTCGACCACGAAATCCAGCTCAATATCTTCAGCATGGCCGGCAATGGTGTCATCCACGTTGGGATATTGGGCTTGGTAAAGCCGCAAGTGCTCTAGCAAATCTTGGCTGTAGGTATCGAGGGTGGCTAAGCTGCCTGCAATGAATCCCAACGGGTTATTGACCTCATGGGCCACCCCAGCCACCAAATTGCCTAGGGTCGACATCTTTTCGCTTTGCACCAGTTGCAACTGGGCTTGTTCGGCGGTGTCGAGCGCTTGGGCGAGGTCTTGTCCTCGTTTCTCTAACTTGGTTTGGGTCGCGTTGAGTTTACGGGTATAGTCACCCACCCATTCGATTAATTGATTGAAGGATTGGGCCAAAGTCCTAACTTCATCTTGGCTTTGGGTCGTTGGTGCCCTCAGACTAAAATCCTCTCGCTGGGTGACCTGCTGGGCCACTTGGCTGAGCTGACTGAGGGGTGCTGAGAGCTGGCGAGAAATTCTGAGGATCATCAGCGTGGCCCCTAACCCTAGTCCCAATACGCCTAAGGCAAAAAGACCGGCTAGCCAATTCGCGTTGGCACGGATATCCGCTAGATCGGCGGAGGTAATGGTGACCCAATCGGTGTCTGGAATCAGTGCCATGCTGTAGCGCCTCCCGCCATGGCTAAAAGAGGTGGTGATGAAGGGAGATGCGCTAGCAACATTGGGCTGTTTTGCGATCTCGCAGAGCTCTAGGGCTTTTTTGAGCACCACATTCCCGCCCAGAATCGCTGAGTTCGGCGGCGTGCCCTCAGCGGCAATGGTGGCAATCACCATGGGATCTGGGGCGATCGCCACAATTTGCAACTGCTCTGAACCGGTCAGCCTCAGGTTTTGTAATTCTTGAACGAGGGCCTCAAAATTGGCAGCGCTGTAGCCCCCTTTGATAACGCCTACAAAGGCTCCGGTGTCAGGGGCACGAATCGCTTGGATCAGATCAACGGTGACGGTTTGGGTGGAGTCGTCGAAACTGGGCTCCCCCACCCAAGTGTTTTCGGCTTGCCCCTGCTGCCACCAATACTCATCGGATTGGACAAAATCGCTGGTCATCTGGGTATAGGCCAGATTAAAGCCATGGCGATCGGTGAAAAAGAGTTCTGCAAACTGACCAATCGCCGCAATTTCCCCCAAGTATTGGTTCAGTTCTGGATTAACCGTTAAGAGGCGGGTGTCAGCAAAGCGCTGCTCGGCAACATCGATGGGTACTGCGGGTAATTGCAGCGCCTCGGCTTGCGCCGCCCCCTGCTGAGCAGCCGCTAAAATCAAGGGATTATGGGCCACACTCTTGATCAGGTCGAGGGAGCCCTGCACATCTGAATGAATCAACTCAGCGGCCAACAAGGCCCGTTCATGGAGTTGGACATCTTCCTGATGAGAGGCTTCACGATAGGTAAAAAAGCCACTGATCCCACCCGCGATCGCCAACGGCATCAGCACCACGGGCAAAAAGGTTAGCAATAGCTTTGAGCGCAATCGCTGAGGATGGCGCTTCACCCTTTTAGAGGTGCCAGCGGTTACATTTACGGGTTGATAGCCTTTTAAAGACACAGATCTCATCAGGTTTGCTCAAAATCACGAAAGACGCTGGTGGCGATTACCCCTGATCAGTTCATGGCAGCGTCTATTCATCACAGCATGCAATTGTGACAACTGCGTGACCATTGCCCTGTACCCTCAACCATTGATAAAAATCGCAAGCTTAGGCAGGACTATCCAAAGTGGATATGCGTTGATCCACCCCCCCAATCGGCATCAATATTCCCTAGGCAACATCGTCACCCCAGCCCACAGGTGCGCCCCCTAGGCGATGGGACCACCTGTGGCATCTAGGCGGACTTTAACCATTGCCCTGATTTTTGGGTTCTAAGCTGAAGCGCTGGTGCCTTGCTGATTTAAAACATCCAACACCTCATCACACCAGTCGATCCAGGCTTGCTCGTAGCGGATGCCGCGTCGCAGGGTGAGGTAAAGGTATTGCTGCATCGCTGAAGGCTGAGGGTTGGCCTGGTACTCAGCGGCTTCAGCTTGGAAATGCATTAGCTTTTCGTGATGGCCCTGGCGGCGGCGGTGCAAATCGGCGATCAGACCTGCTGCTGGCAAATAGGCCCCGGCCAATACCTTGACCAACAAATCTTCTCGAATGGCAGTGGGCTCACTGGGCTCCCCATACCAGCGCTGCAATTCCCCTCGGCCCGCTGGGGTGAAGTGATAGATCTTTTTGTCGGGTTTGCCGTCCTGGGGAATCGTTTCAAACTCGACCCAGCCCTGTTTCTCCATCTTGGCCAGCTCTCGATAGATTTGCTGCTGGCTGGCATTCCAAAAACACCCCACCCCCATTTCAAACTGCTTGCTGATGTCGTAGCCGCTGCTAGGAGAATCCATCAGGACCGTAAGAATGGTGTGGGCTAGAGCCATAGGTGGTGGGGTGGTAGGGGGAGGTCTTGTGCCTACCCTCTTGGCAGGCATTTATCCAACCAGTTTAGGGTGATTGACATGTCCAACAAGTGGAGTATATATTGCGGCCAGGTACTCAACAAGTTTGTTATCAACTTGTTGTACTAAAGCGTGTTGATTATCAAATGGATGGGTATCCGTCATGGTGGCTGAACCGATCGCACCTCCCCCAGGGCCGCAGAACAGTGAGGACAGTGTCAGCATCCAGGGGGCAGAAAAGCCGTCGGCTGACCGTCGCTGGCGTCGCCGCAGTTTGTGGCTATTGCCCCTCATGCTGGGGGCAGTGGGTATTGGCGTATATGGCGTTTGGGTGTTGAGAGCCCCAGCCCCAGAGGTTGCGGTTGAGGCTCTGTCCGTCGAAACCACGGTGCTAGAGCCGGTCGCAGGCTACACCACTGAACGGGCCTATACCGGCGAGTTGACGGCCCAGCGCAGCAGTGCCCTAGGGTTTGAGCGGCCCGGTACGGTGGTGACTTTGCTGGTGGATGAGGGCGATCGCGTCACCATTGGCCAGCCCCTCGCCCGCCTCGATATCCGCACCCTGCAAGCCCAGCGCCAGCAGTTCACCGCCCAACTGGCCCAGGCCCAGGCCCAACTGCGCGAACTCAATGCCGGTCCCCGCCGGGAAGATATTGCCGCCGCCGAAGCCGCCGTAGCCGATATTCAGCAGCAGCTCGAACTGGCCCGCCTTCAGCGCCAGCGCCGCCAGGAACTGTATACCGAAGGGGCGATTTCTTTAGAGGAATTAGACCAGCAAGCCTTTGGCACCAACTCCCTCGAATATCGCCTCGCCCAGGCCCAAAGCCAACTGGATGAACTCGTGGCGGGGACTCGGGTAGAACAAGTCGATGCGCAGGTGGCGCGGGTGCAACAGCTCCAGGCCAGCATCCAAGCGGTGGATGTGGACTTGGATAAGAGCGTGCTTTATGCGCCTTTTGATGGGCAGATCAGCGATCGCGCCCTTGATGAAGGCGTCGTGGTGGGCGGGGGTCAAACCGTATTTTCCTTGCTTGAAGCCGGTCCCCTAGAGGTGCGGGTGGGGGTGCCCGCCGATGTAGCCGACACCCTCACCGTGGGTAATACAACCGATGTGCAGGTGGGAGGCCAGCGCTACCCAGCCACCATCACCGCCCTGCTCCCCGAACTAGACGCCACCAGCCGGACCGCAACGGTGCTGTTGCAACTGGACAGTGCTGCGCTGACCGTGGGCCAAACCGCCCGATTATTGCTGGCCGAAACCGAGACAGAATCAGGGTTCTGGCTACCTTCTACGGCCTTGGTGCCCGGTGAGCGCGGCCTTTGGTCGGTGTATGTACTGGCAGAGTCAGCCACCGCAACGTCAACAGAATTGTTTGCGGTAGCCCGTCGGGATGTAGAGGTGATGTACACCGAGGGTGATCGGGTCTTGGTACGGGGGACAGTACAGGCGGGCGATCGGGCGATCACCAGCGGCACCCATCGGGTGGTTCCCGGCGAAACCGTTCGGGTCAGTGCCTCTGTATCCACCGCTCCGCAAATTGATGCGACTCGTGGGCAATTGCTTCATGCAAATGCTGGAGGCGATCGCTACGGGTTGAGAATCCCCCCGCTGTCGCCGCCCCCCTTGATAAAGGGGGCGATTCAAAATCTGGATGGGTTGGCCCCCCTTTTGCAGGGGCGTTGGGAGAATCTCGCCATCGTTCAAGCGTATACGGTGACTTGGGTTGACGACCTTAGGGGTGGCGGCCATGTTTAACCTCTTCTATCGCAATCGCCAACTGCTGGTTTTGACCCTCACCCTAGTGGTGGTGTGGGGCCTGTCAGCCCTGCTGACCCTGCCCCGCATGGAGGATCCCGAAATCACCCAGCGGTTTGGACAGGTGATCACCTTTTTGCCAGGGGCGACCCCCGAGCGGGTGGAGTCCTTGGTGACCGAAAAGCTGGAGGATCGCCTGTTTGATCTGGAAGAAATTGAGGCGATTGATTCTACCTCCGCCACTGGCGTGTCGGTGATCTCCGTGGAGCTGAAGGAAGCGATCCGGGATGTGGAGCCGGTGTGGTCAAAGGTGCGGGGCAAAATTGACGATGCCGTTGCCGATCTCCCCGCCGAAGCGTCGGACCCAGAATATGAGGACAGCGCTGCTACGGCCAGTGCCTTGATTGTGGGGCTCACCTGGGAACTGCCCGACGCCCCCAACTATACGATCTTGGGGCGTCGGATTCAGACCTTGGAAGACCAGCTGCGATCGCTCCCCGGCACCGACAAAGTCGATATTTTTGGGAACCCCGACGAAGAAATTCGAGTGGAAGTGACCGCTAGCGACCTGGCTCGCCTCGGCCTCACCGCCAGCGATCTGGCCCAGCAGATCACCGCCAGCGATGCCAAGGTATCGGCGGGTCAGGTGCGCAGCGATCGCGATCAGTTCCTTCTGGAAGTCAACAGTGAGCTGGATTCCCTAGAGCGGATCCGCACCATCCCCATCCAACTGGGCAGCGATGGTGAAACTGCCCGCCTAGGGGATGTGGCTATGGTCACCAAAGCCACCCAAACCCCCGCCACCGACCTGGCTTTTGTGAACGGATACCCCGCCGTGGTGCTCTCCGCCACGGTGGAGTCGGGTGAGCGGGTGGACCTCTGGGCGGACTCTGCCCACACCGTCTTGGCCGAATTTGAAGCGGGCCTCTCCGACGGCACGGGGCTGCATACGGTGCTGGACCAGAGCCAGTACGTAACCCAACGCTTGAACGGGGTGATTAGTAATTTGATTACCAGTTCCCTGCTGGTGGTGGCGGTATCGCTCTTGGTCTTGGGGTGGAAATCAGCCCTGCTGGTGGGCTTGGCCCTACCCCTCGCCACCCTAATGGTATTTGGGATGATGAATGTCTTGGGGGTGCCCTTGCACCAGATGTCCGTCACTGGCATCATCATCGCCCTGGGGTTGCTAATCGACAACGCCATCGTGGTGGTGGATGAGGTACAGGTGCGCTTACGGGAAAACATGCCCCCGGCCCCGGCGGTCTCCAGCACCGTCAGCCATTTGCTGGTGCCCCTCGTGGCCAGCACCCTAACCACGGTGTTGGCTTTTGTACCCATTGCCACCTCCCCCGGCAGCGTCGGGGAATTTATTGGCACCATTGGCCTGACGGTGATTCTGGCCTTAATTAGCTCTTTATTTCTTTCCCTAACGGTGATTGTGTCCCTGGTGGGGCTGCTGCATCGCTGGGAACCGCTGAAACTGCGGGCCGACTGGTGGCACCACGGCCTCGCCAATGGCAGGATGGCCGGGATTTATCAGACCACTTTGCAAACCGTATTTCGACGACCCTGGCTGGGGGTGGGGCTAGCGCTGGTGTTACCGGTGATGGGGTTTGCGGTGTTTGGCAGCCTCGATCAACAGTTCTTCCCGCCCACCAACCGAGATCAGTTCCAGGTGGAGTTGCAACTGCAAAATCAGGCGGCGATCGCCCAAACCCAGCAACAGGTCATGGCGGCGCGGGACCTAATGCGTGAGCATCCTAAGGTGGAGGACGTGCATTGGTTTTTGGGCAAAAGCGCCCCGTCCTTTTTCTATAACGTGATCGCCAACCGCGAGAATGACCCGTTCTACGGTCAGGGTATTGTGCAACTCAACGACACGGAGGATCTGCGGGGCACCATTCGCACCTTGCAGAACACCCTGGACGACGCCTTTCCTGCCGCCCAAGTACTGGTGAAACAACTGGAGCAGGGGCCACCCTTTGATGCTCCGATCGAACTGCGGGTCCTGGGCACCGATGTGACCCAACTGCGGGAGATCGGCAACCAATTGCGCTACGAACTGTCCCAAATCTCCGCCGTTACCCACACCCAGGCCAACCTTACCCAGGCGCTACCGAAACTGGCCTTAGAGATTGACGAGGTGCAAGCCCGTCGGGCAGGTCTGAATAACCAGGAGATCGCCCTACAACTCAATAGCAGTCTCGATGGCAGCATCGGCGGCTCAGTTCTGGAGGGCACCGAGGACATCCCTGTGCGGGTGCGAGTCTCGGATCAGGACCGGGGACAACTGGAGCGGGTGGCCTCTTTGGATTTGGTCTCAGGCAACGACGGCACCCTGGTGCCCCTCACCGCCCTAGCCGAAGTCAGCCTCGAACCGGACCTCGCCACCATCAGCCGCCGCAACGGCCAGCGAATCAATACGGTGCTGGGCTTTTTGGAAGCGGGGGCCTTACCAGCCACGGTGCTGGCGGAACTGGAGCAGCGGCTCCAGGCTCAGAATTTTGAACTGCCCGCTGGCTTTCGGTTGGAATATGGCGGTGAGGCGGATGCACGGGGAAGCGCGATCGGTAACCTGCTCTCGACCGTGGGGATCTTGATAGTGTTGATGGTCGCCACCCTAGTGCTGTCCTTTAACTCCTTTGGGTTGGCGGCGCTGATTGGGGGGGTGGCGATCCTAGCAGTGGGGTTGGCGGCCCTGGCCCTGAAGGTGTTTGGCTCCCTGTTTGGCTTCACGGCAATCCTGGGGACGTTGGGCCTGATTGGTTTGGCGATCAACGACTCGATTGTGGTGCTGGCGGCCCTGCGGGATGACCCAGCGGCGCGGGAAGGGAATCCCCAAGCCACAGAGCAGGTGGTGATGAAGGCCACCCGCCACGTGATTGCGACGACGGTAACCACCATTACCGGGTTTATTCCGCTGTTGTTGGACAAGACCGGGTTTTGGCCACCGCTGGCGATCGCGATCGCAGGCGGCCTCGGCGGCGCAACCCTATTAGCGCTGTATTTTGTGCCATCGGCCCACATCTTGATGTTTGGCCGTAAACAACGTTCTCTTCCACACACATCCCAACCGCAGCTAACCTCATCCCTCAACCCTGCTAGCCTAGGGCAATGAGTGACAACTTCTCTGTCATCGATGTCCCTGCCGATGCCGCCCAAGCTGAAGAAGCCATGGGGACGAAGTTTAAGTTCTGGTACCACGATCCCCAGCTCGGTGACTGCCTCTTCAAATGTGCCCGCCGTAACACAGGCGAAGATTGGTCCGAAAAGATTGCGGCTGAACTCTGCACCCTACTAGGACTGCCTCATGCCACCTATGAGCTGGCAACCTGGCAAGACAAACCCGGCACCATCTCTCCTAACCTCCTACCGCCAAATACCGTGCTAATTCACGGCAATGATATCTTGGCAGGTCTAGTATCCAGCTATCCCAGAAATGCTGGGTATAACGTCTCCCAGCACACCCTACCTCTTGTTGTAACGGCCCTCAGTCAGCCAGGAGTCCGTTTGCCTCTACAGTGGCAAGCACCTGCCAATATTGATAGTGCAGTTACCACCTTTATCGGCTACTTATTATTGGATGCTTGGATTGGCAATGGCGATCGCCACCACGAAAACTGGGGATTCGTTGTTTCCCGGCCCGGTGGCATTCCTCACCTATCGCCCACCTATGATCACGCCTCTTGCTTGGGACGAGAATTGCAAGACCAAAAGCGACAACAACGGCTCACCCAAGGTACGGTCCGCGACTATGCAGCCAGATCCCGATCAGCCTTCTATCGACGAGCAGGCGATCCTAAACCAATGCTAACGTTTGACGTTTTTGAGACCGTGATGAGTGACTATCCGCAATCGGCAGCCCGATGGTTAGACCAACTTGCTCAAATCTCTCCAGAACAAACGATAACTCTGCTCAATCGGGTTCCATCAACCCGACTTTCCCCAACGGCACTAGAATTTGCTTGCCAAATGCTCGACATTAATAGAAACCGACTGCTGCAATTACGAGAGGCGCTAACTTGAAAACCTTATTTCTGGCTTGGCAAGACCCCAGCTCTCGCACGTGGTTTCCCGTGGGTAAATTGACCCATGCAGACGGCGTGTATCTCTTCAGCTACCTGCAAGGAGCCCTGGAAGCTAGGGCCAAAGCCGGTTTTGAACCCATCTGGTCATTCCCTGAATTCCACCAGGTTTACAGCTCTACCGAGCTTTTTCCTTTATTCGCTAATCGCTTGCTTCGCCCCTCCCGCCCAGATTATGCTGACTTTATCCAGTGGCTAAACTTGCCTGCCCACGCAGACGATCCCATCGCGCTACTAGCTCGTAGCGGTGGCAAACGGAAGACCGATAACTTTGAAGTTTTTCCGCATCCCGAACCAGATGCTGATGGCAACTACCACATTCATTTCTTTACCCATGGGCTCCGTCATTTCCCCTTGGAGGTCCAGCAACATGTGCAGACTCTGTCAGTGGGTGCACCATTGCAACTCACCCATGACATTCAGAATCAATTTGATTCCCGAGCCTTGATTCTACGGACCACCGATCTTTACCTAGCAGGATTTTGTCCCCGATATCTGGCTCAGGACTTTTTCGAACTGGTGTGTCAATTTCCCGAGCAAGTTAGGGTCTGTGTGGAGCGGGTAAATCCTCCACCGACACCGCTTCAATTTCGATTGCTGTGCAGTCTTACTGCAAGTTGGGCTGAGGATTTCGAACCGTTTTCTGATCCGATGTATGCCACTCTGACGACAGTGCCAGCAGCAATTTCTGCATCATAATCGTCGCGATCGCGGGTTGTCTCGGCGGCGCAACCCTATTGGCGCTGTATTTTGTGCCGTCGGCGCATATTTTGATGTTTGGCCGCAAGGGGAGATCGAGTCTGCTAAAAGCTCAACCAAAGCTGGCACCAGCCCCTAGTGGCAGTGAGCGTTTGATACGCTTTACCCTTTTCCATATCGCTCACAGGTTC
>CAYGVA010000088.1:10177-15288 GCA_964353225.1 uncultured Leptolyngbya sp.
TAGTGGCAGTGAGCGTTTGATACGCTTTACCCTTTTCCATATCGCTCACAGGTTCTCAGGGCCTCCCGCGCCACCTCATCCGTTTCGCTGCGCACCGCCAAATATCCCTGCACATCGCGACAGGTATAGGTCACCCAACCCGCCAACAGATCAACCGGCCCAACCCAGATCACGCCTTCCTCATCCCCACTGACCAGGGTTTCACCGTCAGCACTCAAGGCAATCGTCGTCACCGCATCCCCATGAAGCTCTAGCGGATGCCCGATCGCGACCTCCCCCTCTAAGTCCCACCGTTGTAACTGCCCCAGGCTGTTCCCAATCACTAGCGTCTGCCCATCGGGGCTAAACGCCACCGCATTCAGACTGTTGGCAGGGCCACCTCGCAGCCCCCCGATCGCATTGCCCACTGCATCCCAGAGTTGTAGGGTGCCATCTAGGCTGCTGCTGGCTAGTAGCTGCCCATCGGGACTAAAGGCCACCCCCGAGATGCCGCCGATATGGCTTTCAAACAAATCCCCAATCGGGTTGCCCGCTAAATCCCAGAGTCCTAGGGTGGCGGTGCCGCTACCGGTCACCAGGGTTTGTCCGTCGGGGTTGAAGGCGATTGCCGTAATTGAGCCCCGTTGTCGCTGATCTGGAATGCTGATCGCATTACCGTCTAGATCCCAGAGACGCAGGGTGCTGCCCCCACTGGCTAGGGTCTGACCATCGGGGCTAAAGGCGATGACATTAACCGGACTGGTGTGCCCCGCAAAGGGATTGCCGACCCCATTGCCCTGCAAATCCCATCGGCGCAGTAGCTGATCGTCGCCGCCACTCACAACGCTCTGGCCGTCTGGGCTAAAGGCCACGGCATAGACGGGGCCATTGTGATCCCTGAGGACAATGGGGGGATTCTCTAAATCCCAGAGGCGTACCGTCCCGTCAAAACCACCGCTGACTACCTGTTGGCCATCGGGGCTGATATCCACACGGGTGACCCCAGAGGCGTGCCCCGTGAGCTGATGCATAGTTGTCTTGGCCAGTGGCCAAAGCCAAATGTTGCTTCCCTGGCTGCTCACCAGGGTCTGACCATCGGGGCTAAAGGCAACGGCGGTGACCCTATCCGGATATCTCGCCCCTGCGCCACCGCCGACAAAGGGGGGGCCGATCAGGTTGCCCTTAACATCCCACAGGCGAATTGCCCCATCGGAGCCCGCACCAGCAATGATTTGGCCATCGGGGCTGAAGGCAACCGATGTGATGCCCAAGGGGTTGATCGCTAAGGCGTCACTTTTGAAAGGTGGGGCGATCGCGTTGCCTTGCCCATCCCACAGCCGCACCTGGCCGTCTTCCCCCCCGCTCACAATGATTTGGCCATCGGGGCTAAAGGCCACAGATGTGACTGGATTAGTCAACAACTCAGATTCAGGCGTGACCGTAGCCGTAAATGGTTCACCCAATGGTTCCCCCAATGGTGTGCCGGTTAAATCCCACAATTGCAGTTGGCCTGCATGATCACCGGTCACCAGGGTCTGGCCATTCGGGCTAAAGGCGATCGCCGAGATCGAGGCTGAATGCTGTAAGGTCCCGATGGGGTTGCCTGCTACATCCCACAACCACACGGTATTATCCGATCCGTTACTGGCAATGGTCTGGCCATCGGGACTCACGGCGACGACATGGACCCAATCTGTATGGCCCTGCAAGGGGGTGCCGATGGGGTTGCCGTCGCGATCCCATTGCCGCACGGTGCCATCCCCGCCGCCACTGACCCAGGTTTGGCCGTCCAGGCTAACGGCCACCGATTCAACCGGGCCGGTATGGCCCGATATCGGCAAGCCCTGGGGATGACAGTCCATGTCCCAAAACTGCAGGGTGCCATCGCCATGGCCGCTGATTAGGGTCTGGCCATCCGGGCTAACGGCGACAGCATAGACATCCCCGCCAGGGCTGCCCACACAGTCAAACCGTCGGGCTTGACTGGCTCCTGCTAAGAGAGCCGTGCTGACCAAGGGCGGCTGCCCCAGTTGCGGTAGCCGCACAAACCAAGACTGACCTAACTCAATGGCGGCTAAGCCGTTGACCAAGCTATTGAGGGGATCGGTGGTTTCGGTGGCGCGAGCAGTGGCCTCATAGAGCCGCATCCGTCGCCGCTCGGCTTGATGAACTTTATATCCGGCAAATCCGGCCAGGGTGGTCATCAATAGCAATCCCGCTGTCAAACCCGCAATCACTAAATTCTGGCGCTGGTCTGCAGTGCGGCGGTTGGCCTCTAACAGAGCCCGACTGGTGGCCACGTAGTTGCCCTGGAGCGTTGTTGGCTGAGGCGCTTTACCGGTGGCTTTCAGCAACCACTGCTCGGCTTCCAGCAGATCCGCCCCTCGCAACAGTCGCTCCTGCCGTTGCGCGGTTTCATCCCAAGCGATCGCCTGCATCAAGAGCCGCGTATGAAACCGTAAATGCTCCGGGTCCGCATCCAACGTGCGCAGTAACGCCTGAAAGTTAGCGGCAAAGTCCTGGTTATTGCCCAGAAAGTCGATCCACTGCACCTTTTGCAAAGCCGGATGTAGACGCTCCACCGCCACCGCTTGATGCCGGACCGTCACAATCCGCTTGTTGAGCTGGGTGGCATACCCCACCTCATCGGCACAGTAGGGTGAATTCACTGACTTAGGCGAGAGGATAAATAAAAAGTGGTTGGACGCTTCAATGCCCCTGTAAATTTCCTGCTGGAAGTCCGCTGCCCCCAGGGCAATGCTTTCCTGATCAAACCAGGTCCGTTTGCCTTGGCGTTGCAAGCCATCATTCAACTGACGGGCAAAGTCTGAATCGGCTTGAGAGTAGGACACAAACACATCTAGCTCGGTGCCTGACGGCTGTCGCTGGCTCTCAGTAATGAATTCAATCTGTAAGGGCAAGGGCCCATATTGATGCTGGCGGGCCAGCTTTAGCCAAGCCCCTGCACTTTGCAGTTCATACCCCCTCAGCAAAAGGCAGGGGTGCTGCTGCTGCCGCTCCCATTTCCGGGCTTTAGTGAGTAAGACCTTATGCCCATGCACATAAGCCGCGTCCCGTTTCAGAATGCGCAGCAGATCACTCTCGTCCGGCTGATAATCCGCTGTACTTGGGTTGTCGAGCAGGTCAATGGCTTGCAGCGTCTGCAAGCTGTCCGGAAGTTTCACCCCATCAATGGCTCCTGCCCGAAGGGGGATAATTCGTTTGTTTAGCGCTAGGGCCTGATGGAGGCGATTGTGACAATCCTCAGACGCTAGTGAATGGGTAGAGAGTAAAAAGACCACATTGTCCGCTGCTTCTAAGCCTTTCTCCAGGGCGGTTGGAATGTCTTCGCCAGATTCAATATCGGTATCCGGCGTCCAGGTGGTGATGCCCGCTCGGGTCAGGCTGCGTCTCACCTGTACGGCCATTTCCCGGTCCGGTTCGGCATAACAGAGTAAGACCTGGGTCATCAAGTTGTGGGCGTTCTTGATGCTCGTGGTAATAAACTCGCAATGCAAATCGGCTGGCAGGCAAGGCGGTTGCTCCGGTTGATGAAAGCGCTCTGCCAGCCAGGTTTCTGCGTTTTGGCGTTCTGCGCCAGTGAGTAGAAAGCGCGTCTGTCGCTGGTTTCGCTGCCATGTCAAGGCCGCATCTAGCAGGACCGTGTGCTGATGAACGTAGCGATTGTGGCGTTGAAAGATATCGATCAGTGCTTGAAAGGATTGCTCAAAGTCGTTGATTCCTTCCTTAAAGCTGACCTGGTTCCAATTGATCTTGGCAAGCTCAGGGTGCAAGTGGGTGAAGCAACTATGGAGTCCTTGGGTTTGGTAAGCATCCCAATCGGCATCACCGCTTTTGGGGTTTCGTGATTGCCAGGTGTCGCGACCAATCTGCTCCACATGCATGATCGGCACTAGCCGCTTGTTGAGCGCAATCGCCAGCTCGATTTCTTTGCGGCAGTAGGGCGAGTTCGTCGCGTGAGGGGAAATGATAAAGACAAAGTTGTCGGCTTTTTCAATGCCGGCGTCGATTTGTTTCTGATAGTCCACCCCTTGAGGGATATCTTCAAAGTCGAACCAAACGCTGTAACCCCGCTCCAACAATCGTTGATTCAGATAGGTGGCAAACTCTAGACTGTCAGCGCGTCCGTAAGAGATAAAGACATCCTGGAAAGGATTCATGTGTAAGAGACCTGAGCTATGCCTTATCGGGTCACCAGTTCGTAAAACGCCAGCACAACTTCGATTACGATCAGAATCACGATGTACCACTCCAGTCGGTGGCTGCTGTGGCTCTGCAAGATGTTGAGGGAGGTCTCGACGGCTCTAGATTGGATTTTACTTTGTATCACTCTGCTTAACGACGACTGTCAATGCCTGATTCGGTATCCTAGCGGTATGCGGCAGGAGCCCAATTTATGAGATCCTTCACCATTGACCTCCGTCCGATTAGGCGTCTTTTGCCGTTCATCTACACGACTTCTCACGCTTTCTCAATAAGGGCTGGCTGTTGAGAGTAGGGCGAGCCGAAATTCCTGCAATCCTCATTATTCAGGGATTGTCTCTGAGCGACATTGTTCTCCGTCGGTGGTAAACGCGAGGGGATAATCGGGCCGGAGGGGATAATCATCGCTGTCACCAGCATGAAAGCCATAGCCTGCCACCAATTGGTAACGCTTGATCAATACGCCAAATCGCTGCACGGGGATCTCGATGGGGGCACTGGTGCGCTCAAACATGGTCAGATGGGTGGGGCAAATTGGGTGCCAGCGATCGCCCAGCAGCAGCGCATCTCGCCCCTCCAAAGCCGAGGCGTCGTACCAAAAGTCGAACTGATCAACCCGCCCTGAAATCGCCATGACCGTTGGGTCATTGAGCTGATAGGCCAGGGCCGAGGCCGACCGGTAATCGGTGGTTAGCAACAGGGGCTCGGTGGCAAATTCATCTTGCTGGGTCTGGATTTGGGCCGCCACCGTGGGCCATCCGTAGAGCATGCGCGTATCGTCATCCCCCGCTTCGCCAAACCAGGCGGACCATGGTATGAGTGCGTAGTGAATCACCAGTGCCCCCGCCACAAATAGGCCAAAGCCTTGGGCGATCATGGTCCAGCGGGAATGACGGGGCGGGTTGGGC
>CAYGVA010000089.1:0-15215 GCA_964353225.1 uncultured Leptolyngbya sp.
ATGGTTTGTGGACAGCAGGCCCATGTCAGGATAATGCCAGCGCAGACGCAGGCTATCGACAAAGACGTTAACATTTCTGGAAAGCGGGTGATGAGACTCGAACTCACGACATTCAGCTTGGGAAGCTGACGTTCTACCACTGAACTACACCCGCCAGTAGCAGCCAACATTATAAGACCTATTGGTGGGCTGGAGGCTTGTATGCTTCTAATTCTTTGTGGAGGGGTGGGGGTTTGGGGCGGGTCAGCCGTTGCCAGAGTTGGCCAATGCCGCTTTGAAACCCATCGATATAGGTAAAGAAGACCGGCACCACCACCAGGGTCAGCAGTGTGGAGGTGGTGAAACCGCCAATGACCGCGATCGCCATCGGGCTGCGGGTTTCGCCCCCGGCTCCCCACTCCATCGCAATGGGCACCATCCCCGCCATGGTCGAGATGGAGGTCATCAAGATTGGGCGTAGCCGGATCAGACCGGCAGACATCACCGCTTGGCGACGGGACTGGCCTTGCTTACGGGCAATCAAGGCATAGTCCACCAGCAAAATCGCATTTTTGGTCACCAGTCCCATCAACAGCACAATGCCAATCAGGGCGAACAACCCCAATGGTTTTTGGGCCACCAGTAGCCCCATCAGCGCCCCGCCAATGGAGAGGGGCAGCGCCGCCATTACAGCGAAGGGATACAAGAAGCTGTTGTAAAGCAACACCAGCACGACATAAATCATCAGCACCGCTGTCCCCAGGGCCAATAGGAATCGGCTGAAGATATCGCGCATGATCTCGGCATCGCCCGCCGGTTCTTGCACTACGGTGGGGGGGAGATTTTGTAGGGCCGGGAGCATATTTGCTTGGGCCAATCCTTGCCCTAGGGTAATGCCCTGGAGATTGCCTCCGACAGTGACTTGGCGGGCGCGGTCGAAGCGATCGATTTGGGCAGGGCCGCTGCCAAAGCTGATGTCGGCCACGGCTACCAAGGGAATCAGTGCCCCAGATTGATTCGGTACCTTAAGCTGTTCGAGGGTGCTGAGCTGGTCACGGTAGTCGGGGGTTAACTGCACGCGGATGGGGATTTGGCGATCGCCCAAATTAAAGTCCGCCAGGTTAGATTCCGTATCTCCCAACGTGGCCAAAAAGGCGGTACGAGCGATGGTTTGTACCGACACACCCAAATCAGACGCCCGTTGCAGATCGGGACGAATCAACAGCTCTGGCTTCACCAGGCTGGCGCTAGAGGATACCTCCACCAGCCCTGAGATCTGGCGCATCTGCTGCGTCAAAGCATTTGCCGAAGTCAGTAGGGCGTTGGGGTCATCGCTCTTTAAAACAATGGTGAGGTCTTTACCTTCCCCCGAGGCCCCTTGGCTCTGGAAACTAATGCGGGTGCCGGGGATGGTGGCAAAAATCTCACGGGCCTCCCGCTCAAAGTCCCGCTGGGAGACAGTGCGTTCTGATTTGGGTTTGAGGCGAGCGAAGAGGGTGGCGGTATTCACCCCGTCCTGCCCGCCTTCGGTAGAGAGAACGGTTTGCACCGCCGGGTGGGACTGAAGCGCCGTCGCCAGTCGCTCGGTGACCTGACGGGTATCGGTGAGGGTGGCACCGGGGGGTAACTCTAGGGCAATGGTAGAGAGCCCCGTATCGCCGGACTCAAATAGGCTGGTGGGTAAGTAGGGCACCAGCATCAAACTGCCCACAAAAAACATTACCGCTAGGGCAATGGTGACCAGGCGGTGGCGCAGTCCGGCCCCGAGCAGTACCCGATAGGGCCTGGGACCTGCTGCTAGCGCGGACTGATCCTTGCCATTGAGGACAACGGTGGGGGGAACCGGTTTTGACTTGAGCAAATAGGCGGCCATCATCGGCGTCATTAACCGGGCCACCACCGTCGAAAAGATCGTGGCCGTGGCCACCGTCACCCCAAAGGGCTGGAAAAATTGTCCTGGAATGCCCCCCATGAAGGCAACGGGAATAAATACAGCGACCACCGTGGCGGTGGTGGTCAGCACTGCCAGCCCTACTTCAGCAGTGGAGTCGAGCGCCGCTTGGAAGGGGGGCTTGCCCATGTGGATGTGGCGCTCGACGTTTTCGATCTCGACGATCGCATCATCGACTAAATTACCCACCGCTAGGGTCAGGGCCAGGAGGGTCATGCTGTTGAGGGTGTAGCCAAACCCCTCGATCACCCAAAAGGTGGGGATGATCGATAGGGGTAGGGCCGTGGCGGTGATTACCGTTGCCCGCCAGTCTCGCAAGAAGACCCCGACCACGACAACGGCCAAAATGCAGCCAATGATCAGGGCATCGATGGAAGCCTGATAAGAATTCCGAATTTCGGTGGCGCGGGTGAAAATCAGCGAGAAGCCAATATCCTCTGGCAGGGTCTGCTCTAGGTCGGCCACCATTGCGGTTACCCCTTCCTCCACCGACACCAGCACACTGCCGGTGCTGCGGCGCACCGAAAAGGCCACCACAGGCTGATTATTTAGATAGGCCGACTGGCGGGTTTCGCCATAGCTCAGCTCAACGGTCCCCAAGCTTGCTAAGGGAACGGTCGCCCCACTGCCCAACTGCACCGGATATTGGGCCAGGGCCTCTACCGTCGGAGCACTGCCTAGGGTCCGCAACCCCTGTTCCTGCTGGCCCAGGGTGGCCCGCCCCCCCGGCAAGTTAACGTTGGCGGCCCGCACTTGATCGTTAACCTGGGTAGCGGTAATGCCCAGGGCATCTAGTTGCTGAGGATTGAGATTTACGCGCACTTCGGGATCCACCCCGCCGATGCGGTCTACTTGGGCGACCCCCGGCACCGCTAAAAGTTTTTGGCTAATGGTGCGGTCCACCAGCTCACTGAGTTCCTCTACCGATCGCTGGTCCGAGGTAACCGCATAGGTAAGGACGGCACCGCTGCCAAAGTTGAGGCGGCGAATCACCGGTTCTTGGGCATCAGCGGGTAGGTCTTGGCGGGTGCGGGCGATCGCGTCGCGCACATCATTAGTGGCGCGATCCACATCGACACCCAGGGTGAAGTTAATCACCGTGGTAGAGCTACTGTCGGTCACCGTGGAAATAATCTGGTCAATGTTGCCGAGGCCCGCCACCGCATCTTCAATGGGTTTAGTGACCTGGGTTTCCAGTTCCTCTGGCCCCGCTCCGGTTTGGTTGACCGTTACAATCACCGCCGGGATATCAATATTGGGATTGAGATCGACCCCCAACTTACTGAAGGAAACCAGCCCCGCAAAGGTCAACACCAAAAACAGGACCAGGGTGGGGATGGGGCGACGGATAGACCAGCCGGAGACGTTGAAGGCCATGGGGATCAGGGGAGAGGATGAAGGGGAGCAAGTTTGGATTTTGAACTGGGTTTCGGCGGCTTAAAAATCCTCGGAAATCGTCACCGCATCCCCCGCCTGCACATAGCCCGCCCCCGCCACGATCACCTGTTCACCGGGCTGGAGACCATCCATAATTTCAACCCGCGCTGGACCGATGGCGTCATTGGCTACCCGCACCCCTGTTTCAACGGTGCGGGCTAGGGCGGTATTTTCGGGGCTCAACACCCAAACCTGCATCGATCCATCGGGTTGGGGTAGTACCGCACTGGCGGGAATGGTGACCCCGGTGCGGCGACCCACCTGGATCGCCGCCGACAGAAACATGCCAGAGCGTACCTGCTCACTGGCCGACAGGCGAATAATGACCTGGGCTGTGCGGGTTTGGGGATCAACCAACGGTTCGATAGTTTGGATGGCCCCTTCGATTTGAATGCGGCGATCGGTACTGGCGGTCACCATCGCCGGTGACCCCAGGGTGACCTGGGGCAGTTGTGCCTGGGGCACCGTCACCGCTAGCTCTAGCTGATTCCCTTGAATCAGGGTGATCACCGCATCAGCGGCGGAAGAGACATCGCCGACGCTACCGGGGCGATCGGCCACAATCCCGCCGGTGGGTGCCCGCAAAATCGTGTAGTCGAGCTGGGTTTGCAATCGGGCCACATCGGCTTGGCGACTGCGAACGGTGGCTTCGGCGCTGGCGATAGCGGCATCAGCAACCCGCACCGATTCCCTGGCGGTCACGGTTTGAGTGGTGCGGCTATCGAGTTCTTCTGCACTCACCGCCCCTTGATCTTGCAAAGACCGGTAGCGGCCTAAATTGGCCTCTGCCTCTGTCAAGCTGGCCTGGGCCTGGGCTAAGCTGGCCCGTTGTTGCTCGACCTGGGCAAGGGCAACATCAACCTGAGCTTGGGCCTGCTGGATTTGGGTCTGCAAAGCAGCATCATCAAAGATCACCAGCGGTTGACCAGCCCCAACTGAGTCGCCTACATCCACTAGAATCTGGCGGATTTGCAGGCCACTGACTTGGGGCGTAATGGTTAATAGATCTGCGGGTTGAACGGTACCGGTCACGGTCAGGGTTTCCGACACAGAGTCACTGCGGGCTGGGGCGGTGGTGACAGCTTGGGCCGCAACGGGGGCAGCGGTTGGATCAGGCCCGTCGGTGGCCGGACTGGGGCCACCCCCAATCAAGCGGGGGCCGATGAGGGCGATCGCCACCCCGAGCCCCACCCCAATCAAGAGGTTCCGCTGGCCGATCCGACGAGGAGACGCAGTCGAGGCCGCCTCGCCGCTGCCCTCAGGATCGGTTGAATTCGGGTCTTGAGATGGACTGGTGTTTTCCACAGCGGTCACAGCAGGCGGTCCCCACAAATCTTAAGAAAATGTTACCAATGCCATTATGGCGTATCGATGATGGGTTGAGGGTGTTGGTGCACAGCAGTGATCCCGCCCTCACCAACACACTGGCAGCAATTGACAGGTGGGTATTGGGTTGTGTTCCTGAGAAAAATCGAGTTCATTAAAATGCTAGAGCTTTCGCGAAAGGTAGGGTGATCCTTTCGCAAGCTGGACCATCAAAGAGAAGGTCCTATGATGTCTCAACACATTGGAGTGTCCCTGTGATGTTTGGAGACATGACGCCATGACCCTCTTTTCGGCTGTGCTACTTCTGCTCCTGGTCATGGATCCCTTTGGGAACGTACCTTTGTTCCTGTCTGTTCTCAACCCAGTCGCCCCAGAGCGTCGCCGTCAGGTGATCGTTCGCGAATTGCTGATTGCGCTGGTCTTTCTGTTGCTGTTTCTCTTTGCTGGCCGCTACCTGCTGGCGGCCATTGGCATCTCCGAGTCCGTTCTGACTGCTGCGGGCGGCATCATTCTGTTCTTAATTGCCCTGCGCATGGTTTTTCCGCCGGCAGGTGGGGCCTTCGCCACCGATGTTGAGGAAGCCGAAAATGAGCCCCTGCTGGTGCCCTTGGCGATACCATTTTTGGCCGGACCCTCCGCGTTGGCATCGGTGATCTTTATTATGAGTAGCGACCCGACCCGCTGGCCGGAATGGCTGGCGGCGGTGATCCTCGCCTGGGGGATCACTGGCTTGGTGCTGTTTTTTTCCGCTGATCTGGCGCGGTTGCTGAGACGGCGGGGTTTGATCGCGATCGAACGGTTGATGGGGATGGTGCTCACGGCGATCGCCACCAAGATGCTATTAACGGGCATCGGTGAGTTTTTTGCCCTCTGAACCAGGCCCCCCCTCCCTGCTTTTTAATGAACTGACCAAGATCACACATGACTCCTCTCCCCGCTGCTCCAATGGGAGGGGTAATAGGCGATGAAAGACAAATTCCCCCATGCTTTCCAGCCAAATTTCATCCATTTGGGACTTCTGTAGCAGTGATCGCTGCAGGTTCCCAAACAGTCGCTATACTCAGTTAGCGACCACTAATCAGGTTCCTGAAGACGCTAAAGTTCTTCTTCTCTGCTGCATTTAGGTGAGCATCGAGCATGTTTAATGCGACCGAGATTCTGATCTCCGACTTTGTTGATAAGTTACGTGCTGGGTATCACCGCACCTACGGCGGCCTCAAGCCCGATTACGAAGACATCATTGCCTGGGCCGGGAGTATGGCTCTGGAGAACATTGCCAATAGCGATGCCCTCTATCACAACGTTGAGCACACCATCTTGGTCACCCTAGTGGGGCAAGAAATGTTGCGGGGCAAGCACATCCGCGAAGGTGGCATCAGTTGTGAAGACTGGCTGCATTTCATCATTTCCCTCGTGTGTCACGACATCGGCTACGTCAAAGGGGTTTGCCGGTTTGACATCGATCGAGAGCATCGTTACGCCACCGGCAAAGGCGAGGAACTTGTAGAACTGCGCCCAGGGGCTTCCGATGCGTCCCTAACCCCCTATCACGTTGATCGGGGCAAGCTCTTTATTGAAGAGCGCTTTGGTGGCAACCGCATTATCGACTCCGAAGCCATCAAGCGAAATGTGGAACTGACCCGCTTCCCCGTACCCAAAGAGGAAGATCACCAAGACACCATGCAGTTTCCGGGTTTAGTGCGGGCGGCTGACTTGATTGGGCAGCTGAGTGACCCCCGTTATCTCAAAAAAATTGGTGCCCTCTTCTATGAATTTGAGGAGACCGGACAAAATCAATACCTCAATTACAATCATCCCGGCGACTTGAAGCGTAACTACCCCAAGTTTTATTGGAACGTGGTTGACCCTTACATCCAAGATGGGTTGCGGTATCTGTCCCTCACTCAAGAAGGTAAGCAAATCATTGCTAACCTCTATTCCAATGTGTTCATGGTGGAGAACGAGAATACCGTTGTTGCGACTTAAGTTACGGTTTTTGTTGGCATGACTTGGTGGCAAAAGCTTCAGAAAAATCCCCTGGCGCGGTTAGGTGCGCTGGTTTTGCTGCTGTTTTACCTGTCGGTAATTGCAGCGGAGTTTGTCGCACCCTACGATCCCTATCAGTCTGAACCCAACGCCTCACTGCTCCCCCCCACCCCCGTCTATTGGCGCGATCAAAGTACTGATGCTTGGTTGGGACCCCACGTGTATCCCACTACCCAAGGCCCCGTTTCTCTTGAAACGGGAGAGAGGGAGGTGTCCATGGCGTTGGACCAGCCCTCCCCCATTCGGCTATTTGCGAAAGGGGTTGAATATCGTTGGCTGACGGTTCGGCTACCCCTGCCGACCCGGTTCTCCTTTACCCAACCGGGGTTCGAAGAGACTCAGCTTTTTGCAGGATTTCGGGGCGATCTCCACTTGTTCGGGACGGTTGGTCCCGGCCAGTTAAATCTCCTGGGTACCGATGAGCAGGCCCGCGATCAATTTAGCCGATTGGTCCATGGAGGACGCATTAGTCTCAGTATCGGCCTAGTCGGCATTGTGATCTCGTTTCCCTTGGGCATGATCGTTGGCGGCTTAGCGGGGTACTTCGGTGGCATCATCGACGCTGTGCTGATGCGCTTGGTCGAGGTGATCATGACCATCCCCGATATTTATCTATTGGTGGCATTGGCTGCGGTCCTCCCAGCCACCCTCTCCAGTTCCCAACGGTTTCTGCTGATTATTCTAATTACCTCCTTTGTGCGGTGGACCGGGTTAGCGCGGGTCATTCGAGGTCAGGTGTTATCGCTTAAGGCCCAAACCTACGTGCAGGCCGCCCAGGCGATGGGTGGGCGTTCGTTTTATATTGTGTTGCGCCATATTCTGCCCCAGACGGCATCCTACGTGATTATCTCTGCCACCTTGGCAATACCGGGTTTTATTTTGGCGGAGGCCGTCTTAAGCCTGATCGGCTTGGGGATTCAGCAGCCGGATCCCTCCTGGGGCAACATGTTGTCTCTCGCGACTGATGCCTCCATTTTGGTGTTACAACCCTGGCTGATTTGGCCCCCAGCCCTGTTGATTGTGTTGACGGTTTTATCCTTCAACTTACTGGGTGATGGGTTACGGGATGCCTTAGATCCTCGAAGTCTGCAATCCAATGATTAATCGGTTTTGGATGGGCGGGCGACTGCTGGCCTTGATCGCCACGTTAATGTTGGGCTTGACCGCCTGTAGCAGTGGCCAAGCCCCTCCCCCTGAGGTGATTACCCAAGCCGTGACCCAGCAAGCGCAGCAAGCTCAACAGCAACTCTGGCAAGGGCTATCGCACCAATCAGATACCCCTCAATTAAATGTGAGTCGAGTCAAGCCAGCCCGCACCCGGTCTATTCTGGTCGATGGCCAAGACGCTTATCAGATCAAAGGAAACTATCAATTGGAGCTGCGGTATAGTTCTCGGCGGGTCAAGCAAACTGCCCCCTTTGAGGTGATCTTACAAGCGGTTCCCGACCGGGGTGCATGGCGATGGTTATCCCCGGTAGGCCACTCCCCAGGGCAATCGCTCCAGTGGCAGCAGCAGCTTTTAAGCCGCGATCGCCCCTTAGAATCACCGCCATCCTAAAACTTTAAGACATCCCATGGGTTTTGAGACCCTTGGCCAGGCCGCAGTAGGATTATGCCATTGGTATTGAAATGGCACTCCCCGTACCTGCCATATAGACTGCTATGCCTGACCTTAACAACTGTTCAGACAACCGCTGCCCAATTCAGTTCACCTTGCAAATGGTGGGGGGAAAGTGGGCAATTTTAATCCTGCGGGAGCTGTTCATCAGCAGTCGTCGCACCCACGAGTTTATTGATGCCCTCCCAGGTATCAGTACCAAGACCCTCACGGCTCGACTACGGGAGCTAGAGCGCTACGGCATCGTAGAACGGCGCGTTTACCCCGAGGTGCCGCCCCGGGTGGAATATTCCTTGACGGATAAAGGCCGTGAAATGCAGCCGTTAATGGCCGCCCTGAAGCATTTGGGTGAGCGTTGGCTGCAGCAAGACGCCTGTCATTGCCCTATGGACCTAGACCCAGCTTTAGCCCAAGATGCTCTGCCCGAGCCCATCTCAGCTTAGTCACGGTAGCTCAGCCACCTGATGAAGTTGCACAATATAGAGCGCCCTTTATGGGGCCACAATTCATGATGTAAGGTGAAGGCCAAATTGTTCTCACTCAACTTCCGTTGAAGGGCAATTCTACATCTAAGGTAATGTCATGTTTGCAACAACAACGGCTTTGGCGATGACCCTCATGCCCCTAGTGGGCGCGTTGCACCTGGGGCTAGATCAGGCCAATACTGCGATCTTGGCTCAAGCCGAAGATCCCTATGGCGATTGGATTAGTCTGTACACCGATAGCTTTGAAGATAGCCAGGGCAGCACTATCACCCAATCGTGGTTCCTGAACCCCAACATCCAGAGAACAGGAGAAACGGTGCGCTTTACTTTACTGTCAAAGCGCAGCCCGGTGAGCAGCAACGGTACGGCAGCCGGACTGTTTGATTACATTGCTAACTGTGGTTCCATCAGCTACGCGATCGAGCGCATCGCTTTTCTGAATGTCAACAATGGCGAGATTGATACCCACACCTATCAATCGGCTTTAGAGGATGCTGATCCAGACTCATCGATCTATCCCCACCTCGTAGCCGTCTGTAGTGGGACCTATGACGAGTAAGCCAAACTTGAGAGTGGGGTAACCCGCACCTCTTAAGGCTAGGTCTTTCCATTGTTTATTCAGGTCATTTTGGTCAAGAATTAGGCATCTATATGCTGTTTTTTTGAACACGGGACCTAGACTATGGCGACAATTCTGGAAAAGGGCAATATCAGTATCCATACTGAGAACATTTTCCCGATCATCAAAAAGTGGCTCTACTCTGAGCATGAAATTTTTGTGCGGGAATTGGTCTCCAATAGTGTTGATGCGATTCAAAAGTTGTCTCTACTGACGCGTTCCGGTGAATACTCTGGGGATGTGAGTAATCCAGAAATCGCGATCGCGATTGATAAAGACGCGAAAACCCTCAGTATCTCTGACCCCGGTCTGGGCATGACCGCCGAAGAGGTCAAGAAATACATTAACCAGGTTGCTTTCTCTAGCGCCGAGGAGTTCATCACCAAATTCAAAGATAGTGGTGATGGCGATGCCTCGATTATTGGCCACTTTGGTTTAGGCTTCTATTCATCCTTTATGGTGGCAGATCGGGTTGAGATCGATACCCTCTCCTACCAAGCTGGGGCTGAGGCGGTGCATTGGAGCTGTGACGGCACCACCGAATTTGAGCTGTCTCCGTCTGAGCACAGCACCGTCGGGACAACGGTGACCCTGCATCTGCTAGATGATGAGCAGGAGTATTTGGAACCGAGTCGCATCAAGCAACTGGTCAAAACCTACTGCGACTTCATGTCCATCCCCATCAAACTCGATGGAGAGGTCATCAATAAGCATGAAGCCCTCTGGAAGAAGTCCCCCAGCAACCTTAGCGATGAAGATTACCTAGAGTTTTATCGCTATTTGCATCCGTTCCAAGAAGATCCCCTGTTGTGGGTCCATCTGAATACCGACTACCCCTTCACGGTCAACGGCATTCTGTATTTCCCTAAAATCAAACCTGACATTGATGTCACCAAGAGCAATATCAAACTGTTCTGCAACCAAGTTTTTGTCAGTGACAACTGTGAAGAGGTGATTCCCCGCTTCCTGTTGCCCTTGCGAGGGGTGATTGACAGTACCGATATTCCGCTTAATGTCTCCCGCAGCTTTTTGCAGAACGATCGCACCGTTCGGCGAATCTCTGACTACATTGCCCGCAAGGTTGGGGATAGCCTGAAGCAGCTCTATAAGGGCGATCGCGCTAAGTACGTTTCGTCTTGGCAAGATCTAGGCACCTTCATTAAATTCGGCTCCCTCAACGACGACAAGTTTAAAAAGCAGGTGGAAGATTACGTCATCTTCCGCACCACCGCTAAACTCGATGTCCCTGAGGAAGCCGATACCGCTAAGGTCGAAGTCCAAACCGAAGGCGAGGATGCTTGGTCTGAGGTGGGTAACAATACTGCTGCCGTCGATGCCGAAGGCTACTCCTACACCACCCTGAAGGAATACCTAGAGCGCAACAAAGACCGTCATGAAAATCGAGTTTTCTACGCCAACGATGCCACGGCTCAAGCCACCTACATCGCCCTGCACCAATCCCAAGGGCTAGAGGTTCTCTTTCTAGACACCTTCATTGATACCCATTTCATCTCCTTCCTGGAGCAGGAATATACCAATGTCAAGTTCTCACGGGTAGATGCCGATCTAGATGACACTCTGCTGGACAAAGAGCAACCCAGCGAGATTGTTGACCCTGGCACTAATAAAACCCGCAGCGATGAGATTAAGGAGCTATTTGAGCAAGCCCTTAATCGACCCAAGCTGAATGTGCGCACCGAAGCCCTTAAGACCGAAGGTCCAGACGCGCCACCGGCAATGGTATTACTCCCCGAAGCGACCCGTCGCATGCAAGAGATGATGTCGATGATGCAGCAAACGACGATGGAGTTTCCAGAAGAGCACGTGCTGTTGGTCAATACGGCTCACCCAATGATTCAAAACTTGGTGAAGCTGCAACAAAGCACCATTGTGCAGGCCGATGGTTCGGCTTCTCCGGCTGGGGAAATGGCCAAAATGATTTGCCAGCATGTCTATGACCTGGCGCTCATGGCTCAGAAAGGATTTGATGCCGATGGCATGAAGTCCTTTGTGGCACGTTCTAACCAGCTCTTAACTCACTTAACAGAACGCTAAGCCTCTACCCAACCCCAACGCTTGCGCTAAAGGCTTTTGGCGCAAGCGTTTTCCAGCTAAATCGAGCAAGAAGCCAACCCTCTGGGGGGCAACGAAAGTTCCCTTGTGTTAAGAAGTGTTGCGATATGCTGAGTTGCTTGATAGTATATTGAGTATGAAAAATAAATTAGGGGGTTTTTGAATATGCCTTACACAGTCGAAGATGGTGGACGGCTCAATAACTTTGCCCGCGAACCTAAAATGTATGAGGCTGAGCCCCCTAGTGATGCTCAAAAACGCAACTATATGATTTTTGCAGGGCTCGCTTTGGCCCTGGTTGGGGGTCTTATGACAGTGGCATTTGTGGTCTCATAGCGCCCAACTTCTTTAGCTCTAATAAGACAATAGGCGCAAGTGGCTAGTCACCTGTGCCTATTGTCTTATTAGGGTCTCGCCCTGATAGAACAATCGCTATAGGCATCTATCGGTTTGGTCACTGCCGGCGATGGGTAAAAGTCCCTGAGCAGTTCGTTGGAACCCCTCCCAGGGGCTGAACGTCCAAGGCTGTTAGGGCAAATGATTGAAACAGATGTAGAGGGCTGCAAAAGTTTGCATATGATAATGGCCATGAAAAGTATTGCGCACCGCATAGCAACAGTTGGCTTGGCAGGCGTAGCCCTGTTGGGTGCTCCCGTCATGAGTTCGCAGGGGGCTTGGGCTCTTAGCGAAGCAGAAATTGTTGAAAAGTTAGAAGAGATCCCGGTCTTTGTGATTGTGGATGAAGAAGGGCGATCGCTCACTGCCAACGTCACAACTGAAGCCGACACAGAAGTCAGTGTGCCGGTGGTGTTTATCCATGGCTTTGATGCAGAGACCTTTTTGAGCAGTGCCCAAGCCGAAGAAGCCGCCTTCGCCGACGGTGCCCAAATTGCGCTGCTCTCCCTGGGCAGCCTCTACGAAGAAGCCAGTGAACAATTGGAGGCCAACACTTCGTTAGTGTATGTTGCGACCCCCCAAGAGATTGCGGCTGCCAGCAGCATCGCTCAGCTCGGAGAAAACGAGACCTTTAGCGGTGTCCCCCTATTTGCTGCGGTCAACCTAGAAAATGGCCAGTATCTGCTCTATGCAGATGATACGCTGCCCGTGTTTTTCTCCCTGGGGGATCTGCAAGCGCAGGTCGGGCCTTACCTAGAAGCTAACCCTGGGATCCAAGACACCATCGGGGTTGAGGTCTTGACATTAGAGGGTTTGCTGCAAGGGATGGAATCTGACGATCCAGAGCTCGATCAGCTTTTAGAACTCGTTCGTTTTATCCCCTCATCGACAACCATTAATTACCTCCAGGGTGAGTCCGACAGCTGATCTGCCAGCCGAGCTTAAGGGGCAGCCGTATGCTCGATGATGGGGCAGATGCTAGCGTCAAGTTTCTCCGCTTGATCGGCCCCATCCATGAGCTCAATGAGCTGCTCCCGAAGTTGGTGTAATTGAGTCACTTGATTGTCGATCGCCTCAATTTTGGCTTGAAATTTTTGTCGTACATTCTGGCAAGGACGCGTGCCGCGATCAGAAATATCGAGGATGTCTTGAATATCTTGCAAACTTAGTCCTAAGGCTTGCGATCGCCGAATAAAGTTCAAGCGCACTAATACCGCTGGGTCAAACAGTCGAAACCCACCAGATGACCGACAACTGGCCTGAATCAAGCCCCGTTCCTCGTAATAGCGCACGGTTTTCACCGACAGCTGAGTTTGGGCGCTAACTTCGCCAATGCGGAGGAGGGTTTCAGGCTGAGGGGTCATAACCATGGAAATCAAAGCATCTAAAGCATACTTGCCATCCTAGAGCATTAGAGATGG
Organism: uncultured Leptolyngbya sp.; assembly: GCA_964353225.1. GTDB lineage: Bacteria > Cyanobacteriota > Cyanobacteriia > Phormidesmidales > Phormidesmidaceae > PCC-6406. The sequence continues at coordinate 13,352 of CAYGVA010000089.1, forward strand.
TGGGGTGCTTGGCATCGTTAGGCGATTGGGCACGCGATAAGCCTGCAGTTAGGGGTATCGATCTGAGACAATTTTTGAGTATTCTCCTAAATGGCTCTTCACAGGACTGTTCATGCTAGATCTCACTGGAAAAAATGCGCTTGTTACCGGCATTGCTAATAATCGCTCCATTGCTTGGGGCATTGCTCAGCAACTCCATGCGGCAGGGGCAAATCTAGGGATTACCTATCTTCCTGATGACAAGGGCAAGATGGAGAAAAAAGTGGCCAGCCTAGTAGAACCCCTAAATCCTTCCCTGTTTTTGCCCTGTAATGTCCAGGATGAAGCCCAAACGGCGGCCACCTTTGATGCCATCAAAGATAAATGGGGGCAGCTTGATATCTTGATCCACTGCCTAGCCTTCGCCAATCGCGATGATTTAATGGGCAACTTCAGTGATGTTTCTCGCCAAGGATTTCAGACCGCCCTGGACATTAGTGCCTATTCTTTGGTCAGCTTGGCTCGGGCTGCAAAGCCTCTAATGACGGCAGGGGGCAGTATTGTCACCCTCACCTACCTTGGCGGCGTGCGGGTCATTCCCAACTACAACACCATGGGGATTGCCAAAGCGGCCCTGGAAATGAATGTCCGTTACCTTGCCGCCGAGATGGGCAGCCAGCAAGTGCGGGTCAATGGTATTTCTGCTGGCCCCATTCGCACCCTAGCCTCTTCAGCAGTGGGCGGAATTTTAGACATGATCCACCACGTTGAAGATGTAGCCCCTTTACGGCGTACGGTTACTCAGCAAGAAGTGGGGAATGCTGCTGCGTTTCTTTGCAGTGATCTGTCCAGTGGGATTACGGGGCAAATCCTTTATGTCGATTCGGGTTACGCAATTATGGGCATGTAGAAGTTGCTGTCTAGGATCGTTCAGGGGCAGTGTTAAGATTCGGTTCCATTCATCATCATCTCGACTGGATTACCGTACGATTCTTGGCAATTAGTGGGTTAGTGAGCTTGAGTGAGCACAAACCCACCCTTGATCTTATTGCTAAGCTGCATCTTCCCCTGATCATGGTTCAGACGTCAGTTTCTGCTTTATCGTCCCCGGCTGACCCTCCTCGCCAGTCATTGAAAAGCGACCTAGATCGCCAAGAAGCGGCTGCCCAAGGGTTACCGAAAAAAGATGGACGCCACCGGATTGGCATTTATGAAGAGGCGTATGTCTTGCTGAGAACTGTCGCTCAGCGGGAGGGGCGGCCCATGTCTCAGGTGGCAGCCGATGCGATTTTGGCCTATGTCAATACCCACTCATAACCGTGGGGCGTTTGCTTAATGCCTTGATGTACGCAATCCGAGGCTAAGGTCTGTACCCTTGAGATGCAGCCTATCGTCCTGGATATTGGTGGATACACCGCGTTAGAGCTGTAATTCTCATTTTAGAAATTTCCCGTTTGCCCTGAGTGTGTCGTGGGCTTGCTTCCCACAGGGAATAGGGTGAATGGGCTGTCCCCATTGGGGACGCTTCATGTTGGCGTAGCCTGCCTGCAATGCATACGACAAGCTCAGCCCGATCGGTTAATTCAGGATTTGTAAAGCCATAATGAGAATTGCTGTAATTAGGGTGAGGTGCTTGACTCTTCGGCAGTGGTATCTGTTGAGCCTAGGATGACTCCAAATTGTATTAATTGCTGGGCAGACATTCGGGACACCATTAGAGTATGTTGCGTCGCAACCTCAGGCACATTCTGATCACTTTGCTGACGTTGTTCAGTGTATTAATCGTACTGGGCTTGGGGGTAACTGGTTTAGCCCAAACGGAGCCGATTGACACTGCTACGGTCGTGCTCGACGGGCGAACGCTATTTAAGGTGGCTGAGAGCAA
>CAYGVA010000090.1:0-15171 GCA_964353225.1 uncultured Leptolyngbya sp.
CCCTATTCCCTGCGGGAAGGCAAAGCCCACGACTCCGCTCAGGGGACGGTTACGTATTGCCCAAAGGCGAGCGCACCGTAAATAGGTGTTCGAAGATTTGGGTTGGTGCGTTCCTGTCGTATTTGCTCAGCTTTTCAGTACATCATTATTAGACAGGCAAGCATCCTACGCTTGCTGAGCCCCTAAAATAGCCTCAGCCTAAGGCGATCGCGCGATGGTTCTTCACTTTGACCCAAAGCACTGCCTGCCCTCCTCCTATAGTTGCCCGACTCAGACGATCCCCCTGTAGATAACGAAATTCAAAACTGGGTTCCCAATCTACTCTTACTCACAGCAGCTCTGGCTTGGCCAGAGCGCACAGACTGGTTTTTTGGGGTGGATATGGGCATTTACTACAACCCCGATCAACCGGCGGTGGTCCCGGACGAGTTCTTGAGCCTAGGGGTGGATCGCTACGTGGGCGAAGAGGGTCGCCTCAGCTATGTGTTCTGGGAAAAGGAAAATATCCCGCCGACGTTAGCCCTATAAGTCATTTCAAAAACCTACGGCGGCGAATATAAACGCAAGGAAGGATCTCTATGCGGATTTCGGCATCCGTTACTACGCCGTTTACCAACCCAATCGTCGCTCTTGCCGACAGCGTCAACCACTAGAGGTCTATCGGTTAGAGGATGGCGTTTATCAGCAACTGGAGGGAGAACCGTTTTGCTTACCAGAAGTGGGGCTAGGGCTGGGCCGTGAGCGGGGCAGCTATCTGGGTTATGAGCGGGAATAGTGATGGTGCGCCCTGGTTCAACCTCAAAATCACCATCAAGATCCAGACAACACCCCCGGCCAATTGGCATCCGCACTGCTGATATTGCCAGGAATATCTCGCTCCCACCGTTGCTGCACCCCTGGGCTGTAGTTTAAATACAGCCGACCCTCCACAATTCGCCAGGCATTGGGGTCAATGGAGGCGGTATACCCCTGACTCACCGCCCAGGCGCAGAACCCACCGTACTGGGGCGCATATTGCTTGGGATTGGCGGCGAACAAGTCGCGATTTTCGGCACTCGCAAATTGCCAAGTGGCATCACCCCAGTCATAGGTAAATTCTGGGCTACCCGTCACCGCAGCCCCCTCGGTAAAGTAGGCCACCGGGTCAGCACCACGAATCGCCAGCCCATTGTCTCCCACAAAGTAGCTATAGTCTGCCGGGTCAGTTGGGTTGGCGTCAGCCTCAGCAAGGGTTGCTGCCGCCGCACCGGGATCGGCTGAGGCACAAGGATTTGCACCCGCACAGGGTTCTGCCACAACCTCAGCCTTACTGCTGGCACAGGGGTCAGCTTCATCGGTTGGTGTCGTGACGACTTCCGCCTGATCGCCAACCGTTTCGTTTTCGCTGACAGTGCCAGGGGTGCAGCTTGTTGCGAGCAGCAAGCAGGCTGAGATCGCCAATCGACCCAAGTAGCTCATCCGCATCACCAAAAACCCCCTTGAAATACAGTCACCAGCTAACACCACAAACCTGAATATCCGCTGAAGCCACACCAACGATTTTGTGACCGGTTGCCACACATCTGACCAGGGTTCCACCGGCAAGCCTGGCTGGAAATTAGTCAAGCTTGCGGTAGCTGGCCTCCCCTGTCAGCCAATCAGCCCCATGGCTGGCCGTATGAATGGAGTCGGTCTTTAAAAATCCCACGGGATAAAATTCATGTTTAGCGGAGCAATATGAACACATCCAAAATGAATTTCCGTCTCTAGGGGATGATGTATTGCACCTATGCACGACTCCTTAATGAGGATGGAGTTCATACGTCGTCTCCTCAATATATATGCACCATAGATAGATAGAGCACAAAAAATCCGACAGAGTCTCTTTTAATATGAGATTTTGCCTCAAGCCCTCCCAAACCAAGCTTCAAATGTGTACATTGCATCCTCACAAAAACCTTACAACTTTTTTGTGAATTGTGAACATTGCCTTGGGGAAAATGAGAAAGTTACCATGTCCTGTCAATAGTCACCCAGAAAATTCGCGCAAAGTACCTTATGCAATGTTTTCATCAGATGACTCATTAATCATTCCTGTCGTCATTGAGAATCTGGTTACTCATTTCAAATATTGGGACAATGCTATTCAGGATGGCATTCAATACCAAGGAGATCTATATACTCGGATCAAAACTTATTCGCAGTCTGAGCGACTAAAAGCATTCTCAGAAGGTCAAGAGTATGTTTCCACGGGCAGCAAAGTGTGTATTACTGTCGCTAAATACGAATATACCATTTGGGTAGAATTGAGATCACGATAAAGGCAAATTAAGACAATTTCCGCAACTATTTTCAGGCGCTTTTAAAGTGTCTAAAGTGATTCTTGACGGTAAGCGTCCCTGGTACTACGCTGGCTGAGCGAAGTCGTTCGCAACGCGTCTCCCAAAGGGAGAAAGCCAAAACCTATGCAAGATGTCCCCTTCGACTCCGCTCAGGGGACGGTTACTTCTTGACGTGACTTTAAATGTGAACTTTTTGTGTAATTAAGATGGCCAAAAAAACACCAAATACACCCCAAAAAGATGGCCTATCAAAAAAATGATAATCTGCCTAAAGATGTATCTTCATTCATTAGCCATGAGCTAAGAAACCCCCTTTCCTCTATGCAAGGTGCCTTGGGGCTCATTGATGCCGGACATTTTGGAGAGCTATCCCATGAAGGCAAAGCGCTCTTAGATGCAGCCATGAGAAATGCTGAACGCCTTACCCGTTTAGCACGATTCATCGAAAATCAGCCTTATACCATGCAATCTCTATTGTCAGCACAAGACATGGGGTATTTGCAGATTGAGAATGAATTTGCTTCAGTCTTTGATCTTAAAGATTTTCAACTGTTGTACCAGCCCATTGTTTCTACGGAAGCACAAAGAGTAATGGGATTTGAGGCATTGGCCCGTTGGAATCACCCAACTAAAGGGTGGGTCTCACCTTGCATTTTTATTCCCTTAGCCGAGAAAACCGGTCTAATTCATTCGTTGGGTTTGTCTTTGCTTAGGAAAGCTTGTCTTGACCTCAAGATTTGGCAAACACACTTCCCAGCTACGATCCCACTGGTCATGAGTTTCAATCTTTCAATAGTTCAGTTAAATGACACTCATTTGCCCAAAAAAATACAGTCTATCCTGGAAGAGGTAGATCTTGAATCGGATTCATTAAAGCTTGAGACCACTGAAAGCGTATTTATCAAAAACAGTGCAGCTATCCACGACGTCTTGCAGCAGCTACAGACGCTTGGGATTCAGCTCTATTTAGATGATTTTGGTGTAGGGTATTCTTCCCTGTCTAGATTAAACGATCTGCCTTTGGATGCACTAAAGATAGATCGTTCCTTTGTATATACAAAAAATTGGACGCTCAGTGAGGCGGTGGTTGGTTTGGCCGCCAAGCTAGCGCTTGATGTCATTGCTGAAGGCGTCGAAACGATCGAGGATTTGGAGATTTTAAAGGCAATGGGATGTCAGAAAATGCAGGGAAATCTCTTTTCTAAACCCATTTCTGCCAAGGTTGCCTCTAATCTGCTCTACCAGCAGTCCCTGAACCAGAATGCATACCCTACGCTGCGCCGTAGAACTAGCGGATCAGATGTTTCTGGCGATGCATAGCCGATTTGGGGCATCGTGCTCTGTTGTCAGCGGCCTTGAGCTGAGCCCATTTGCAAGCGAAATGTGGGACGGTTACGCGCCATAAAACCGTTCGGCACAACGGCAAAAGTTGAGATCGCCTCGAACAAGCAAGTCTAGTGAGTAGACTACTGCACCTCTTCGCTAGACTTTGGTTGATGCTTTTGAGTCTCAGATCGAGACGGCTGGATCCATCGGTCGAGTCTCTTCAAGACCCATGCGCATTGATGGTGTTGATGGGCGTGAGCTTTGAGTGTAAATGCCCGCGATCGCCCAACCGTTATCCCTCCCACTGCAAAGGGAATCGTAAATGGAGTGCCATGGCTGCACTGTGCCGGCCCTGTGATTCCCCGGCTAGGCAGCATTTGATGTTAGCAATCTTGTGGAGTAACCATTGTGGTGGGCTATGGGCAGAAATAATCGAGGTGCAGCGACGGTGCAGCTAATCAATGGCTACCTACACCCATTGGCGACAGGCACAGATAAGCTAGCCACGACATGGCGGCGTGCCTGCGAAACCGTCGCCCAGGCAGTGGGACGACAGCCCGAAACATCCTCTGATCCTGAGATTCCCGAAGTCAGGAAGCGAGTCATTTGTCGCCATTGTGACTGCGACAGGCAATATCTCGAAAAGGCTGAAAATGATGACGCGATATATCTGGGCCTGATTGCTAAGGCTATTGATATGTATGAGATCTTTTAAGGCGGTGTGCTTGGTTTTTCTCGGCCTTGTTGCAAAATAGATGCCACTGCAACCCGTCTTATCCCCCCGCCCGCAAGCTATCAATCTTGCGCACAAACAGGTCCGTCAAAATCGTAATCACCCGCCGCTTCCGCGTAACCGTCCCACACATTACGCTGGCTGAGCGGAGTCGAAGCCAGATCTCCCGAAAAAGTCCCCTTCGACTCCGCTCAGGGGACGGTTACGCTTCCGCAGCTTGATATAGCAGTCGCCAGTCCGGTTAGGACAAGACTGCGAGCCACTTTGCTTTTACGCTCAAGATCAGAGCGATCCTAGGTGTCCTAAGCAAAGTGGCCAGCGCTATATTGGCCGTTACCGCCATTCCCGATTGCAGCGTTAATGTTTCCGGCAACCGGGTCCCAGCATGCTCAGGCTGAAGGGGGCCGGTGCGGAGGCGCGCGGATCTATCCCTAGCAATCGGGCTTGGCCCTCTAGCAACACCACCAACTGGGGTAACCCCTTGGGGCGAACGATGGTTTGGCCAATGCGATAATGATCTTTACAAACTAGACGGGCTTGCTTTAGGCCGGGTGACAAGGTTTGGTCTCAGTCAACTTACGCCCTTAAGTTCGCCTTTACCGTAGCTTCATATGGGGCTGCGATCTTAGGCAGTGGAACGACGGTCAAGGGATAACGGTTCAACCCCTGTACCCAAACCGATGACCCTGTTGGGTGCCCTGGTTCCTGTCGGTCTTGGGGCCTACCGAGTCCTGTCGGTCAAAACACCTCACTGAGGATCGGCCAACGATTTTCTTAAATCCTTCGTAAGTCTAATCAGGGTCCCATTACAATGGGGCACCCCATGGTGATGGCAATATGTTTAAAGCCTTTACAAAAGCAGACTACCTGCTCAGAGAAACTGCCCTAGGACTGCAACGGGGGGGATGGATGAACTGGGCTGCCATCAGCACCATGACTGTGCTGCTGTTTTTGTTTGGCATTAGTTTGCAAACCTCTTGGCAACTGGAGGGGATGCTCAATCAATTTGGCAGCCAGTTAGAGGTTTCGGCATACCTTGAGAGCGGTGTTCAGGCCAGCTCCCTACAATCGACGGTGGAAATCATGCCGGGGGTGACCGCCGTCCAGACCATTCCTAAGGAAACAGCGTGGCAAGACCTGGTGCAGGAGCTAGGCATTTCTGATATTGAAGGAGCCACGGCCCAACTCAATGGCAACCCCCTAGTCGATGCTCTGCGGGTCAAAGTAAACCGTTCTGAGGCGGTCCCCGTTGTGGCGGGGCAGCTCACCGCGATGCAAGGGGTGCAGGAGGTTTTATACGTGGATGAAGCGGTCCAGCGGTTGACCCAGCTCAATGCCAGCCTTCGTTGGGCCAGTATGTTCATCATTGCGGTGCTCAGCTTGACCGCGATCGCGGTGATCACCACCACCATTCGTCTGATCGTCATGGCCCGTCGCCGCGAGATTGAGGTGATGCAACTGGTGGGGGCCACCACCATCTGGATTTACCTCCCCTTTGTGCTGCAAGGGGTCACCTTTGGGGTAGTGGGGGCAGCTTTCTCCTGGGGGTTGCTCGTGGGCATCGACCAATTTCTGCAAGAACTGGCAGACCAACAGGCCGACTTTATTCAGTTTTTAGTCACGGGTTTGCAGCTCTCCGCCCAGCAACTATGGATGCTACCCGTGTCGCTACTGGTCTTAGGCAGCACCATCGGCCTGATGGGAAGCTTAGTGGCCGTGCGCAAATTCGCGCTCCGCTAAGGCCAAAGACCTGCGCAAAACTCTTCACCCTCGCGGTCTTTACCCCATGCTTGCCGCTGAGCGCTACAGACCCAAACCGGCTAAAACCGCTGATACCGTTGCAGTCCAACCGATGATACCGCCCTGGGCGCGGAGCATCGCCAGGGTTGCCTGTTTGAATTCAGGAAAGTAACTTTCGGTGGCATCTTCGACAATCAGGCATTCGTAGCCGCGATCGTTGGCCTCACGCATGGTGGTCTGAACACAAACCTCAGTGGTGACCCCGGTAAAGAGCAGATGGGTGATCTGGTGCGATTTCAGCAATTCATCCAGACCCGTGTTATAAAACGCCCCCTTACCCGGTTTGGTAATGACCCACTCGTTCTCGTTGGGGCCAGGGGCCAGTGCTGGAATGATGGCGTTGCCCGGTTCTCCGATCACTAAGATGCGCCCCATGGGGCCAGGATCACCAATTTTAAGAGCACTCTTCCCCCGTTCCCGCTTCGAAGGCGGGCAGTCGGCCAGATCAGCACAGTGACCTTCCTGGGTTTGAATAATCGGCCAACCGAGATCTCGAAAAGCCATTTGTAGTTTTTGCACCGCAGGAATAATCGCCTGCAACAGGGAAACATCATTGCCGAGGGCCTCTCCAAAGCCCCCAGACTCCAAAAAATCCCGCTGCATATCAATGATTACCAGGGCAACCTGGCTATCGGCGGGTAGAGAGTAATCGTAGGGCTGTGCAGCGATCGTGGCCATAGGAATTCAGAAAAAGTACCGCTCTGATAATACGTATTTTGGCGGGAAAGGGGTATCAGAAGCAGAAAATCGTCCCGAAACTTATCCAGAGGCAAAACTATTCGTAATACACGGGGACCGCTAAGTGGCGTTTAAAAAAGTGAGATTAGACCAATCTCTATTCCGAGAAAAAATATCATGCCATCTGAAAACGGCAGCGCTTAAGATAATTTCGAGAAGCAAGATCATCTTCGTGGTATTTCAAGCATTCCATAAACACCATTTCTGCCTTAGAAAAGTCTCGTTGTTCAAACAAGATAATTCCTTCCTCAAATAAAGCTTTAGAGGCATTTTTTGCGTCCCTCAAGGCGGGCAAATCAGCGGAAAAAACTTCCAACAAACTCACTAAATTAGCTTTCCCTTTAGCTTTAACCCGCTCAATGAAGCGAAAGTCGTACTGCAACGGGTCGCACAAGCGCATAAAGGTTTGGTCTGTAATCAATAGTGAAGTGCCATAAATCTTGGTCAACCCTTCTACCCGTGAAGAGATATTTACCGCATCCCCAATTGCGGTCCCATCCATACGATCAGAGCCGCCAACTGTCCCTAACATGAGCCTGCCCGTATGGAGCCCAATACCAATATTTAGGGGGGTGAGGGCCTTATCTTTCCGCTTTTGATTATATTTCCCTAGTTCTTCCAACATGGCCAATGCTCCCCGCAGAGCATCATCAGCAGAATTAGGAAATAGAGCCATAATGGCATCACCGATATATTTATCCACAAATCCATTATGCTTTTTGATTTGTGGCTCCATATAGCTCAAGTACTCATTGATAAACGCAAAGTTTTCCGCTGGAATCATTTGCTCAGAGAGTCGTGTAAAATCTCGGATATCGGCAAATAAAACCGTCATCTCTCGTTCTACTTGATCGCCCAATTTCACATCTACAATGCTGCTTTTATCTAATAAGCCGAGAAACTGGGTCGGTACAAACCGCGAACAAGCATCGTACAGTCGAGCATTTTCCAAAGAAATTGCTGCTTGTGTGGCAAGGGTTTGTAAGAGATCCAATCGTTCTTGGGTAAAGGCTCCCGGTGTTAGGCTATTTTCAAGATAGATAATGCCTTGAAGCTCACCGCGATGGATTAGGGGTATACAGGTGATCGACTGGCAATTATAGCGTTGAATATAGTCATCTTCGGTGAAATTTCCGCGCTCTGAAGCATTATCAAGAATCACACTTTCACGCGTCCGGGAAACATAGTGCACAATTTTTGCGGAAAGCCTTGAACAGTCATCAACAGGAAGAGATTGCAAAACAGAAACATTCTCTGAGCCCGTTTCCTGAATTGCTTCAATCCATAATTTTTCACCCCGAGGCAACATCAAAATGCCCCGCTCAGCGCCAGCATTTTCAACAAGAATATTCATCAACGTTTTCAGCAGTTTTTCTAATACGATTTCGCCAGAAAGAGCATTGGTAGACTTGATAACTGTTGACAGATCTAGCGATACACCAGTGCTACTATTACTGCTGCTAGACATACTTCTCGTCCTTGCGAGAGAGGCTTGGGAGCGAGCCAGTTCAGGATAATCTGCCTCCAGTACCTCCACCTTCGAAATTGCTCCCCAACATTGATAGGCGTAATGGGCATTTTTTAAATAAAGCTGGGCAATCTCTTCCTTTCTCTTAGCCAACCAGAACTTGGCGGCCAACTCATTTCCCAAGGCTTCATTTTGAATATAGCCCTGCTCGCGAGCTGAGGAGATTGCACGATCATAGAAATCTAACGCTTCCATATCATTGCCAGAAACACGGGCAATTTCTGCTTCTACTAATAAATATTTATGCAAGAAATTTTCTGGACAGTTATCTGCCCAAAGTTTCATTTTTTGTTGGTTAGCCTTCAATATTTCAGTGTAGCCTTTCTGTTCATCCTCACTGGCTGCGGAATAAAGTGCGGTCAGAATAAGAGAGTAGTAAAGATAATGTTCTGCCTGAATAGGAATGCCCGTGACAAAGACCAACGTGTTATTGCTGTCTCTAATTTGACTCAAGGCACTTTTGTAATCTTCATGCAAGAATAAAACCTGAGCCTTGAAAATATTGTAAGCTGCAATGCCAGGGGAAAAATGTTTTCCTCCCCAAAAATGGATGCATTCAAGTTCATCAAATTCATCACTACTCAAGGAAAATTTGCTTAAGGTCAACCCTTTTAAGCTAAGCAGAAAATGCTGGTACAACTGTTGCACGGCAGCAAAGACATGGTTTTTGGTTTTGTTTAAAAACTCAAAATGTGCGCTAGATTCTTCGATTACCTCATCAATGTTGTCAGCGGCTAGAATCCTTTGCTGAATCAAGTGATAAGAGTTGTAGCTAGAAAAAACATCTCCAGTCTCCACTCCGGCCAAGTAACCTTTCCTAAGAATAGAAATCCCTTCTTTAATATGACTCCGCCAAGGATTAACTAATCCACCAAATGTATTGAAAACCTTGCAATTGAGGTTGATGTTATCAAATTTTTCATTGAGCCTTATCGCCAACAAGCCAAATTCATAGCCAACTTCATAGTCAGACAATATCGCTCCTAGCAAGAATCCCCATAATGCATACCCATAAGCTGATATGTCAGAGTTGCCATACTGAATAGAAAGATTAACCATCTTTAGAGAGATCAAGGCTAATAAATCTTGGTTAGCGAAATAAGCTGGACCAGTGATATTCATTAAAAGCTTCAGGCAAGTTTGAATATCTTCATTTTCTATTTTGGGAGCATCAAGCAAATCAGATACTTTGATGTCTTCTAAGCTAGTCTTCCATATCTCTAACTCAATATTGAAGTCCGATAGAATTTCTGATTTTTCTGCTGTTGGCAAACTCACGCCAAAAGATTTTAATGCTTTCGCAGCAAGTGCAATGGCCTCCAAGAATTTTCCAGTGTTGTCATATAAAGCCAATCGAATATTTTGGATTTCTGATCGCTCTATATTGGATTTAGCCTTTTTCAATATACTGTCGAATAACGTCTCGGCATGGTCAAAATTTCCACAGAGATATTCACATTCAGACCTTTCTCGATACAAGCTAAATGTCAGATCATAATGCTTTTGCCAATCTTCTTCAGACAGTATTTCTGTGCCATAGGTAAAGTATTTTTCTAATGCAGCAGCATAGGCCGTTGATGCTTTTGCTTTTCTCCCTGCCTCTAGATTAAGCCTTGCCAACTCAATACGTTCAGATTTTCTGGAAATCAACTTGTTGGCAATATTGAGATGATCGACAATTGCAAAGATTTTCTCTGGTAATTCATTAGGCGAGGTATTAGCAAGCAATAGTCGGCCAATTTTAAGATGAACTGCTTTTTTGTGCGCTTCATCAATCAGTGCGTAGGCAGCCTGTTGCACCCTATCATGGAGAAATTTATAATCTTGGATTAATAACTTTTCATTTAAATCGCTGGTGGGTGATAGAAACCCTGACTGAACAGCAGTCATGAGATCTAAAAAAACATCCTCCTCTGATTTTTCGGAGACAACTGACAGGGCATCCAGAGTGAAACTGGCTCCGATACAAGATGCTAATCGCAATATTTTTTGAGTAGACAAAGGTAATTTTTTGAGCTTGTCTACCATCAGTTCAATGACATTGTCAGTTATATTTTGTGATTCAATTTTCTTGAGATCCCAACACCAGGTTTTTTCTGGAAATTTATTTTGACTTGGATGAGGAGTCGCATGGTTAAACGTGATCAGGTTTTCTGTGTATAGTGTCATGAGAAATTGATTGGCAAAAAATGGATTTCCACCCGTCTTTCTCATGATCAGCTCAGCCAGGGGCTGGACAGATTCAGGGTCGCTATGGAGCGTATCTACTAAAATTTCATGGATATCTTTTATTTCTAACGGTTCTAAAGTAATCGAATTTATTGACACTTTTTTCTCTTCTAAATCATCAAGGGTCATCCTCAGAACATGGGTTTTGCTAACTTCATTGTCTCGGTAAGAACCAATCAAAAATAGATGCTTTATTTGTACATCTGTCATAATCAATTCAATTAAATTGAGCGTGGCTGAGTCAGCCCATTGCAAGTCATCGAGAAATATAATTAAAGGATGCTCTGCATGGCAAAAGACTTGTATGAAGTTTCTAAAAACCAGGTCAAAACGACTTTTGGCTTCATTGACCCCTATTTTATTTGCGGGAGGCTGTGGTCCTACAATGAGTTCTATTTCGGGAATGACATCAATAATCACTTGGCTATTATTGCCCATGGCAGCCAATAGTTCTCTTCGCCATTTTTGGAGCTGAGCTTCACTTTCACCGAGCAACTGCTGCACTAATCCTTTGAACGCACTAACGATCGCTGAGTAAGGAACACACCGCTGGAACTGGTTAAACTTGCCCTCGATAAAATAGCCCCGCAGGCGTGTATTAGGTTTATGTATTTCTGCAATCAAAGATGATTTTCCAACTCCGGCATGTCCAGCCACCAACATCATTTCTGCTGTTGATTCTTGATGGTTCGCGACACGTTCAAATGCTGTCAGCAAAATATCAATTTCTTCTTGCCTACCGTAAATTTTTTGAGGGATTTGGAAGCGATCAGAAACATCCTGAATCCCGATCGGAAAATCAGCAATGTCCCCTTGGGTATCTAACTGATGTAAACATGCAGCTAAATCTGCTGTGATGCCAAAGGCACTTTGGTATCGTTGTTCTGCAGTTTTAGCCATCAACTTCATGACAATGTCGGATAAAGTCTTAGGAATAGATGGATTGATGTAATGAGGAGGGCTGGGCTGCTTTGCGATGTGGCAATGTACTAATTCCAAATCATTAGTTGTGACAAAGGGTAGCTGCCCAGTCAGCAATTCATAGAAAGTAATACCCAGGGAGTAAAAGTCGGTGCGGTAATCTAGAGAACGGTTCATTCTCCCTGTTTGTTCTGGAGAAATATAGGCCAAAGTTCCTTCTAAAATGTGCGGACTTTTTGGCGTCGTGTTCTCGCGGGAAAAGATGGTGGAAAGCCCAAAATCAATGATTTTTAGTTGTCCTGTTTCTGGGTTCGCAACAATATTAGAAGGGTTGACATCTTTATGGATGATGCTTTTTGCATGAATCCTCCCCAATATTTCCGAAATCTCAGTAGCGATTTTAAGGAATGCTTGCAGTGAAAGCAGACCTATATCAGCTTTCCTACGCTGATGCATTAATTGCGCTAAGGATATGCCTGAAAAATCCTCAAAGACAATAATAAATGTCCGCCTATAGGGTATTAATTCATAAGATTCTATGACGCCATCTAAGTTCAAGTGATGGGTAATCTCATATTCTTGCTTGTAGCGCCTTATCTCGGAGGGAGTGGGGTAGTCTACGTTTAAAAATTTTAGGATAACCGGTTGGCCGTCTGAGTCTCGACACCCTCGATAAACACTAGAGTGGCTACTTTCGTGAATTTGGGTCAGGATTTGGTAGCCATCTATGTTCAACATCTTTATTTCTGCTGAGTGAGTGTCGCGGGGAAGCTTCAAACTAACGGGTCTGCTGAGTCACCTAAAAAATATCAGCTAAATCCATTTTCAAAAACTATTGTTGGAATATTGTAAGGCTATTAGGATTAATGATTGCCAGTATCAACCCAGCAGTGAGCGAATTGGCGTTGCAAATCCAGCTCTACCTAATCTCGAAAACCGAACTAAGTGGCGAGCTGAGTCCATAGACAACTGATGGACTCAGCTGCCTCCAACGGTCTGCTGACTGGCGTCTGAATAATGTAGATGCCTTCCCTGATTTTGCTATTGGGGTTTTGCCCAGCCGCCTTCGTCCTCGCCACTAATCACCTGGGGATATCCACAAATTTCACGGGAGGCCTGCATTCCTGACATCGTGCATGCCTCAATACACCCTGAATTAAAGTTGTTGTCGATCCAATCTCCAACGATATACAGGTTGTCATAGCCTGTATCATGGGTTTTGATTCGATATTTAGTGGTCCCTGTAAGGGATAGCGTATAACGTTCTGTCGGTGTCCAGTTCGCCCTGAAGAACTGGCCTTCAAATCGCGCTTCCCCTTCCCTATTGTGATCATCAACGAGCCAGTCCCAGTGAACGTTGCCATCATCGTCCAATAGCTTTGTCCATATTAGAGGCATATCAGTGGTGAAGTTTGCATAGGCACTTTGTTTAGCATTTTCATCCGCTTCTTGTTGACTAGCGGTGTTTGGCATGGCATTGCACCAATAGGCAATGTTCTGGACATCATCGGATGCCGGTTGGTTTTCAACTGGAATGAGATGTGACATGTCGGCATAGGTATCGAATGATGTCTCTACATAGGTGCCCAATACAGGTGGTTTGTTGTAACGGAAGCCCAGTTCTTTTAGCGATTTATTGAACCATACCTGATAGGCTCGGGTTTGAACTGTTTTAACGTTCTCATGCATAGCCCGCCATGCGGGGTTATGGGCGGATAGTGCTTGGGTGATTTTTTGGTTTGCAGCGATCGGAATGCCCAGAATAACCAGGTCAAAATCTTCACCCTTCTTGAGCATGAGGGGTTGTTTTTCTGGGTTCACGACACAGACACGTTCAAAGTTAATCCCGCTGTGGCGCAGTTGCTCACCCTCCTTAAGCTGGTCCCAGTTGGGTTGATCAGGCCAACATGGCAAGCCTTTAACAAGAATTAATGGATCGTATGCATCAACGGTTAAGTCAACCTGCGGTACAACCTGAATGGTTTCAATGGCGTTGCCATCATTATTGAGACCTAGGTTCTGAACGCAATGGAAAAATTTGAACTTCACACCGCGATTGAGCAGCACTTGGTAGAAGGGGGTGAATACGGTATCTCCCATACCGGCTTGCATCTTATACATAATATGACCCTTGTAGGTCAGCACCATTCGAATTGCCCATAGTAGGGCGGTTCCCGAGGCAACATTGGGCTGATTTATGTCACCATCTTCATAGCTGAAAATGTTGTCATATAGGGCGCGTACAGGTGGCCCATTTAAGGTTTCATCGTGGGCACCATGCCTTTTCATCCAATCAACTAAGTTGTATTTGTCAATAGAAAAAATGCCGTTTTTGTGGACGTCATCTTTAATCAAACCAATCATCCAGGTTAGGGCCGTGTCTGTCACAATCAGAAACTGCCTCACCGGTCCATTGTCCATATGGCAGGCATATTTATCCCATAGCCAGTCTCGGTATTTTTCCATGAGATAAACGATCGCATCTTCAATCGCGTCACCTACCGAGTGCTGGATATTTGTATTCGCAGCGTTTGCGAGTGGCTCTAGGATAGTCATGGCAATGCCAAGCATCTCAGCGGCTGGAATAGTTTCTAAGTCATGAAGGCGTTGCCCTAGACGCCCGACAATCGGTGCGATGTTGTCCCACCACCCTGCTTTGTTGTGGTTATGCGATGCCTCATCGAAGTGAGGGCAGGGGTGATTGTGGTTGATGAGCTTGGTTTCAACATTTAATTTGACCCATTGCAACACCCCCCAAGCTAAGGTCCATAGGGAAGGCATTGGTCCGCCTTCTCCGGGGACGCCAGCATTTTTGGGGAAGCTATATACCCAAGGGCTCCATTGTTTTTGGTACTCATCCATCAGCATGATGAAGTCATGCCCTTTGAATGCTTTTTCAAAGGTACTTAGGGGTAGATCGGGCGATCGCTGCATTGCCTTATAAGCATCTTTCATGATCTTGAATGAGTTGTCATAAAACCCAAACCAAAGATGCAGTCCATGTTCTTCAATGCGGGCTCCATTTTGTACATTGCGCCCAGATGCCCCTTTGCCACCAATGCGCCAACCTTGTTGATAGACAGTGATGTCGTATTTGTCACGATTTTCGGGGAGTTGAGTCAGCTCATAAATTGCAGCAATGGATCCCATTCCACCACCCAGCACAGCGACTTTTGTTTTTGCGTTAGTCAAGGTCTTCTCTGCTCCTATGTGGACAATACATTTAATTAGTCGATCAGCTCAATCAAAAGCTGCGGATGAATCAATTCAAGCTTGATTGGGCTCCTTTTTGGTAACCGTCCCCTGAGCGGAGTCAAAGGGGACTTCTTCGGGAGATCTGGCTTCGACTCCGCCCAGCCAGCGTGATGTGTGGGACGGTTACCCTTTTTGAAGCCCTTTTGAGATTGCCAGAAAAGTTTACGGGCTTAGCTTTGGGTGTCGGCAGCACCCAAAGCTAAGCCACGAATGAATCAAGGTTTCAGCTCATACCCTGAGGACTACAGGTCTTTTTTTAGACTTGGGTCATCGCTTTGAAACAGCGGCTTAGCTAATCTGTTGAATGACCTTGCCTGTTC
>CAYGVA010000091.1:0-15159 GCA_964353225.1 uncultured Leptolyngbya sp.
CCGCCCTACGGGCACCCCTCCCAGGAGGGGATTTTGGGGAAATTGTAGGTTGGGTGCAGCGTTAGCGGAACCCAAAATCATTGATGCAACTGTTGGGTTGCACTGCGTTTCACCCAACCGACTAAACCTCGTTTACCTTGAAACCCGAAGTTCCCCTCACCCCCAGCCCCTCTCCCAGAGGGCGAGGGGTGAGAGAAAAACGACAGTTCTCAAAGTGGGCTTGGTTTAACACACTCATTTTGAGCAAATATTTCTTATTCCTGGGCGATCGCCCTGCCTCACCGTGACTTCCCCAACTTCACTGGCTTCGAGTCCGGCCCCACCCTCCAAAAGCTTGCGCCCCACCGTACTGTGGGGCATTGCCGAAACGATTCCCCCTAAGTTGCAGTGGCCGCTGATGGTGGCATCGGTGGCGGTGCCGCTGGCGCTCTGGTGGCTGCTGTCTGCGTCGGGTATGGTTAACCCCAAGTTTTTACCCACCCCGATCATGGTGGTGCAGGCTTTAGGCCGCCTCTGGCAAGAGGGCTATTTACTCACCGATATTTTGTCTAGCTTCGGGCGGGTGTCGGCAGGGTTTGTGTTGGCGGCGATCGCCGCCATTCCCTTAGGCATTGCCATGGGGGCCTTCGCCAGCATCCGTTCACTGATGGAGCCGCTGGTGGGCATTGTTCGCTACATGCCCGCCCCCGCCTTCATTCCCCTGTTCATCATTTATCTGGGTTTGGGGGAACCCCCCAAGATTGCCCTGATCTTCATTGGCACCGTGTTTTTCAACACGCTGATGATCATGGATGCGGTTAAGTTTGTCCCTAAGGAGCTGATTGAAACCACCTATACCCTGGGGGGTAACCGCCTCCAGGTGTTGCTGCGGGTGATTACCCCCTATGTGGTGCCCAGCATCATCGACACCCTCAGGGTGAATATGGCCGCCTCTTGGAACCTGGTGATTGTGGCGGAGCTGGTGGCGGCGGATGGCGGCTTAGGGAAGCGCATTGCCGTGGCCCAAAAGTTTTTCCAGACCGATTCGATTTTTGCCTGCTTAATTGTGCTGGGTCTAATTGGTTTTTTATTGGACTTATCCCTGCAAGCCTTGATGCGCGTGACCTGCAAATGGGCGGTGAAATAATGCACTTAGAAGTTGCCAAAGTTTATAAACAGTTTGAGACCCCCCAGGGTTCGCTCGTCGCCCTCAAAGATATTAATTGCCATGTGGAAACCGGGGAATTTGTCTGTGCCGTGGGGGCGTCGGGTTCCGGCAAATCGACCCTGCTGCGCTTGATTGCTGGGTTGGACATGCCCACGGCGGGCACCATCACCGTAGACGGAGGGGTGATTACTGGGCCAGGGGTGGATCGGGGCATGGTTTTCCAGCGGTATACCCTCTACCCCTGGATGACGGTGCAAGAAAATGTGGAGTTTGGTCTCAAGCTCCAGGGCATGGCCAAGCTAGAGCGGCGAGAGCAGGCTTCCCGTTATCTAGATGTGGTGGGGCTGACCCAGTTTGGTAAGGCCCTACCGAAGGAGTTGTCAGGGGGGATGCAACAACGGGTGGCGATCGCCCGTGCCCTCGCCAACCACCCCAAAATTTTGCTGCTAGATGAACCCTTTGGGGCCTTAGATGTACAAACCAAAGAGACCATGCAGCAGTTTTTGCTAGATCTTTGGCAGCGATTGGGCATCAGCATTTTGATGATCACCCACGATGTCGGCGAGGCGGTGTTTTTGGCCCAGCGCATCTATGTAATGTCCGCCCGCCCTGGCACCATTCAAAAAGAACTGGTGATTGGTCTCGGCAACGACCGCGCCTATGCCGTGCGGCGCACCCCAGAATTCCACCACCACTGCGAAGACATCATGGATTTGCTGCGGGGGCGATCGGAGCCGACCGTCACGGTTTAATAGAGATAGCCACTGATAGAAATGGGAAGCCATGACTGCAACCCTACTGCGTTGGAGCATTCAGGACTATCACTGCATGATTGAGGCGGGCCTGTTTGCTAATC
The DNA here is from genome assembly GCA_964353225.1 of uncultured Leptolyngbya sp. GTDB lineage: Bacteria > Cyanobacteriota > Cyanobacteriia > Phormidesmidales > Phormidesmidaceae > PCC-6406. The sequence goes on from CAYGVA010000091.1 coordinate 2,004, forward strand.
GCCAAGTTGAACTGCTGAATGGATTAGTTTTAGAGATGGCTCCTGAAGGTCCTGAACATGCGGATCTGTCTACGGATGCGGATGAGTTATTCGTTGCCCAGTCCCAGGGACGCTATCGGGTGCGCGTGGCGAAACCGATTACGATTGCCGCCACGGGGAGCGAGCCAGAGCCAGATATTGCGTTAGTCAAATCGCAAGCCTATCGCCAGGGACATCCCACCCCCGCAGAGGTTTATCTGGTCATTGAGTTTGCCAAGTCATCTCTGGAAAAAGACACCAATGAGAAACGGCGCGCCTATGCGGCAGCGGGAATTACGGATTATTGGGTCGTCAACCTCCGCAAAGGGGAGTTAATTGTCTATCGCCAGCCTCTAGAAGGCGATTATCAATCCGAGCGATATCTGCAAGCTGGACAGATATCGCCGCTCGCTTTTCCAGATATTGAGATTTCCGTTAGGACATTTCTGCCTTAACCCATGCCCGAGTACACCGACCCATCCACCGATCGCCCAGCTCCAACCATTGCCCTCCTCGCCGATGACAGTCAGGTCGCGCTCCTAGCAGAACAGGTCGCTGCCTATCAGGGGATCTTGGCCAAATATCACCTACGGGTCACCCCCAATTTAGGGACCGTTCTCCCGCAAAAGCTAGGGCCAGAACAGTCCCTATCGACCTGTGCGGAACTGTCAGCAGGGGGGGATTTAGAGATCTCGGCAGCTATGCTGGCGGGGAACGTGGTGGCTGTGATTGCCCTGACGGACTATGGTGTGACGCCTGATCTCTCGCTCCTGAGTGCTCTGGTGCGGGCCGGTCATCTCAGCGACACGCCTCTGGCATTAAACCCAGCGACGGCGATCGCAGTGCTCAGCAGTTTACGCAGCATCCGGGTAGCCCATCTGATCTTTAATCCGGTGTCGGGGCAGGGCAACCCCCAAGAAGATCTACTCAAAATTCGTCAGTGGTTGACGCCGCAACTACAGCTCCATGTCCACCTGACCACCCCAGATTGTTCGCCTAAGGCATTGGCGGAGGGGGCGATCGCCGCCGGAGCCGACCTCTTGATTGCCTCCGGCGGAGACGGCACGGTGTCGGCGGTGGCCGGGGCGGTCATGGGAACAGACATCCCGTTGGGCATCATCCCTCGGGGGACCGCCAATGCCTTTGCGGTGGCCATGGATATCCCCACCCATCTGCGGGGGGCCTGCGACACCATTGTGGCGGGCTTAACCCAAACGGTGGATGCTGCCCGTTGCAATGGCCAGCCGATGATTTTGTTGGCGGGGGTCGGGTTTGAGGCGGAGACGGTGGAGCGGGCCAACCGGGAAACCAAAAGCCGCTGGGGAGCACTGGCCTATATTTTTGCGGGTATTCAGCAACTGAATGCGCAACAGTTGTTTGACACCACCATTGAGGTGGATGGCGTCACCAATACCCTTCAGGCTGCGGCCATCACCGTCGCCAATGCCGCCCCATCCACATCGGTGCTTGCCCAGGGATCCGGGCAGGTGATCGCCAGTGATGGGTTACTGGATATTACGATTGGGTCGCCGCAAAATGCGTTGCAGGCGATCGATACAATGGTGAAACTGTTTGGCAGTGCCCTCATCCGCACAGAGACAGAGTTGGAAGGGGTGGTGCAGCTCCAGGCAACGACGGTGCGAGTCACGACAGAGCCACCGCAAAAAGTGGTGGTGGATGGGGAAATCATCGGGACAACGCCCATTGAACTGGAATGTTTACCCCAGAGTTTGCAGGTGTTTGCACCGCCACAGTCGAGCTAAGGCAAACCCTGCCATGCCTCAGGGGGCCATCGGTGTCCTCACCATAGTGGCCCCAGGGATCGGGCCGTCATGTCACCCCATATCGCTATAAACTCGCCCTTTCCAAGCGCCCCCTTGCCCTTGCCAATGGCGTCGAGCCGAATCCACCGTCATCAACAGATACAGCACCGCGATTAACGGTAGCGCCAATGCCCAGGGCCGTTGGCCCCCATACAGCCGTACTGTGGGCCAGTAGGCTACAGCCATTAATAGCCAACCGGCGACCCCCAGCAGCAGCAACCAGGGCTGCCCCCAAGCAAACCCCAGCAGGATCCCTAGGGGCGACGCCAGGTAGACCAGCACCATACCCAACACGGTGCCGCCCAAGAGCCAAGGGGAATAGTTGAGCTGGGTATAGGCGCTGCGGGTCACCATATTCCAAATGCTGATCAGATCGGGATAGGGGCGCAGGCTACGGATCGTGGTACTGAGCCCTAGCCAAATCGGTCCGCCTTTTTTGACCTCAGCCCCCAGGGCACAGTCATCGATGAGGGCATCCTTAATCGCCCGCAGCCCATCAATGCGTTCTAGGGCACTGAAGCGAATCAAGGCACAGCCCCCCGCCGCTGCCGCCGTTTTTTTGGCTGGATTGTTCACCCAGGGGAAGGGATAGAGCATTTGAAAGAAAAATACGAAGGCGGGAATCAACAGTTTTTCCCAAAAGCTCTGGCACCGCAATTGCACCATGAGTGAGACTAAATCTAGCTGATGTGCCGCCGCCTGGGTGACCAACCGCTGCACACTGGCGACATCATGCTCAATATCGGCATCGGTAAACAGCACATAGTCGGGCAAATTGGGTTGCTGCTGTAAATGGCGAAAGCCTTGATCTAAGGCCCAGAGCTTCCCGGCCCAGCCCCCCGGCAAGGTCGTGCCGGGGAGCACCGTGAGCTGATCCGCTTGGCCCAATGCGGTTGCAGCTTGCTGCGCGATCGCGGCGGTCCCATCGGTACTTTGATCATCCACGAGCACCACCGACACCTCCCCCGGATAGGACTGGGTGAGGTGTGATCGCATCGCTGTTCCAATCAACGCCGCCTCATTCCGAGCCGGAATCACCACTGCCACCCGAGGCCAATTGGGGGGATCTGGCATATCTCGGCTATCGAGCCGCTGGTCGGCTCGCCAAAACTGCCCCCAAGCGGTTAGCAACCCCACCCAAATCACCACCGCTAGCCCCGCCAACCCCCAGATCACATGCACCATCCCAATTCCCCTTATTCAGCCCCCTGAATCATAGACACAGGGCTTCTATGATTCAGCAAAAACTCAGGATTTCAGTTTAGTTTTCTTGTACTCAGTAGGTGAAGGCAAATTAGCTGAGGTGTTTTTAGCAACGGACTGGGTGCGTCATGGCTGCGCCTCTCGGCAAATCCCATGCTGGAGGCTTGATTTATCCCACGATAGTGATGCTGACTTGCAGACATTAAGAACCAAAAGCTTTACTATACGGTTTAGTAATATTAGTTAGGGTCATCCTCACGGCCACAAGGGTTCATCGGCGTGGAAATGGGTTGGGCCGATGGTTATGCCTTGGTCATTAGCTTGGGTTGACTAAAGGAATGGCGGTGTCAATAAGGGTTTAGGTCTCTCTATGGCAATTCGATTTAAGATTCAACGGCGGCTCGGATTTCTGGCGGCGTCCCTGGGGGCGGGCCTGCTGCAATCGCTACTGCTGGCCCTGCCCGGTGCCAGTGCTGAGCGGGTTTACATTAACTATGGTTTGCTAGAGCGATATATCTCCGTCGAGGCCCTCGAAACCTACGCCCGCACCGGCGAAATTCCTGAGGAGCTAGCGGTTTACAGTCGATATTTCACCCCTGAGCAACTGGAGCAACTCCGCGCCGGCCTGCTGACCCAGGCCGATCTAGATGTGGTGGCGGTGTCTCAGTTTCTCTATACCCCCCAGGGGGAAGCGATTTTGGACTGGTTGGGGGAGATCGTGCAAACCGCCGGACGACTAAATGGTGCCCGTGCCATTCGGGGGGCCGTGATTCTAGCGGCGGCGGACACCGACAATGGTGGGCTGAACCTGATCAATGTGCTTAAGATTTTCCCGACCCAGGGGGTCCGGCTTGATTTAGGACGGCTCGCTGGGGTGGCGGATGCGGTGACCACCGAGCTCAACCAAACCAATGAGATCACGCGCCGCATTCAAGCCGAGGCGGCGGCGGCGGTGGCCGAATCTGGCAATGACCGATCCCTCGCCTCCCAAATTGAGCTGGCATCAGCGGGACCCTATGGATGGCGGCGGCGGGTCTTTGACCAGCTGGCTTTACCCACCCATCTCTATTTGCCCGAGGGGCAGCCTGGACCTTTGGTGGTGATTTCCCATGGTTTGGGGGGCGATCGCACCACCTTGGCTTACCTCGCCGAGCATTTGGCATCCCATGGCTTTGCCGTCGCCGTGGTCGAGCATCCAGGGAGTAGTGCCAATCAGCTCGATGCCCTGCTGAGGGGACAGACGGAGGAAGCGGTGGAATCTGCCGACTTGATCCGTCGCCCCATGGCCATTCAGGCCCTGTTGGATGAACTGGAGGCAATGGCCCAGAACGACTCTGCCTTAGCCCATCGCATTGACTTCAGCCGCATTGGCGTCTTGGGGCAGTCCTTGGGAGGGTACACCAGTCTGGCCTTGGCCGGAGCCACCATTAATTCGTCGGCATTGGCAGAAGCTTGCCCGCCCCAGATTGATCAGCTGAATTTATCGCTACTGCTGCAATGCTCAGTACTGTCAGCGCCGCAACCCCTCCCCGACCTGCAAGATCAGCGGGTGCAGGCGGTGATCGCGATTAATCCCCTGGATAGCCAGATCTTTGGGCTGCAGGGGTTGGCCAATATTACGGTGCCGATCATGGTGGTGTCAGGCACCGCCGATACGGTGACCCCAGCCCTTACGGAGCAGATTCGCCCCTTTACCTGGCTGGGATCCACGGAGCGGTACCTACTGTTAATGGATGGGGGCACTCACTTTTCGACCATTTACGATCCCCAAGCAGCGGAGGCGATCGCCTTGCCTGATGCGGTAATTGGCCCTAATCCGGCCCTCGCCCAGCGCTATGCCAAAGTCATGGGTCTCGCCTTTTTTAAGGCCCACCTCATGGGGGATGACAGCTATCGTCAGTACCTAGATCCGGTCTATGCTACGGCCCTCAGCCAATCGGACTTGCCCCTGGCCCTGGTACGTGAACTGACCCTGGCAGAATAGCCTGAGTCACTCATTGGCAGGTTGTCGCGAGACTCGTCCACTTTAATGGGGACACCCAGTATCATGCGGGTGCTGGGCGCAGAAGTCAGCGGGCTTGCAAGCCTGACCCTAATCAGATTGGCAGCGATCGGTGGGTCTGACGTTTACCGATGGGTTGGCAAACGACCCTAGCGCTCAGGTTTACCGTCTCTGAGGGATCACAGTCATGAATAGGTTTACTGCTATAGCGGGTCTGCTGGTCATAGGCGCAGGCTTACTCACCCCGGTCTACGCCCAGTCCAGCCCCGTAGCAAGCTGCGAATCGGCGCTGATTGCAGGGGAAGATCGGCTCAATGCTGTGCCCAATCTCTCGGTAACGGTCTTTAGTACCCGCGATATTTCGGGTCAATATCAAAACCCACCGGCGGGCAAAACCGCTGAGATTATTTTTGGCATGGCCGGCATCGACAGCTCAGGCAGCTCCGCTGACGGACCGGTGTATAACGTGTTGAATTCGCCGGTGATGATGGCGGAGATTGCCGCCCCTATTTTTGAGGCTTGCACCGCGACGGGGATTGTCACCTTTGGCCTAGACGGCACGGGTCTCAGGTATAGCCTGGGCTGGACCAGCGATGGCCCACTTCCGTTTGAATGTGCACCCGCAGACAAATTTGAGGCCTATGACTGGGGTGAAATGTACTGCAACTAACTGCCCCGACAAACATTGCCATCCTGCTAAACCCAGAAGCTAGGGTGGACAAACTGATATCCGGTGTCCTTGAGCTTGGCGTTGGAGACGCGGGCGTTGTAGAAGCGTGAACTGGGTTGGGTTTCATCCCACTGTACCGGCTCTAGGCCATGGCGCTGGCAAACGGCATCGATCAGGTCCCTGACCTTGGGGACGTCATCTTGCACGACGTTGTAAAGGCCCGATAACTGATGGCGTCGCACCCAATCGATCGCCCCCACAATGTCATCTAAATGCACCCAATTGCTGCGTTCATCGCCTTTCCCAGGGCGGGTGGTTCCGGCGGCGCGACCATAGATTTTCGCTAGGGTGCGACCGGGACCATAGATGCCCCCCAGCCGAAGGATGCAAACCTGTTGTTGCGCATTAGCGGCGGCTAACAGGGTTTGTTCGGCTGCTGCAATGACTTTGCCATTCTCAGAGGCTGGGGTGACCGCAGTGGCTTCTGTCACCCAATTGCCCTGGTGCTGGCCATAGACCGAAGAAGTGCTGGTGTAAATCAGCTGCTTGACCCCTGTCTCAGGGAGAATTTGGGCCAGGGTTTGGGCAGTGCTTAGGTAGGTGTCGGCATAGTTGGCCCCTCGTTTTGGCCCCACGCACAGCAATACGACCTGCTGGTCGGCCAAGGCGGTTCGCAATTGCGGTGCATCGTTGCCCAGCAGGACTTCGATGCGATCTGCCACGGTGGCGAGTTCGCTGACCCGTTCATGGCGGGTGGTTGTCGCCAGCACAACCAGCCCTTGGGATTGCCATTTTTGGGCCATCGCAGTGCCGACATAGCCGCAACCAATAATCGCTACTTTCATGGGATATCCTCTGATGTCACCAGGCCAAGGAATGAGAATTGCTGTTAGGGACCCACACCAGTCAACCGATGCTGATAAGACTGCGTCCAGATGCTACGGCTTAGATGAGCCCAACCACAAGTCTCAGCGGGATGGACAGTTCAAGAAGACCCACAGTTGCGGGCTCGGTTTTTGCAAGGGTTGTTAAAAATAGAATCAAATTCCTCTGGAATGGGACGCCATAGGTGCGAAGATCCCCATACAGAGGTGAGTCCACCGGGACATGTATTGCTCAACGTTGCTACTCGGGCAGTATTGCTCTAAAACTATCTCGCTATGACGGCGCTAAGGACAATAGAGGTTATGAACAATCGTTTTTCAAAATTAATGGGTTTCGCAGCGGCAACGCTGACCCTCACGGGTGCCGTGGTTTTTGCACCGGGCGCTGAGGTTCGGGCAGAAGAACCCATTATTCTTCAACAACAGGTACCCCAGGAGGGCACCCTCCGACCGGCTGAGGATCAATACACTTTTAACGCCGAAGCCGATGACGTCTTGGCCATTGTCATGGATAGTGGGGAGTTTGATACGGTTCTAACCCTCCTGGGACCTGACGGTGAGGAGGTCGCCTTTAACGATGACGCTGGCGGCACGCTTAATTCCCGCATTATTTACGCCGTTACCACCCCTGGCAGCTATACCGTTGTGGCCCGGTCCTATTCTGGCGCGGGGGGGAACTACACCCTGGAGGTGCGACCCGCTACCCCCTACGAAGTGGGCTATGAGTCAGCCCAAGCCAGTATCATGGCCGGTGACTATAGCGCCGCGATCGCATCATTCACCGATCTAATTGCCTTAGACCCCACGAACCCTGAAGCCTACCTCAGCCGAGTGGATGCCTACTTTAGCCAGGCCTACCAACAGTTGGAAGCTGAGGGTCGCTTCTTTGAAGGTCCCGATGACCTTGACCCAGAGGTTCGTGCCAACGTGGTGAGTGATTTAGAAACGGTGGCCGGTCTCTATACCGAGCAAGGGGATAGCTATGCGGCTGAGTCCTTTGCTAGCCAGGCCGAATTTATCCGCACTGGGGTCTATCCTGAAGGGCCTTTTTAAGCGCTTCTAGCGTTGCCGATGGGGGTGCTCCTAACGGGCAGGGATGATTTTGTACCTTGGGAAGGCAAGATTTGTCCGGATTACCCCCATGTTCTAGGAAGACTGGAATGGTAGATGCACCCTGATTGTTACCCCTGGCCTCCGGGCTAGGGGTTTTTTGTGGCTACTCATTCCCCTCGAATGCCGGTGCGTCTGCTGCTGGTGTGTCTGTTTCTGGGGCTTTTGTCTCGGCTTCTCCCCCCACTGAAGCCGCTTCTCCTCGATCTAACGTCTCGCCGTTAGTATCGGAATCATTGCCACCGTCTAAAAGACCTTGACCGTCTAAACCATCTTCTAAGGCAGGTCGGGTGGGGTTGAGTTCCGACTCCATGGTCTGCTCGGGAACGTAGGGCTGAATGAAGGTGTTGGCGACCCCTTGGAAATTGCTAATATTATTGACCTCTTCCAAATCACTAACCTGAAAAATTAGTTGGAAGGATCGCCGCATTTTTTGGGCCAAAAAGTTTTCTAGCAGTCTGACTTGTTTTGGCGTAATCGGGTCACGGGCATAGACCACGAGGGTGACAGCAGGAATCTCCCCGCGCCAATCCGTTTGCATATCAACCAATTCCACACGCTGAAAGGTGACGGTTTGATTTAACAAAGCCCGACGAACATTACTTTCTAAGCGGTTTTGCCGCCACAGCTCAAAGGTACTAAACCCTAAGGGCAGCACCAGTAAGCTGGTGAGGATCAGGGTCATTTGAATCGGGCGACGGGCTCGAATCAGGGGGGAATACCCCGCTAGCCAGAAGGCCACCATGCAGGCCAGGGTAATCCCCAGTAGATTGGTGACGTAGAGCAATAGCGCCCCCCCTGCCCCCTGTACATCGCCCTTCGCCAGCCATAGACCCACGACGCAAAGGGGGGGCATGAGGGCCACCGCGATCGCGGTTCCCGCGAGGGAACTCGACAGTTTGGTTTCTATTTTGGCAAATCCGGCTAGGGCACCAGCGGCGATCGCAATGCCGAGATCCAGCAGGGTGGGTTGCGATCTCGCCAGGATTTCACTGCCATACTCGGACACAATGCCGGTGGAAACCCCCAAGCCAGCGGACAGCAGAATGGCGATCGCGGTGCCTATCCCCAAGGCTTTAAACCCTTCCCGCACCAGTTCTTCTTCGACTTCAAGGATGCCAAAGGCGATGCCACGAATGGGTAACATCAAGGGCGCAATCAGCATGGCCCCAATAATGACTGCGGCACTATTGGCGATCAGCCCAAAGGTGGCAATGATGCAGGACCCAATAATCAGAACAATAAAGTTCCGATCTAGCGTGGACTCTCCCAGTAGGCTATCGCCCATATATTTCAATGCCTGGGGAGACACCCGTCGCCCGTTAGAGAAGTATTTGTCTTGCAGTTCTTGGAGTGATTGTTTCATGGCAGGGTTTGCGACGATCTCGGATCGGTCTCGGGCCATTATCCAGGGGTATTGTTGAGGCAGCCCCTTGCTGCTGTCCTCCTCACCTTAGCCCTCGCGGGCTGGGAAAAGCTGTACCGGCGGCTCAAAAACAGGCTGGGGTAAGACCCCATCTACGCCCCCTTGCTGGGGTTGATAGGGATCCCCTGGCAATGACAAGTATTGGGCGGGGGGCACCGTGTTATGGCGAATATCAATGTTCCTAATGGTCTTAACCGTGGCGAAGCCCGGAATGACGGCCTGATCATGGAGACAGAGAATATCACTGGCATATTGCCCATAGGCGGCGGGGGCGAGGTCCGCCATGTCAGGGGCAAAGTAGATGGGGGCATCGTGGTGCAAGTAGTAGTAGCCCCCGGTTTCATACCATTCAGATTTTAGATCGAGCACCGCCCCCACCTCCGCTTGCCGAGATAGAAATAAATAGCCCTGGAGTACGGGGTTTTTACTCATCAGGAAGGTGGTAATTAAGATCCCTAGGCAGGAGTAGGCCACGAAAAAGTAGGCTAGCCGCCGAGGCCGGTGGGGATGCCGGTGGGGGTGCCGACGCTGGGCCTGCTGGAGATCAACATAGGCGATCGCCGTTAGCACAATGCAAATCGGCACGGCGGCAAAGACAAACCGATATTGCTTGTTGGGAATCCAGGAATGGACCACGAGGATACTGGCCAAAAGACTGAGCCAGAGCCCCAAGAAAGGAACACGTCGTTTGAGTGCCAAGACGATACTGATCGGAAAAATCCCCGCTGAAAACAGAATCAGGGTGCCGAGATAGTACAGAAAAAAGACCCGGCCAAATAGGCTGCTGACGCCATAGGTCTGGTTATACAAATAGTTGTGGTAGTAGCTGCTAAACCAGATGCCCCAAGTCAGGTAGTCTACATAGCCCACCGCGCCCAGGGTAATGCTGAAGGCTGCGATCGCAGTGGCCATTGGGGTTGGGTGCGATCGCCACAGACTCACCATGGCAATACCCAACACCAACACCACCGGGGCATATTGCAACCGCAGCGCCATCGTCCCCGCCGCCATCACCCCCAACCCCACGGCCATTCGCCAGTTGGGGCGGCGGACCAAACACACCAACGCCCCGATCAGGAGATACGTGGCCAGACATTCAGGGGTTGGTTTATGGGCAAACACCACCAGCTCATGCCAAAAGCAAGCAATGGTGGCAGCAATGCGGCCCACCGATTCAGAAATCGTTTTGCGGCCCAGCTCATAAACCCCATAAATCAAAAAAACCGACAATAAGCACAACAGTGACTTGATCAGCGGGATATAAATATCAGGGCGATCCCATTGCAGGGCTTGGAGAAATTTCAGGGGGATTGAAAGGGCGACGGGAATCACCAAACTCCGCAGGCCAAACCGATATTCCCAAGGGATATAGCCATAGCCAAACACCAGGCGATGGGCCTGTTCTAAATATTGAAAAATCTCATCGGGATGATTGACCTGATCAGAAAACAGGGCCACTACCAATCGCAGCAATAACCCGATCGCGGCGACCCCATGAATGTAAGGCCACCAGGATTGCCTTACAGATGGCTGCTCAGAAAGATGCGTCACGCTGTACTAAACCTGCCCGTTAGAAGAACCCTGACCATCAGCCATCTAGGATGGCTGGTTTCAAGAATACGCCACACCGGTTGCCCAACAAGGGGAAAAGGGAAACTTGAGCCCCTACACCCTAGACAGCCTTTTGCCGGAGCTGCCCCGAGAGGTATCCTACGGGTTTGGCGATGGCCAGATGCCGGAGGGCGTTGGTGTTAGGGACTTTGCTGGCAGCGCTTTTCACCGCAGAGGCCGCAGCAGGGTTTACCGATTAAGCCAATGCCCACCATAGGCGGGCATTGGCTTAAATAACGGGTCTCTAGGCCGAACCCATTCAAGAGGGTTGCCATGGACTAAGCAGAATGTTGCAAGGGAGCCTGGGATCTGGGCATTGGCCCAAAGATGCGATCGGTGAAGCGCACATACCAGGCCGCTGATTGCACCTGAATGATGTAGGCCATGGCGATAATCAAGGCGATTTCCGAGCCTTGCTCGTTGCCAAAGGCGGTCATGGCGATCGCCAGCGCAATCGACAAATTCCGCATCACCGTGCCGTAGACGAGGGCGATCGCATCCCCCCGATTAAAGAAGAACTTGCCAATCAGGGTGCTCAGCAAGAAGTTGCCCAGATACAAAATCGCCAGGGGCATCAGACAGGCCAGCAGCACAGCGGGGTTGGTCACGATCGCCTTAGCCTTCAATGCCATGGCCACAAACACAATGCCGAGGACGCCTAGGGTGGAGAAGGCTGGGAACTTTTTCTTGAGATTCTTGTGATACTTGTCGGCCCCAACGATGCGAATCAGCAAGAGCCGGGTCAAAAACCCCAAGATCATTGGCAAAAACACAATGATCACGATCTGTCGAAAGACGCTGACAAGGGGAATCTCGACCGCTGTCCCCATCAACCACTGAGCATAGAAGGGGGTGGCTAAGGATCCCAAAATCAGGCCGATCACCGTCATTTTGATTGCGGCGCTGATGTTGCCCTTGGCAAACCCGGTCCAAGAAATGGTCATGCCGCTGGTGGGCAACAGCGAGGCCAGCAGCAGCCCCAGGGCCACCAAGGGTTGATCGGCAAAGAAGACCTTGCCGATGCCAAAGGCAAAGAAGGGCACCACCCCAAAATTGATCACCTGGGTGAGGAGTTGCACCCGGTAATCGCCCCCAGACAGCACCGTTTGCAGTTGCAGGTTGATCATCATCGGATACACCATCAAAAAGGTGAGGGGGATGATCAGGGCTTTGAGGGGGGTGGGGTCAACCACGGCCCCAACCAAAATCCCCGCCACCATACAGACGGGAATCGACCAAACCAAGTTTTTTTGAATGAAGCCTAATGCTCTCCACACGGTGCCTGATCCTCCTGAAGTGAGATGGGGGTGAATCCGAATGCTGTGAATTGGGACAACACAGCGGTTGAAGTTGCGACTATTCAGCGGCGGTTACGGACGTTGGGCCTTTGCAGACGGGCAAATCGGCTTTTTGCCAAGCGATCATGCCGCCAGTTAGGTTGAAAACCGTGGTGAACCCCGCCTGGGTCAGGGCGGCGGCGGCGATGGGGCTGCGGTGGGCGGTGAGGCAAATGACGGCGATCTCCTCCGTTTTGGGCAGAGTGCGAAACCAGGGTGGCAGTACCCACGATTGCAATAATGGAAATCGCCCCAGCAAAAGGCGCGGCAGGTTCAGATTGCGGGCCTGGGGAGCGTGAAATAAGCCATATTCCACACCACTGCGAACATCCAGCAGCAGCGGGGGATCGGGCAAGCGGGCAAATTCTGCTGGAGTCAGATCGCCTCCGGTGGAGGGACGGGATGAGATTCGCGTCATGGGATTAGCGGCATGGCAATAGTTGAAGCGGGATGAAAGCGGTTGCCCAGGGTTCTCAACCCTTAAACAACCGCTAGTTCCTAGGAGAACGCTAGACCTGGGTGGCGATGGTGGGGGATTGGGACGCAACGGGGGTCGCCTCACCACTCGCCAGCAACAGCGGAAAATTGTGGGCATTGGGGGCATGCATCGACTGAATGCCCAACGTGGCTCGGTTCAGCACATCGGCATAGCTGGGCACCACGCGGCCCTGGCTATCCAAGATGGACTGGTTGAAATTAAAGCCATTCAAGTTGAAGGCGATGCTGCCCACCCCCAGGGCGGCAAACCAGAGGCCGATGGTGGGCAGGGCCGCCAGGATGAAATGCACCGAGCGACTGTTGCGCATCGCCACCCCCGGAACCAAGAGACGGCCCAAAAAGCCTGAATGGCTGGCGCAGAGATTATAGGTGGCCTCTTGTTGCCCAAAGCGATAGCCGGCATTGGCAGACTCCAGTTCGGAGGTTTCACGCACTAGGCTGGAGGTCACCAAAGAGCCATGCAACGCACTGAGGAGCGCCCCGCCGAAGATGCCCGCCACCCCAATCATGTGGAAGGGATGCATCAGCACATTGTGTTGGGCCTGGAGGGCCAGCATGAAGTGAAAGGTGCCGG
>CAYGVA010000092.1:0-14980 GCA_964353225.1 uncultured Leptolyngbya sp.
ATTAATGCGTAAAATGCTGTCGAACCTAACCCTGGAGAACCATGGCTGATTCCGGCGTGACTCAACCTTTAGACAACTCCGATAACTTGCCCAGGGAAGCGCGGGTGGGGCAGCTCCGCAACATGTTGGAGACGTTGCAGATTGCCGATGAGATCGCCAAGGAAAGTTATTTGATCACCAGTTCTGAATTGGCGGATCTGATGGATGTGAATGCTAGCGCCGTGACCAGTCGCGGCGAGTATTGGGCGTGGCGGAACTGGTCGGTGTCGCGGGTGCGCCGCGAGGGTAACCAAATTTTGTGGCAACTCGAAAGGCTAGACTAATCAATCTTGGTCCGACTCAACCTCAATTTTGGATCAGCGCCTAGCGTCTAAACGTCGCTAGGTGTCTTCTGTGCAGGTCACACAAGGGTCATGGCTCATACCTATAAGGCCCAAAGAGGGTCCCGAACGGTTGATGTCAGTGAGTATAAAAATTATTGACCGATATCTATCCCAAACTGAAACATCAGCCGTAAGGGGAGCTACCCTGAAGTGATGTTAAACCCAGGACACGTTGGTTCCAGCAGGTGTGTCCCTGTTGATCTGGAGAGTTTGCTGTGATCAAGTTTCACATTCAGCCCGATAGCGAAATTCCCTCCTCCACTCAGCTGTATGACCAACTCTGGTTTGCGATCGCATCCCGCCAATTTCCCCCCGGATATCGGTTGCCCAGCACCCGTCAACTGGCCATGCAAACCGGGCTGCACCGCAACACGATCAGCAAGGTTTATCGCCAATTAGAAGATGCCGGGGTTGTTGAAGCCCAACCAGGGTCGGGGATTTATGTCCGCTCCCAGTCAACGGTCGATAGTTCACGGCCTCGATTAGGGCTTTGGGACCAATTTCCCAAGGCCCGCGATGTGGTAGAAGGCGGCTTAGATGAGCTGCTGCGCCAGGGATGCTCTTTAAACCAGGCGAGAGCACTATTCCTGGCCGAAATTGACTGGCGGCTGCGCTGTAGCGCCAGGGTGTTGGTGACGGTACCCAAACAGGATCTAGGGGCCGGGGAGTTGATGGTGCGGGAGCTAGAAACGGCCCTACAAATCCCGGTGCAGCTCGTGCCCTTAGAAGATTTAGAAACTACCCTTTCCCAGACCCGATCAGGCACTGTGGTCACGAGTCGCTACTTCTTGGCAGAGGCAGAAGCGGTGGCCGGGCCAAAGTCAGTGCGGGTGATTCCCATTGATATCTATGACTATGGGCGGGAGCTAGAGCTGCTGAAGCAGTTATCCCAAGGAACTTGCTTAGGCATGGTCAGCCTCAGTTCTGGCATTCTGCGGGCAGCAGAGGTGATTGCCTACAGCCTGCGGGGGGATGATGTTGTGGTCATGACCGCCCAGGCAGAAGATGCCTACAAAATAAATTCCGTTGTCCGGGGTGCCCAAATCATTGTGGTGTTTGACCAAGCCAGTTTGCCAGCGGTTAAGCAGGCAATCTCAAGTGCCCGTGAAGACCTTATCCGTCCGCCCCAATTGGTCATGTGCGAGAACTACATTGGCGATAAGTCCATTAATCTCCTCAAGCGAGAATTAGGCTTGGAAGACGGATAAACCCGCTGGCTCAACCCAAACCTGGCCAAAAGCGATTTTGCTCAAATCACTACGATGCCCCCAGGAAATCTCTGACGATATCCATATAGATATCTGGGGCTTCCAACATTGGGAAATGTCCAGTTTTAGGAATCAAACTGTACTGCACCTGGGGGTTCAACGCCGCTGCTTTTTTCCCAAACTCAGCTGGGATGATTTGGTCATACTGACCCGACACCAGCAGTGTGGGCACAGCTAGATTTTGAAACTCGGTGGGCATCACTTCTGTAGCGCGTTTACTCACAGAGGTAAAGATGGTGCCCAATGCCGTTTCGTAGTCAGCATCCAGAAAGTCTTGCAAAAATGCCCTTTGCTCCTCAACGGGGATGGCTTGATGGACAAATCGGGCAATAAACAGACGGGGCGCTAACGGCAACTTTGCAAGCCAGGAGGGTCGAAATTGAACAACGTATTTCCCAAATCGGTAAAACGCTTCAAAAGCAACTTTGTCATACTCAAAAATGCCATTGCAGGTTAGGATTGCCCGATTAATGCGAGTCGGATAGCGATTCAACAGAAACACCGCCACCGAGCCCCCCATCGAGTGGGCATTCAGGTCAACCTGATCGATGCCCAGAGCATCGAGTAGGGCAACGACGTCGTCTGCAAAGGTTTCTAATTCATAGCCCCGTGCCTGAATCTTGTCGAGGCAATTGGGCTCTAATCGAGATCGCCCGAACCCGCGCATGTCATACAGTAGTGCGTCATAATGATCACTTAGCTGTAAAGCTGTACTACGCCAGTAGCGCGCTGACCCTCCCCAGCCATGGATGAAAACCATGACGGGCTTTCCAGAGCCAGGGGGCTCTCCGTCTTGAGTAATCCATTCGTAATAATGATCTACATCATTGACTGCGATGTAGGGCATGCTTAGGCAGACTCCGGCTTCGGTAAGGAGGAGGGATGAACTAGCAATTCCGCTGTAGAACGCTGTTCTACCATTTCACGGGTAACGGTGCATCGCTTCACATCTTTACGGGAAGGCAACTCATACATCACGTCGAGCATGAGTTCTTCAACAATGCCGCGCAGTGCCCTTGCCCCTGTTTTGCGACGGTAGGCCTCACGGGCGATCGCCCGCACAGCATCCTGTTTGAATTCCAACTGCACATTATCCATGCGCATCAACTTTTGGAATTGCTTAATGAGGGCATTCTTTGGCTCCGTCATGATGGCCACCAAGGTGTCTTCATCCAGGGGATTGACCACAGAAATAGCTGGGATACGGCCAATAAATTCGGGAATTAGACCATATTTGACTAAATCTTCAGGCTCTAGATACCTGAGCAGGTCGGCGGCACGCTTATCTTGAGACGCTTGGTTATCTCCGAGCTGTACAAAGCCAATGGATTTCTTGCCGAGACGCTGCTCGACCATTTTGTCTAGGCCAACGAAAGCTCCGCCACAGATAAACAAAATATTGCTAGTGTCAATCTGAATGCAATCTTGATAAGGATGCTTGCGTCCCCCCTGGGGAGGAACATTAGCCACCGTACCTTCCAGCATCTTTAATAAGGCTTGTTGAACCCCTTCCCCTGAGACATCACGGGTGATAGAAGGGTTTTCGCTCTTGCGGGCAATTTTGTCAATTTCATCGATATAGATGATGCCCCGTTGCGCTTCTTCAACGTCTAAGTCTGCAACCTGTAGCAGGCGAAGGAGAATATTCTCCACGTCTTCGCCGACGTATCCGGCTTCTGTCAACGTGGTTGCATCAGCAACTGCAAAAGGGACATCCAATATTCGCGCTAGGGTTTGAGCCAGCAGCGTCTTGCCACACCCCGTGGGGCCAATCAGCAAAATATTGGCTTTCTGTAATTCAATACTGTCATTCGATGACTCAGCTTCCTTGCCATGGAGATGGCTCAGTCGCTTGTAATGGTTGTAGACAGCCACCGACAAAACTTTTTTGGCTTCGTCTTGGCCAATGACATGATCGTCTAAGTAATTTTTGATTTCCCTGGGCTTAGGAATCTGAGCCAAGGAAATAGGAGACGGTGCGCGCCGTCGCTCTGGGGGTTGCTCACGGCGGGGTACCGGTTGTGAGACGGTCGCGCTAGAGTCAAATAGCTCTTCGTCTAGGATCTCGTTGCACAGGTCCACACACTCATCACAAATGTAAACTCCCGGTCCGGCAATTAATTTGCGAACCTGTTCCTGGGATTTACCACAGAAGGAGCATTTGAGATGGGAATCATACTTGGACACAGGATCCCTCTACTTAATCGCAACAGCGGATGCATCGGTTGGCAAAGAATGTCGCTCAACCACTTGATCAATCAAACCGTATCCTTTGGCCTCTTCCGCAGACATATAAAAATCACGCTCCGTATCACTCTCAATGCGCTCTAATGCCTGCCCCGAATGATGGGCAATGAGTTGATTTAGCTTTTGTTTGTGATACAAAATCTCTTTGGCCTGGATCTCGATATCGACGGCCTGTCCCTGGGCACCCCCCAAAGGCTGATGAATCATAATTCGGGCACTGGGAAGTGATAATCGTTTGCCAGCTGCGCCACCACAAAGCAAAAATGCACCCATACTGGCTGCCAAACCAAAGCAAATCGTCATCACATCCGGGCGAATTTGCTGCATCGTATCGTATATCGCCATGCCAGCCGTCACGGAGCCGCCAGGAGAGTTGATATAGATTTGCACGTCTTTCTCAGGATCCTCTGCATCCAGAAAAAGCAACTGGGCCACGATGGAATCGGCTACCGCATCATCAACAGGCGTTCCCAGAAATACAATGCGTTCCCGCAGCAAGCGTGAATAAATGTCGAAAGCCCGTTCTCCGCGCCCTGACTGCTCAACCACCATGGGTACAACATTGCTTGGACTCTTGGAAGGCATAGCAGAGTTCAAAGGGGGATAAGCGTAATGAGATTGCAATGTCACCATTATTTCGTTGAAATCAGGAATCAAGCTGTTGTGTACTGGCAATGATAAGAGACCTGCATATTAGCCATGGATGGCAGCGAGTCTTTGAAAAGTGCCTTCATTGACCATTATGGACCACCTTCTTAGGCATGACCGAAGTAGACCTGATCACAAGTCCTATCATTGGCACCATACCCTAACAAACCAACTTCTGAAAGAATTGCGATCGCCCGCTTCAGAGAAGATAGCTTAACAAAGATTAGGGTATGGCCTTCCAGGGAATTCAGTTATCCCCTTCCTCTTTATCTGCTTCAACGGCGTCTGCTTCTACCACAGATGCACTGACATCAATGGCCTCATCAGTCGCGGCACCCTCGGTTACACCCTCTGCTTCAGGGTCACTGGGTGCGGCTTCAGGGCGCTCCTCCTCAGAGACTAAACTGCCTTCTGGCAATAGCTCAACGGTATTATTGCCCAGCAGCCATGTCAGAATTTTGTCCTGTAGGAGTTCTTCTGTAACGACCTCCCGTAAGCGTTCATGGTCAACAGCTTGAGGATCTTTGATTTCAGCCAGCATTTCTTCCATACGATTGCTGACATCAGTATCTTCCAGCGCAATGGACTCATGCTTGGCAACTTCCCCTAAGGCTAGGGTGCGCCGCAAGCGTTCGATCGCATCTGGTCGAGAGCGCTGCCGCATATTCTCGACGATCTCAGGCGTCAACAATTTATTGACATCAATCCCTTGTTGACTCAGTTGAACCGCCGCTTGAGAAACCAGATGATTGACTTCTCGGCGCACTAGCGTTTCAGGTAGTTCAGCCTCAAGATGCGTTACAAGCGCGTTCAGGATGGCCTCCCGCTGGTTGGCCTCTGTTTTATCCTGGGCCTCGGTTTGGTAGCGTTCTTCCAAGGAGCTGCGCAGTGCCTCTAAGGTTTCAAATTCACTGACTTCTTGAGCAAATTCATCATCCAAGTCAGGAAGCTCTTTCTCTTTGAGCTCTTTGAGGGTGATATCAAACTTGGCTGGTTTCCCGGCTAAATCAGCCTGAGGATAGTCTTCTGGGAAGGTGACCGTAATTTCCTTGGTTTGCTCTAGGGTCATACCCACGATGCCCTCGACAAAGCCGTCAATAAAGCTCCCTGGCTTGATGTCGAGCTGGAAATCCTCGGCTTGTCCCCCTTCAAAGGGAGCAAAAGTGTCATCCTCTTGGATAACCTTGCCAGCAAAGTCAACAACAGCCGAGTCTCCCAAGGCAGCGGGACGATCCTCAATAGGAACTAGCGTTGCTCGACTAGAACGATGTTGCTCAAGCAGTTCGTCTACACGATCAGCTGAGTAAAGGATTTCCTCTGCCTGAGTGGTCAGGCCAGTGTAGGTTGACAAGGTCACGCGGGGAGGGACATCCACTGACGCCTTTACCACCAAGGGGTTCCCAGGCTGGTACTGACTAATCAAGTCTTCAAAGGTTGATATGAGCTGGTAGTTACCTAAGGCTTCAATTTTTTCCTGGGTAATGGCTTGGTCAACAGCCGCTTGAACCAGCTCTTCTAGGGCCGAAGCTTTCACCTGAGTACTGCCGACTCGCTGCAAAAATATTTGGCGAGGGACCTTGCCGCGTCTGAATCCAGGGATATTAGCCGACTGCATCAACTTTCTCAGGACTTTATCGTAAGTCTGCTGAGTCATGGTGGCGGGAATCTCGATTTGAAGGCCCACTTGACTGTCGGGGAGCTGTTCCTGGGTAACTTTCATCAAAAATATTCCTGGTGGACACCTGTGTTGTGCGGAACGGGCAAAGTTGTTGATTTACGGCTTACGTATTGCCCTAGCATTCTGAAACAATAGCCCTAACGCTGACGTCCGATAACTTTCGGGTTGTAGGGAGGGCATAGTAAACACGCAGCTTATAATCTTACTTCCTTTTGCACGACATACCCAGTCATGCCCACGAAGACTGGGGAAAGCGCTGGGTATGCCTCAATCGCATTGCAAGGTTCACTGACGGACAAAAGACAGCTCAAGTAGCCGTAATGATTCATCTCTGGAGCAACAATCGCGAAGACCAGTGCTGGTCTCAATTCCTTTCGGCCTAGTCGGGCCGGTGATGCTCGCCCTAACCATTGCTTTGCAGGTTAGTTCAGGATGGATGTTGTTAGCGCGTAAATACTTCCTGGGCCGCACCGTAAAATCAGGGCGCTGGGGCGAGCTGCCATCAGCGTCGTCAGGATTAAGCTATGAATGCATTTAAGGGTAGCGAGGACGCTGATTCGTAAAGATACTACGCTGGTCATGGGAAACAAAGCACCGTTGTCGCGGGTCGCTGGGTTCAGTGTTGGTAGCATTGCTGAACCCAGGCACAATTGGGTTGTGATAGTCTTCTGTGTCCAGCTAAGCCGATAGGTCTTCGACACTGTTTTGAGAGGTCAATAGGGTGGGATATTTTGGTAGGGTACTCACGGCGATGGTGACGCCATTCTCTCAGGATGGTAGTGTCGACTCCGCGACAGCGGCAGCGTTAGCGACCTATCTGGTAGAGCATGGTAGTGATGGCATTGTCGTTTGTGGGACCACAGGGGAATCACCAACGTTGACCTGGGAGGAAGAGCTAGAGCTTTTTCGGGCGGTCAAAGGAGCGGTGGGAGGCAAGGCGAAGGTCATTGCGGGAACCGGATCGAATTCGACCCAAGAGGCGATCGCGGCCACAAGTAAGGCTGCTAAGCTTGGCCTAGATGGGAGTCTACAGGTTGTTCCTTACTACAACAAGCCACCCCAAGACGGTCTGTACAAGCACTTTCGAGCGATCGCAGCAGCTAGCCCCGATCTGCCGATGATGCTTTATAACGTCCCAGGCCGCACCGGTTCTAACTTGGCTGTAGAGACAATTACCCAGCTGGCCGAGATTGCAAACATAGTGGCGATTAAGGAAGCCAGTGGTAACCTAGATCATGTGAGCCAGATTCGTGCTTCAACTCCCCCAGAATTTTCCATCTATTCTGGTGATGACTCTTTGACACTGCCGATTTTGTCGGTAGGTGGCTGTGGTGTTGTGAGCGTAGCCAGTCATTTGGTGGGCGATCGTCTTCAATCAATGATCCAGCACTTTGAAGCGGGTCATATCAGCAAAGCAACTAGCATCCATCTAGAGTTGTTTGCTCTTTTTAAAGGGTTGTTTGCCATGACAAACCCTATTCCCGTCAAAGCTGCTCTCAGAGCTCAAGGGTGGAACGTCGGCGACGTTCGCTCCCCACTGTGCCCCATCCCACCGGATGTAGAGGCTTCACTGCAAGCACTGCTGAAGTCATTGTCTATTTAAATAAATGGTGACTCAGCCTCCAAGAATTGTATTAACGTTGAATTTGGGAATCTTTAATTAGAACACTGATTTTCAAATGTGCTCGCTCACATCATCTACTTCAAGCGTTCTGTCATCAAAGGTCGCAGTTGATTAATCCTCTTTGAACTTGAGACTTTAGAAGTTCCTTCAGTGCTTGAGTTGCCGATTCTGCCTGCAACTGACTTACCCCCAAAACCTCCTCGCCCAATGAATTGAATCATTAAGGAGCTGATGGTGAGAGCATTTTTGGATTTTGTCTCTCGAAATAGCTTTTCTTGTAAACCCACATTCGCTAATGTATGAAACCAAAACAACCTAAAACTGCCTTGAAAGTCATTCCTCTAGGAGGGCTGCATGAGATCGGCAAGAACACCTGTGTTTTCGAAATAAATGATGAGATCATGTTGTTGGATGCAGGCTTAGCCTTTCCGACAGATGAAATGCATGGGGTTAATATTGTTCTTCCCGATGTCACCTACCTGCGGGAAAATCGACACAAAATCAAGGGCATGATTGTCACCCATGGCCATGAAGACCACATTGGGGGCATTGCCTTCCACTTAAAGCAATTTGATATCCCAGTCATCTACGGACCACGGCTAGCCATGGCTCTGTTAGAGGGCAAGCTAGAAGAGGCTGGCGTGAGGGACCGTACTGAGTTGCGTCCGGTCAAGCCACGCGACACCGTGCGCATCGGCAACTCTTTTATTGTGGAGTACATCCGTAATACTCACTCCATCGCAGATAGCTGTAGTGTGGCCATTCATACCCCCGTTGGGATCGTTATCCACACCGGAGATTTCAAGGTTGACCATACTCCTGTGGATGGTGAGTACTTTGACTTTCAGAAATTTGCAGAGTACGGAGAACGAGGTGTTCTCTGTTTAATTAGTGACTCTACTAATTCAGAAGTTCCTGGCCATACGGCTTCGGAACGCTCTGTTTTTCCCAACCTTGATCGAATCTTTTCTCAGACCGAGGGTCGGCTAGTTGTCACCACATTTTCTTCTTCGGTGCATCGAGTCAATATGATTCTGGAGTTGGCCAAGAAGTACAACCGAATGGTTTTTGTTGTAGGCCGCTCCATGTTGAATGTGATTTCCCATGCCAGAGAGCTAGGGTACATCGACTGTGAAGATAGTCGGTTCCAACCCCTGCGAAACCTTCGGCAGTATGCAGATAAGGATGCGCTTATATTGACCACGGGTTCACAGGGTGAGCCGCTAGCGGCGCTAACGCGCATTGCTAATGGCTCCCATCGCCAGATCAAGGTTAAGCAAGGCGACACAGTTGTGTTTTCTGCCAATCCTATCCCAGGCAATACCATTGCTGTTGTCAATACGATTGACAAACTGATGATGCAAGGCGCGAAGGTGATCTATGGTCGCCACCATGGCATCCATGTGTCGGGCCACGGTTCCCAGGAAGATCAGAAACTGATGATTGGTCTCACCCGACCTAAGTTTTTCCTCCCTGTCCACGGAGAGCATCGCATGCTGGTCCGTCATTCCCAGACGGCTCAAAGTATGGGTGTGCCAGCCGAAAATATGGTGATCATCAACAACGGTGATATTGTCACCTTGACCCCTGATCGAATTGCCATTAATGGCAAGGTCCAATCGGGGATAGAACTGGTTGATTCATCACGGCAGGGAATTGTTGATCAAGAGACGTTAAAGGATCGCCAGCAGCTTGCTGAGGATGGCATTGTCACCATTGGTGCAACCCTTGATAATAAGGGTGCTTTAGTCAGTTCTCCCGTTGTTCATCTGCGCGGGATTGCCCAAACAGTAGATGAGGCACGGCTACAGCAGCAAGTTGCCAACTTGATTGGTATCAATATTGCAGAGCGCCGCAAGGCAGGTGATTTAGACATTGCGGCGTTAAAACCCAAGCTAGAGACCGAAGTGCGGCGCTTGATACGTCGGGAAATTCCTAAGCGCTATCCGATGGTGGTGTTGCTGCTACAGCACGCAGAGATCGCCACAAGCAAAAAAGTTAAAGTTGTCGGAAGCCCTGTCCCGGCGTTAGGGGTTGTTTAAAGCGCTTTTATGGGTAGTTCAGTAGCGTTGGATTCAGATCAGCGCTACTGAACTACTGTCGCCGGACAAACATAAATTCTAGAATCATGGCTGTGATGCCAATGCAAGGCCGTTAAGTACGCGCTTTTTCTGCCTTACAAAATTTAACGTTCCTGAATTGCCCCGTGCCAGAGGCGATTATGCAGCTTCGGCCTAATTAATGGTAGTTCTACTGGCCTAGCGTTATAATACTGGCTACAGAAGTGACTAAGCTTATTTGGCTTGGGCAGCACCTATCGATTCAGTTGGCTGCATGGTTCTGAAGGTCAAGGACTTCTGTCAGGATTTTTAGATTAATTCGGCAAAGTCTTGGCAAGTTTAAAGGCGTCAGTATTCTGATGATCTGAGCAGTAGCTGAAACGTGATTAGTGTGTATGTAATCTCAAGGTGAGCTTTGGGCCGTTCTTGGTAACGCTAGGGCTGATGGGCTTGTCGACTCATCCTTTTCACTTCTTTTAAGTACTATTGTCCCCCCTTATTTTCCCTGGCTTTCGGGAAAATTTAAAGGGTTTGATCTGGGTTTTGAGGATATTGAATGCCGAAGCAAATTGTTATTGCTGAGCAGCATCGAATCGCCGCCGTTTTTGCCGAAGATCAGATGCAAGAGCTGATTGTTGCTACTGGTACGCACCAGGTGGGTGACATTTACTTGGGCATCGTTGAAAATGTTCTGCCAGGTATCGATGCAGCCTTTGTTAATTTAGGAGATAGCGATCGTAACGGGTTTATGCACGTTACGGATCTGGGTCCCTTGCGTTTAAAGCGAGCGGCGGGTTCGATCACTGAACTATTGGCACCCCAACAAAAAGTGCTGGTTCAAATCATGAAGGAACCCACGGGCAATAAAGGGCCAAGGTTAACTGGCAATGTGACGCTGCCAGGTCGCTACTTGGTACTGATGCCTTATGGGCGTGGCGTTAATTTATCCCGTCGTATTCGCAGTGATAATGAGCGCAACCGCCTGAGGGCTCTGGCCATTCTGATTAAGCCAGCAGGCATGGGGCTGCTCGTCAGAACAGAGGCAGATGGCGTTCCTGAAGAAGCCATTATTGAAGATTTAGAGGCTCTACAAAAACAGTGGGAGCTTACTCAGCAGGAGGCGTTAGCGACGCGTCCGCCTGCTTTGCTCAATCGAGATGACGACTTTATTCAACGCGTCTTACGAGATGTTTACAGCGCCGATGTGAACCGCATTGTTGCGGATTCGCATACCGGCATGAAACGTATTAAGCAGCAGTTGACGAACTGGAGTGGTGGACGGATGCCCCAAGGGGTCCTGATTGACCATCACCGCGATCGCATTCCACTCCTAGAGTTCTTCCGAGTCAATGCTGCTATTCGTGAAGCACTTAAACCAAGAGTGGACTTGCCCTCAGGGGGGTACATCGTCATTGAGCCTACGGAAGCATTAACGGTTATTGACGTTAACTCTGGCTCCTTCACCCGTTCTGCAACTGCTCGGGAAACTGTGTTGTGGACTAATTGCGAAGCAGCGATGGAAATTGCCCGGCAATTACGCCTGCGTAATGTTGCAGGCGTGATCATTGTTGACTTCATTGACATGGACTCCCGACGTGATCAGCTTCAAGTCCTTGAGAACTTCAACAAAGCACTGCGAGCGGACAAGGCCCGTCCCCAAATTTCTCAACTTTCTGAGTTGGGTTTAGTTGAGCTGACCCGAAAGCGTCAAGGGCAAAATATTTACGAATTATTTGGCCGACCTTGCCAAACCTGTGGCGGTCTGGGTCATCTAGTCCATCTCCCAGGGGAAACTGGGGGAATGGAAATGCCCTCTAGTAATGATCCGGCCCGAGAAATTGGGGCAGTTGGGAGACTCTCTCACCCATCCCTTAGGGAAAATGGCAGTGAAACCTTAGAACCTCAGGCTGATCTACAAGAGCTAGAACTGATCCATCATCCTAGCTATCAAGAGAGGGGGGGCAAAACGAGTCGTCGTCGTCGTCGTCGAGATGTTCCCGTCACCAGCAGGAGTAATGGGCGCACTGAGCTTCCCAAGCCTGTTTCTGTAACGCCAGAAGTAAAGGAGAATAGGGAAGCAAAAGACAGCAGCTATGACGATGTTGAAAACGGCCCTACCTTGCCGTCTCGTAGCAGCCGTAGTCGAGGACGAGGCGAGAGTAAAGTCGCTTCGCCGCCAGAGATAGTTACCGTAGAAATGACATCTGATGAGCAGCGCATCTATGCATTGATGGGTATTTCCCCATTAGTACTCAGCAATCAGAGTATTGAAGATCCTAGAAATGTAAGCATTTCAGTCAGATTGCCGGGTCAAGGTAGTTCTTTACCTCCGGTCACTAGCATCGATAGTTCGATTAAACAAGCTGAAAAGCCACCAGTTACGGTCACTCAAGAGCAGACTGTCGTATCCCACGAGGCCCCTGCGCCTGTTTCGGAAAAACCAAAACTGCTAGATCGCACTGAACAACCCATTGAAGATAATCACGCTGAACAACCCATTGAAGATAATGGTTTAGTGGTGGCTACAATATCTGAAGCCGACCCGGTAGCAGATAACCCAGCACCGCGTCGGCGTCGGCGTCGGCGTTCCTCAGCGGAGTCTGCCAGTGATGGAACAGCTACTGAGAACGTTTAACGCGAGCCTAACTAACCTTTGTTGATGATGTTCTTGAGGCTGGGCAGACCCGCAGGGCACTAGACTGTTTTTGGGTGATGAACGTCATCAATTCTGGCTTGACAGAGATTATCAGCGCATTTATATAAATGCGCTGATAATCTCTGTTTAAATAGAGGTTTAAGCACGTCGTTACTGGCTACGTAACCGTTCCCATTTAGGAGCCTAAACAAAGCATTGACAATTGCCAGAAATCACCGCATTGTATACGGCCAGCCTCACCTGTTGATTTTTGGCTTGGCATCAACTAGCGATGGACTAATATTGTTTAGGGGTTTTGAAGGCCATATTTTCCCTGCATTCATCCTGATATCTTCTGCCTTTTGAGCCTCGCTCCATCTGCGGTAATCAGTCGCTAGATTATGAATGATCCGCTGCTTCATCGTCATCAAAATACTTCGGAGGATATGGTTGCCAGTCTTCTCCAGAAGGGTTTTGGGAACAAGATCGAGGACAGGGGGAATGCCAACAGAGATCTTTAAGTCGGCTTGACCCATTAGGCGAGTAGCCCGAGTTTGGGTGGCATATTTCAAGTGGCCACTTAATGATAAATTAAAATGCTGATTCACAAAATCATTGCCTCGAATTTCGCAAGCAATAGACCTTACATATAGTCTGTCGTCATCAGCATTTATGATTTCTAAGTCAACAATGGGCTGAACCCTGAAGGCAAAGAAAACTATAGTATTTAAATAGAGTCGAAACCGCTTATTTCCTAGGGAGACAACCTGATTCGAGCTCGCAAGGGAACCAACTAGCCGATGAGGTTGCTGTAGGTAGTGTCGTAACGGAACTGATTGATTTGGGATGCTCAGATTAATGGATTCGGAAGAGGACAATATTAGCATCAAGAAATAAACACTATTAGTTTGAGGGGTTTACTGCAATGCTCGATATGATCATGGTCTGGGGAAAAATGTTTGTGTATGACTGTATTGATAGCTAGGTTGACTGAAGATTTTATGGGACGTCGAAAGCCTGTAGTTATGGAAAAAGAAATCACAGACTTATAGAAGTAGCTGCCAAAGGCTTATTCTCTTGTTTTTTGTTATTGAAATCTGCTGAAAAAAAGGATGGGCAATAGGAGAATGTATTCACATACTGTAAAAAGAGCAAACTATGACTGTGACTATTGGTTACTTAGGACCTAAGGGAACATATTCTGAACAAGCTGCTGTAGCTTATCGACAACAGCAGCAAGACCAGAAGAACGTTGAACTAAAGTCTTATCCGAGTATTTTGCAAGTTATTCAATCGGCAGCAAATGGCACCATAAATTTTGCTGTAGTACCTGTTGAGAATTCCATCGAAGGAGGGGTCACCGTTACGTTGGATGCGTTATGGCTAATGCCTAACCTTCGCATTCAGCATGCTTTGATTTTGCCTATTAGCCATGCTCTCTTGACTCAGGCCAACAGATTGGAAGATGTGGAGAAGATTTATTCTCATCCTCAAGCATTAGGGCAATGTCAGCAATGGATTCAGAATAACTGTCCGGATGCTAGCTTAATGCCTACCCAATCAACGACGGAGGTACTTAGAGATTTACAGAAAACGACTAGCGCTGCTGCCATTGCATCAGAATGGGCCGCACATTTGTACGATCTGCCGATGCTAGCTCACCCCATTAATGATCGGCCTGACAATTTTACAAGATTTTGGATTTTAGGCATACAAGATTCTCAAACAGGAAATCACACTTCCCTTGCTTTTAGTTTGCCAATAAATTCCCCTGGCGCGCTTCTGGCACCGTTACAAATTATGTCTAGGGAGTCTATCAATCTGAGCCGGATCGAGTCTCGACCAACGAAACGCTCCCTTGGGGAATACTTATTTTTTCTGGACCTTGAAGTGGGTTTGGCTGAGGAAAAAACACAAAGATCCTTACAAGCATTGCAAAGCTGCACGGAAACATTAAGAATTTTTGGCAGCTATGATATCTCTGCCCATACCCATCGCTCGCGTCAGAATCGGTGAGTAGAACCGTCTTTCTGAGCCGGGGGGTGCTGTATTGAGATAACGCTCTTGATGTTCGCCGGTAGGCTCTCTACCTATTTCTATGACCAAATCTGTTTATAGGGCGCATTCCCCGGCTGATAGGCCGATCGCACCGTTTCCCCATCAGCCGCATCCAGTTCGCAAATACTGCGGGCGCGATCTTTTTGGAGAACGGCCTGACATTTCTGGAAACGACCTTGTGAAGCGAACCTAACGTCATTCCCTCAAGGTTCGCTGGCTTGGAATGGGGGGGGATGAAACCGAAGGTGACATTTAATTACCCTGGGGTCTAGGGCCTCCAGCACCAGCGTCATTGCGCCTGGGGGGTGTTGTAGCGGGGGCTGCCCCGCCCCCGTCTGGCCTAGAGGGTTGCGGGGCGGGCTCCTGATTGTTTTGAACG
>CAYGVA010000093.1:0-14919 GCA_964353225.1 uncultured Leptolyngbya sp.
AGCCCCTCTCCCAGGGGGCGAGGGGAGCCGGAGAACCATTCAAAGTCCCTCTCCCCTGGGGAGAGGGATTTAGGGTGAGGGGAACTCCAGGTTTCAAGTTAGACGAGGTTTAAATATCTTTGGTTGGCACCAAATTATGACTTGTGATGGAAGCTGCACCTCGTTGGCTGGAGAGCTGCGTTGACTCTGCTTGGCTTTTCAGCCGTTTTCCTAAAATCTCAAAAACATGTCAAACGCAAAAACTCCAGAACTGTCGATAGTTACACCGATTTTCAATGAGGAGGATAATCTTGACTTTTTCTTCGATCGCTTAGAAACAGTTTTGGTTGAGATAGGCATTAGCTATGAAATTGTTTGTGTTAATGATGGCAGCCAAGATAGAACCCTAGAATATTTAGTGGCGCATCATAATCGAAATCCATCCATAAAAGTCATAGACTTGTCACGGAATTTTGGCAAGGAAATTGCGATGACAGCGGGAATTGATTATTCGGCTGGAGCCGCTGTAATTCCCATTGATGCGGATCTTCAGGATCCACCTGAGCTGATTAAGGATTTACTAGAAAAATGGCGAGAAGGGTATGACGTCGTGTATGCTACCCGAATTTCTCGTGCTGGTGAAACGTGGTTCAAGAAAGTAACTGCGAATGCGTTTTACAGAACAATTGAGAAAATCAGCAGGGTGTCTATCCCTAGAAATACCGGGGACTTTCGCCTCATGGATCGGCGTGTAGTCGAGGCATTGAAGCAGCTACCTGAGCGTAATCGCTTTATGAAGGGGCTATTTAATTGGGTAGGCTTTAGGCAATTGTCTGTAACTTATAACAGAGATAGACGCCATAAAGGGAAGACAAAATGGAATTATTGGAAGCTCTGGAACTTTGCTATTGATGGGATCACTTCATTTAGTGCAGCACCCTTAAAAATATGGAGTTATGCTGGCATTGGTTTGTCTGGCATCGCATTTGTGTATGGTAGCTTTCTGATTGTTCGAACTTTGATGCTTGGCATAGACGTGCCAGGGTATGCATCTTTGATGATTGCCATTCTCTTTTTAGGTGGAGTCCAATTAATTGGACTAGGTGTCTTGGGCGAATATTTAGGCAGAATCTTTGAAGAAGTCAAAGGACGTCCTCTCTATTTTATAAGAGACTTCCATGGTATAGACGAGCAGAAAAAATAATCGCAAATGGTATTTTAATATTTTAATTGAGCGTCAAAAAGCGATTTTAAAATACTTATAAATAACCTTCGCCATGGTAGAGAGAAGTGAAAAGAAAGAACTATAAGTTTATATTTTTAATCATAATTTGTCTGCTTTCGACGGTTGTATCAATTGCTTTTTTTGGAAAAATCGATCCGAATGAGATTCAATCCTGGTTAGACGCGCTAGGCATTTGGGGGCCAGTAATTTATATTCTCCTGTACACAATTTCCACCTTGCTAGTGCTACCTTCCACTACATTGAACTTGATGGGAGGAGCATTGTTTGGACTCTGGATGGGCACTCTTTGGACTACCCTTGCGGCTTTAGCGGCTGCCGTCGTCGCATTTGGTTTTACCCGTACCCTCGGTCAAAGGCAGGTCAGAGATCGTTTTTCAGGGTCTTGGCAAACTTTAGATACAGAACTTAGGAAAGGGGGCTTATTTTATATGGCAGCCATTCGCTTGTTGCCGATTATCCCCTATGGTTTAGTTAATTATGCGGCTGGACTAACATCCATTACGTTTCGAGATTATATTGTCGGTACATCAATAGGAACACTGCCAGGAATAATTCCTTTCGTTTTGCTCGGTAGCACAGGTGCTACGGCCCTCAAGACAGGTGAAATTTTTCCCCTATTAAGTGCCTTGGGGTTGACCGGTTTGATGGTGGGGGGAGCAACTTGGTATCGCCGACATCAACAGACTTCAAACAAGAAAAATCACTAGTCCCTAGTTGTTTTTGATGAGGGTCATCTCAGCTTTTGAATATGTATTTGCTAATCAGTACATGTTTTTTTGAAAAGCGCAGCTTCGCCTCCTGGCCATGCTCTAGAGATGCACAGCCTTGGTAAGCGTCCCTGGTACTACGCTGGCTGAGCGAAGTCGAAGCCAAAACCTATGCAAGATGTCCCCTTCGACTCCGCTCAGGGGACGGTTACCAGCCTTGAGCCAGCAAGCCGAAGTCCTGACTGACAAAAGGTTCTCTTGTAGGTTGGGTGAAACAGAGTGAAACCCAACACCCGTAACGGTTTCGTTGGGTTGCGCTAACGCTCCACCCAACCTAAAAAAGCATGAGCGTTTCAAGGGTTTTGTCAGTCAACCAGGCCCAAGCCTATCTATTGGGCCGTCAAGGTTTCAATGCGGTCTAGTTGGGCCTGGGTATTGGCCGCCCATTGGGGGTTGTTTTGAGAGATGTAAAGGGTTTTGGCATGGCTCAAAACCCCTTCGGCCTCTTCATAATTTCGCAACTGAATAAAGGTTAGGCCCGCACTGTAGTAAGCGTTGGTGTAGGTGGGGTTGATGGTGGTGGCTTCCCGAAAGGCATCTAGGGCTGCTTCGTACTCAGCTTGACCATAGAGGGCGACCCCGAGGTTGTAATAGGCTTCTACATATTGCGGAAAAAGGTCGATTGCGGTTTCAAAGGCAGTGATTGCAGCGGTCAACTCCCCTCGCTGCACGTACATGCGCCCTAAATGGAAGTGGGGTTCGGGGGCGCGGGGGGTTAAGCGAGTTGCTTCCTGCAAAGAGACCAGGGCATCATCGTATTCCCCCAGCTCCATTTGCACTAAAGCAAGGTTGTAGTGGGCATTGCCTAGGTCCGGCTGAATTTCAATGGCCCGCTCTAGGTAGCTGATGGCCTGGTCGCGGTTGCCCCCTTCCCACAGGGAGGCCCCTAGGTTGGAGTAGGCAATGGCCAAGTTCGGATCCGCCTGAATGGCGCGCCAAAACGCACTGGCAGCTTCTTGTAATTGCCCTCGTTGTCGCAGGGCCAACCCCAAGTTGTAATGGGCTGGGGCCAAATTGCTATCGAGGGCGGCAGCTTCTTCAAAGGCGGCGATCGCCGTCTCAACTTGTCCAGATTGAATTAATGTGAGTCCCCGTTCTAGAGCTGCTTCCGCAGCCGCAGCCGGCTCTGCCTGGGCGATGGTGATGGGCAACGGTAACTGCGGCGGATTCCCCCAGGATGGCTGGGCTAAGGACGCAGCGACTAAGCCCAGACCAATTGCTCCGATGGTGCTCCAGTGGTGGCGTAGCATAGGTGGCTGTGTCCTCAAATTAAGCTAGATACAGCGGCACGTCTCTCTCCGCTGATGGTTCGCCTGTAGTTATATCAAATCCTTTCTAAATCGGCTCTCCTCAGTTGAGTCCTTCAAACCAAAATCAAGTCGCCAGAATAACCCCGAGTGATCAAGCCGCTTGCCAACAACCATTTAAATTAACTACACTAAAGTCAATAACTTTTAACAAAAAGTTACGTATTTAACGTGCGTGCTGTTTTGAGCAACAGCCGTCCGCTTAATGTCTGCCCAGTACAGTGCTTAACGATGATGACTAACCCCAGCAATTACACCGCTCAGCCTAGTTTGCCCCGTGCCAATGTCTTAAGTTTGGTCTTCTTTATGTTGGGCGCACCCCATCTCTATGCGTTCTTGAAGCGTTCTGAGTCATCTGGGAGGGGCTCTCATGGGATGTCTCAATACGCACTGATGGCATTGATGGCTGGTGCGATCGCGAGTCTTGTAGAACTCTCCATATTCTAGCCTTGCCCTTTGGAGGCGGTGGTTTTCGTGCTTTGGTGGTCCCTGCAAAGGGTTGAGATGCCAGCAGGGATTGGTGTGATTTTTGTCACACCAATCCCTGAGGTCTATCACCCCTAGGGGTGGCTTTGTCGCACTCCCCCCCTAGAGAAATGTCACCGCCGTTGCCAGGTTGCTATCACTCACCTCAAGGGTTGTTCGCGGGATGATAAATGAGTCATCACCCCGTGATCGTCGTGACGCCGGAACAAGTGTAAGAACTCTACATCTGTATAACCATCACTCTGATGACCTTGGCTGTGACTCCAATGTTGATTCTTTGCCTTGGGAGTAACGCCTAAATGACTGTGTGTTCCCACGCCTGCCCTATTTGGAGGTTCTGTAGTGCCTACGTTTAATCAATACATTAGTTATGTTCGCCGTCAGAAAATTGACGAGCTAATAGACGCCCTAGAGCAACAGCTGAGGGGCACCGATATCGCTGCAAAACGTCAAACTTTGATGACGGAACTGGGATTCTGGCGGGCTTGCCGCTAAGGGGCGCGCTTTGCTGAGGGTCGCTATTCTGCGGGTTGATGTTTGAAATGGGTCGGTCCGGTATAGCCCGAAATTCTGGCTAGGGTTTCTAGGGGCTGCACACCGCCGTAGAGCTCACCATTGATTTCCCAGGTGGGATAGCTCGCTACTCCCACCGACTGGCAGGTGGCGGTTTCGGAATTTTGGCCCTCGGGGTCGCATTCCACATAGGTGATTTTGGCGAAGGCGTCTTTGCCAAATAGGGCCTGCTGCGCATGGCAATGGGGACACCACCAAGCCCCGTATTTCTTGGCACCGATGCTAGCCAGATGCTCCGCCAAGGCCACTTCGGCCTCACTGGAGGCGGTGGTGATTGGGGGCGGTACTTCACCCCTAGCGACGGCGTTTGGGCCTGGGGGAAACGAGCAAGCCGCAAGTACGGTTAGGCTGGCCGCAGCGGTTCCTAAGGTGAGAAAACGGAGGCGTTTAGCGGCGAATTGCTGGATACTGGACAGGTTTAAAACGGGCATGTTAAATCGGCTCCAGGGTACGGGCGAGGGTTTGCAAATCGGTTAACGGTAGTTCTGCGGCCAAGGCGTAGAGGTGATCCTGGTCTCGCCAAAGAATGAGATTGATATTGCGATGTTTGAGGGTGATATAGGTCCCGGAGAACTGCGGAAACTGGTCACCCTTTAAATCCACTCGATAGACAGAAATGGTTTGCTCCGTGGGGAGCTGGTATGTGAGGCGCACCCCTTTGGCTTTACCAAACTGGCAAGGGCTGCCCCCCAGCAGTTGGGCTTGGGAGTCACTCAAGGCAGGAAGCTGCTCTGATCTAGCCAGTTGTGTTGAGAGGGCATTTAGATCGGTGGTGGCCACATCCACTGGCCCTTGGGATCGCCCTAAGGACCCTGTATGGTCTTGCACCAGTTGCAATAGCCCCGACCATTGCTGATTCAGCAAGGATTCTGCTGGGCTGACGGTGATCGCGGGATCGGCGGTAGAGCCGTCGGCTAGGGCCAGCGCCACAAAGTGCTCCGCCGCCGCCAATTGAGTCTGCAAGGTGACCACGCGATAGCTTAGCCAGAGGCTACATCCCCCCAACACCACTGCGGCTGAGGCTGCCATTCGGATCAGCCAGGGCGATCGCTGTGGCAATTTGACGGGGGGATGAATGGGTGTTTCGACGGATGGGGAGATGGGATTGATTTTGGCGGCAGCGTTGCTCAACAGGCGCGATCGCACCCGATCATCGGGGCATTGGGGGGGCAACCCGTAGGGCAGCATTGAGAGGGTTTCTTGCAGGGCCGCGACGGTTTGGGCCAGTTTAGGCTGGGTCGCCAGCAATTGTTGAAAAGAAACCATCTCTTCAGAACTCAGGTCCCCCAGCACATAACCAGCCGCTAAGGCTTGTAACTCATCGGGAAGGGGAGAGGTCATTCGGGTTGCGCCTCACTGAGTTGGTCCTTGAGATGCGATCTCAGTCGCAGTAACCCCCGCCTCGCCCAGCTTTTGACGGTCCCGAGGGGGACCCCCAACTGTTCTGCAATCTCACTCTGGGACTGCCCCTGGTAATAGCTCAGCTCTAGTACCTGGCGCTGTTGCTGGGTCAGGTGATCGAGGGCGGCTCGCACCAGGGTATGGCGTTCTTGTTGGCTGGCATGGTCCATGGGGCCAGGTTCCGGGGCATGGGGTTGGTGTTGCCACTGGTGCAGATATTTGTGGCGGGTGGACTTAGCCCTGAGGCGATCAATCGCCCGCGATCGGGTCAGCATGCTGAGATAGCTCCCGAGGGCACCTCGGTCTGGGTTATAGGTACGACGGTTCATCAGGGTTAAGAACACATCTTGGGTCAGGTCCTCGGCGCTGGCGGTGTCCCCCAAGCTGCGCAGGGCAATGGTGTAAACCAGACCTGAGTAGCGGTCATACAGCGCCCCCATGGCATCCAAATCGCCCTGCCAAAGGCGTTTGACCAGGGTGGTGTCGGTGGTGGGATGGGCCACTGGTGCGCTGGGGTAAGGGATAGGCATTCAGGCAGATCGCAAATTGAGCGGCATCTGTATAGGTATACGCCCGCCCCAGCGGCTTGGATGCAGGGCCGCGCTTTAAATGCTCAGGGTTGAATGCTCAGGGTTGAATTCGCCAAATGGGAACATCCCCCAACGGTTCCAAGCCATAGCCCGTTGCTGTGGCATAGCGCTGGGGCCAACCCTGGGGAGGGTGATAGAGAAAGTAATCGCTGTACCCTGGCGGTAAGGGGGGCAAGGTCTGGTCCCCCACAAAGGCCACCATGGCCGTATCCGGTTCTAAATGGTGGGCGAGGGCCAAGGTCAACCGCACCTCCCCCCCTAGCACCAAGGGGTTTTCTGTTTGGTTGATGACCTGGGCCGCTGTGTGGATATAGCCATTATTTTTGTTCCACCAGACCGGCTCGAACATATTGTTGCCGCCGGACAGCAGGCCGATACCCACCAATCCCACCGCCACAATCTGCCAGAGGGCGCGGGGAGATCGCCGCAGATGTGTCCCCAGCCAATAGGCCAGGGCCAGCTCACAACCGATATAGGCGGGGGCAAAGTAGCGGGTAATTTGCGTCATGGCCCCATCCAAAACCGTATCTAACCCCGCTAACAAAAGCCCCGGTACGCCCACCAAGAGCAGCACATATAGGCCCGCCGCCCAGGGGGCCTGCCGCACCGTAAACCCAATGCTATAGATCAGCAGCGCCACGGCGAGCACGACCACCCCCCCATAGGGGAGCCAGTGGCTCAGGCTAAAGCCATAGTTCCAGTCAAAGTCAATCAAGGGGCGGGTAAAGTTCAAGGCCATGTGGTGGAGGCGATCGATCCCCGTAAAGCCAACGGAAACCGTCTGCCAACGGGTATTACGCGCAATCGTTTGGCTGTAGGGAAAAACGGCTATCAGCCAAGGGACCAGGGCCAAGCTCCCCCCCACCATGGCCCAGAGAAACCGCCTGAATTTGGCGTTCCAGCCCCGATAAATTAGCAGCCCATATACCCCATGGCTGAGCAATACCAGGGCAAAGAGTAAAAAGCTGTATAGCCCCAATGCCACCGTCAGGCCATAGGCAAACCAGACGAGGGGGCGGTTGGACTTGAACGCTGTCAGCAGTGCCCAGCCACTTACCACCGTCAATAGCAAATAAAGGCTATAGGGTCTGGCTTCCTGGGCGTAGAGGATATGAAAGGGGGAACTGGCCATCAACGCCACAGCCACCATCGCGGTGAGGCGAGAGTTAAACAGGGCCAGACTCAGCCCATAGAAACAGGGCAGGGTCAACACACTTAACACCGCGCTGAAGCTGCGGATGACGGCAACGGAAGCCCCAAAACATTTGACCCAAAAATAGGTCAGCAAAAAGTACAGGGGCACGTGGATGGTCCCTTCGGTTTTGAGATTTTCAAGCACATCCCCCCAGGTCTGTTCGGGGCGGGGATATTGATAGGCCAACAGGGCTTGGGCGGTCACCCGTTGCGGTGACATAAACTGTTCCGCCAGTCGAGCCGGACTGTAGCCCGCTAGCCGCAGGGACGTGGAAACCTCATCTTCCCAATAAAATTTTTGACTGAGCAGAAAAAACCGTAGACCGATTCCACACCCAATGAGCAGTCCGAGGAGCACCCAAAAGGCAAGGGTGGGGGGTTTGGGGGGATTTCGCAAGGTCGTGGCCGTTAACGTCAGCTCGGGCGTTGGCCACTCTGGCCAAGCCCATCCAGCAAATGCTGTGATTTGCCAAAGTGTATGGTATCGACCGAATTTGCGATCTTCGCGATCGCCGGGTAGAAACGCCGGGGCCGTTTAAACCTCGCGGGTTTCTAGGGGTAAAAATACCGTTAAGGTCTCCCCTTGCTGGGGGCGTTGACGGACGGTGAGCTTTGCGCCGAGGGCCGCGAATAGGGTTTTTGTTACGTCTAAATTGAGGCTGACCCCCCCCGTATCTGGGGCGATGGTCAGCAATTGCCCGAGGGACTTGAGCTGGGCTCGACCGTTGTCATGGTAGTTTGACGGGTCACTATTGTCCTCTGATCGCGCTTTAAATTGCAGCTTCAGTTGAGACCCCGCCAAGGTGATGCCCATTTGAATGTGGCTTTGGGCCGGAAGCCCTTGAGTAAACCATTCGACCACCCCCGTCAACACTTGGGAGAGCAAGGTGGGGTCACTGGTCACCCTGGGGAGCTGAGGCGGTAGCTGCACGTCAAGGCTAAGGTTGCGGCGATGGGCTTGCTGTTGCCATTGGGGAATGGCCGCTTCAAAGACTTGGGTCAGGGCAATGGGGGTGAGGGGGGCCGCGAGCGGATGGCGAGAGGTTCCAGTCAATTCAGCAGCTCTAAAAATTAAGCTAAAGCGCTCGATTTGCTGGGTGCATTCTTGATCGATGCGCTGTAGACGCTGGGTGACCTTGGCGTCTAAATCCGATCGGCGCAGCAGCGATCGCGTCAACGTCCGAATCGTCGTCAAAGGGGTCCGAATTTCATGGGCCATCGCCTGCAGTAGCTCGGCATCTAAACTCGGACAATCCCCATGCATTTCCGCCGCTGCTGTAGGCCGATGGGTAGAACTTGGCGATGCTATAGGGGTGTCAGGGGACCAGCTCACGAACCTCAGATCGTCAGACTTTGGTGCGCAGGGCTTGGGCCTTGTACGGTGGGGCAGATAAGACATCATTAACTGACTAAAGCGAGTAATGACTCGGTAGTCAGGGCGGACATCGGCGAGGTTCGCTAACCGCGCCTCTAATCGCCCCAGGGTTTTATCACTGCCTGGAAGAATAGAGCGATGCAGGCGGTCCCAAACCCGCGTCAACATGTCTGGCTCAAACGAGTACTGAAATTGCCAAGGACCGCCTGTGGTCTGTCCTAAAACCAGCACCATATTTAGGGTGGCGGTGCGCACCCAGCAAAATTGTTCCTTCAGCAGGGCATCACTGGCATCTAAGGGCAAGGCTTGAATCGTTGGTACCGGGTCAGTGGTGCTGAGGGGGGATGCGGGCAACAGCGATCGCTGTCCCATCAATGCCTCTGCCAACGGTTGAGGCGTCAGGACCCAGGTGGCAAAGCGTTGGGTCAAGCTCGGTTCTGTCAAGATCGGTAGGGGGCCAGAAATCACAGTCCCTTCTGCGGTTAGCTCCCCATGGCGATGATCATTTGGCCGGGGAGATTCGGCCAACAACTGGGTTGTCGCCGCGATCGCTGCCCACCATTCCACCTCAGCGACTTGCAAAGACCCTTGTCGACCGTTTGAGGGCGGGAAAGCCTCCATAGAAGGTCCACCCCCACTCGACAGCAGCAGATCACTTAAGCTGAGTTGGTCGTCCGCCACTATCGCCTCCCTGCTCCAGCCTGATGGAACCGATTAAGCTTCCATCAGGCTGGAGAATGTGTAAATCCTTACTAAGAGGCTACCGGAAACCCTTAACAACCGTTAGGGGTAGAACCGAACGGGAAGACACGGATTTCTAACCAAACCAGCTTGAAGGGGCGGCTGCGGTTACAGCCTCAGGATCAGCATTTTCTCTGGCTGGGGGGTGGGACAGCAAATGCTGAATCCCTCGATGGATCAACTGCCCCATTTGGCTATGCTGTTCAGCGGCATAACAGCTAGCGGGGGACTCGATAGAGCAGGCTTGGCTCTCATCAACCGTGGTGTATAAGGCTGGCATCCGACTTAACACGTAGGCGGTCAGCTTTTGCCGTAGATGTTCAGAAGAGAATGCTTTTTGATGGGGATTAACCGGGTAATGGGAGAGAATATCAGTGATTTTATCGGCTACCACCAGCGATGCCAAATTGACAATTGTCTGTGTCATGGTTTTTGTCTCTCAAAATCAAAAATAAATCCATTAGAACCCGTCAAGGTAGCTGCTTAGAAAACCGTTTGAAATTCACTGTGATCAACCTAAAAATAATCGAACTGGTGAAATGCAATCCCATGGCTGTAAAGGCCGACCGGTTGTGCCGAAGCGATCTTTAAAGCAGGGCGTGCATTCATTAAAACCACGGCTTAATCATCAATAAACCCAGACGGCGTTAAGCAATTGTCTGTTTCAGTAATTTGTCTTTGACATTAGTTCAATCGCAGCTTAACTAGTTTTAAGGTGTGGCCCTAGTTATAGTTTTAGAGAGGATTTCTGGGTTTGTTGGCAGAGGCGACCTAAATGGTCGCAAAAGTAAACAGCACTTCACCTAAGTCCATCTGTAATGTAGTAAGACTACTGGCTTCTGTTTTGATCTATCTAAAACGCTTGACTTTGAGAGCATGGCCGCTTTAATTATTTGCCCTGGCATGCATAGCCCCCGCTGGACAGAGACCTTGAAGGGACAGCTTAAGGGTGGGGAACTATGGCCGTCAGCAGGACATTACGTCTTTCCCCATCACCCGCAACAAGCTTGGTCGGCCCATGCCTTGAGGGATTGGCTCGGGGCAACCGTGGCTCTGGGTTCCCCCCTGGTTTTTCTGGGTTTTAGTGCGGGCTGTGTGGCAGCGATCGCGGCGGCTTGGGCCTATCAACAAGGGCAAGACTACCCCGTAGAAGCGGTG
Organism: uncultured Leptolyngbya sp.; assembly: GCA_964353225.1. GTDB lineage: Bacteria > Cyanobacteriota > Cyanobacteriia > Phormidesmidales > Phormidesmidaceae > PCC-6406. The sequence continues at coordinate 10,818 of CAYGVA010000093.1, forward strand.
ATTGCCCTAGATGGCTGGGGGGTGCCTTTGGCAGGACAATTTGCCACCTACCGCCTGAGCCATGATCGCTATACCCACATCACGGGGGCACTCTGGGGCCAGGGAGACCGTGCATTCTATGCTGATCCGCCAGTGACGCACCAGCAGCTATGGCAGGCCCCCCAGCAGGTTTGGGGCTGGGCTGGGGGCGGTTCTGGCACGTATACGACGGCGCTGCAATTTCTGGCGCAATGTCTGGCTCCTTACCATGGCAATGCGGGGGGCCGTTGAGACGCGATCGAATATAAAAAATCCCGATGGTGACCCCGCGATGGGGTTTATTTCAGGCATGATTTAAAAATAGTTAAAACACACCTCCGACAATCCCCCCATATCCATGGGTCCATATCCATGAATATGGGGAGATTGTCTCGCTCCTCAGTCGATTGAGTTAGTCCATTTCTCGTAAGTCGCGCCCTAGTCCTATGACCTCCTCCATTCAAATTCCGACCGAGACCAGCACCCGCCGTGTGAGTGGGGCCTATGCACTGATCGACAGCATTAAACGCCACGGCGTCAAGCATATCTTTGGGTATCCCGGCGGGGCGATTCTGCCGATTTATGACGAACTCTATCGGGTGGAGGCCGAGGGGGGCATTAGCCACATCCTAGTGCGCCATGAACAGGGGGCCTCCCATGCCGCTGATGGCTATGCCCGAGCCACCGGTCAGGTTGGGGTTTGCTTTGCCACCTCTGGCCCCGGTGCCACGAATCTAGTTACCGGCATCGCCACCGCCGCCATGGATTCGATCCCCATGGTCGTGATCACAGGGCAGGTTGCCAGTGCGGCGATCGGTAGTGATGCCTTTCAGGAAACGGACATTTTTGGGATCACCCTTCCCATCGTTAAGCACTCCTATGTAGTGCGAGATCCTGCCCAGATGTCCCGAATTGTGGCGGAGGCCTTTTATATTGCCCGCACGGGTCGTCCGGGGCCGGTACTGATTGATGTGCCCAAAGATATCGGCTTGCTTGAATTCGACTACGAGCCAGTTTCCCCTGGCGATGTCAAGTTGCCCGGCTATAAACCCACCACCAAGGGACATTTCCGCCAAATCACCAATGTGGTCGAACTCATCCAATCCGCCCATAAACCCCTGCTGTACGTTGGGGGAGGGGCGATTACCGCCGGTGCCCACAAAGAGCTGCTGCAGTTGGCGGAGCATTTTCAGATTCCGGTGACCACCACTCTCATGGGCAAGGGGGCCTTTGATGAGCATCATCCCCTATCGGTGGGGATGCTGGGCATGCATGGCACCGCCTATGCCAACTTCGCGGTCAGTGAGTGTGACCTGTTGATGGCGGTGGGGGCGCGCTTTGATGATCGCGTGACCGGCAAACTGGATGAATTTGCGGCCCGCGCCAAGGTCATTCACATCGATATTGATCCGGCTGAGGTCGGCAAAAACCGGATTCCGGAAGTGCCCATCGTGGGAGACGTGCGTTTGGTCTTGAAGGATCTCTTGCAATATCTCGCAGAAAAGAACGAACCGGCGTCTCCCCAGCAAACGCGGCCTTGGTTGGATCGCATTCAGCAATGGCGCAGCGATCACCCCCTCACCGTACCCACCTACCCAGATGTGCTATCGCCCCAGGAAGTCATCGTTGAGTTGGCGAATCAAGCACCCCAGGCCTTTTACACCACGGATGTAGGTCAGCATCAAATGTGGGCGGCTCAGTTTTTGAAAAATGGTCCCCGGCGCTGGATTTCCAGTGCGGGCCTTGGCACCATGGGCTATGGTTTGCCTGCCGCCATGGGTGTTCAAGCCGCCATGCCCGATCAAACCGTCATTTGCATCAGTGGCGATGCCAGTTTTCAGATGAATCCCCAAGAACTGGGCACCCTGGCCCAATATGGCCTCAAGGTCAAAACGGTGATCATCAACAATGGCTGGCAGGGCATGGTGCGTCAATGGCAGCAGGCCTTTTTTGGAGAGCGTTACTCGTCTTCCAACATGGAACTGGGGATGCCTGACTTTACCCTGCTCGCCCAAGCCTATGGGGTCAAAGGGATGCGGGTTGCCACCCAAGCAGAACTGCGGGCTGGGGTGGCCGAAATGCTGGCCTACGACGGGCCAGTCTTGATGGATGCTCGGGTCCGTAAGGATGAGAATTGTTATCCGATGATCGCACCTGGCAAGAGTAATGCCCACATGTTAGGGCTCGCGCAACCGGGGCCAACCGCTTAGGGGGGGCTTGCCCAACGATTTTTGTGGCCCCTTTGCGGCGGATACCCATTGTCCGTCTGATGCTTTGCGCAAAAGCTAAGGGGCTCGCAGGCTTGCCTGCCCTGGGCTGGCGATTGCTCTACCTTTGCCGTTTGTTGTCCCCCCATGGCGATGGCTTCACCGGATTCAAAACAATTGGGTGAGTTGGGCGAAGCCCTGGTGGCCGATTGGCTACAACAGCAAGGCTGGCGAATTTTGGCCCGCCGCTGGCATTGTCGTTGGGGTGAACTCGACTTAGTCGCCCTTCACCCAGACCCCTGTCTGGCATTTGTGGAAGTCAAAACCCGCCGCCAGGGCAGTTTGGATGACACGGGCCGCCTGGCCGTGACGGGCCAAAAACAGCAAAAACTGTGGCGCAGCGCCGAATTGTTTTTGGTCCAGCATCCTCAATATCAGGATTATCCTTGTCGCTTTGATGTGGCCTTGGTTTCCCGGAGCCAACGCCCAAGACAACCGTCGGCACTCATCACCCGTAAGATTGCAGATCGGGGCTACACCTTGGCCTTGATTGACTACATTGACCATGCCTTTGGGGCTTGAGGGGGCGGCCCTAGCTGATACTTTTGATGCCGAGGGATAACACTTTTGGCAACCAACTGATGCCGAGCCCCAACAGCGGCAACATCAGCAACACCTGGAAAGCTTGACGATCGCTAAAGCCATCGACCAAACAGTCTACTCGCACCAATAACGCCGTGGCCACCAACACAATCACATAGGCAAAGGCGCGAAACTGGACAACGGCCAATACCGCTGACGATGCCAGCGCTAGCACCATGATGGAATACCCAGCATCCGACTGAAATCCCAATAAAATAAACTTGCGCGTTGGTTGCCACGCAAGGGTCAAGAGGCCGGCTTTGATCACCACCAGTCCGAGGCTGATGCCCCACATCCAAGGGGCGGCGGTTGTACTGTGCAGCAGTTGGCCAAAGGTGAGATAGGCCACCACAAACAGTAGCCAAGATCGCCAGTGCAGTCGCCAGCCGCGGGTGGGGGTTTCCATGGTTTAACGCTACCAGAGCAAGAGGCCGCCCCGATCAGGGCTCAAAGATTTGTTGATATCGCCTGCACAGGACAGGTGGGAATGCATTGTTCGCAGACAATACAGCGCGATCGCGCAAATGTGAGTTTAAAGCTGTCGGGGGCGAGGGTCAGGGCTCGGGTGGGGCACACCCCGGTGCAGAGCCCGCAGTGGACGCAACTGTCTTCGTCAATCAAAATTTCGCGGTTGGCCTGGGAAACCCCGATGTCGTTGTCTTCTAACCAGCCGATCGCCTCCTCCAGTTGGTCAATATCCCCCGAGAGTTCCACCACTACCTTGCCAATTTGGTTGGGGGCCACCTGGGCGCGGATGATGTTGGCGGCCACATTAAAGTCCTTCGCCAATCGGTAGGTAATCGGTTGGTGAATTGCTCGCTTAGGAAAGGTGAGCGTTACGCGTTTTTTCATGGCTCTAATCCGCTCCAGTCAGCGCTCTGTCAAAGCATCGGTCCTGACCCCTTTCCTTCAGTCAGGAAGTGCATAGGTGGAAATGTTAGTCCCCGCTTCACCGGGTTGCTCATGTTTGAGATTGCGGACCTGTAGGTCCTGATAAAACTCCTCTTGGGAGAGTTCTACCTTGGATTGGGCCGAAAGATAGAGCAATCCCCAAAATATCCCGACGCGATCATGTTTGACCGCCGCCTCTGGGGTATCAAATTCGTCGTCTTGGTTGAGGATTTCGGGGCGATAGCTGGGCCATTGCCGGAGTAGCTCTTCAAAGTCTAGCCAGCTAAACTCCGCTTCAATATCGTCCCAATATTGATCAATAAAGGCTTCTAGGGCAGCGGCAA
>CAYGVA010000094.1:0-5128 GCA_964353225.1 uncultured Leptolyngbya sp.
CCACTACCCCAAAGTGGTGCGCTACCAAGCTGCGCTACGCCCCGTTCTTTAATGCTTAACAAGGATAGCACAGAGTTTAACCCTACCTTCAAGCGATCTCTCTTTTAGAACCCGTAATCCCAGCGGGCGCGCCAGCCCCGCACATCAATGTGGGTAAATACCGTGGAGCTAGCCAAGCCACCCCGAGACCCCCACCAGCGATCGAGCTTGTCAAAGATGTCATAGGGGTGATAACCCGATACCACAAAGTCCGTGGCATCTCCGACCAAATGGCGAGACATACTGGCTCCTCCCACCCTGGCATTGGTGGCTGGGTCTCGATACCAAGAGTTGATGCTAATCGGACGGTTGCCGACAATCTTGCGAATTTCTTCCATGGCCTTCGCCACCCGGATCATGCCGTAAACCACATCGGCACTAACGGGAATACGGGTCCCCCCATGGGTGGCTTCCCCCCAAGTAAAATTGCCCCCTGCAATGACCGGATTGTTCGTGTAATAGGTCCCACTAAAGCCTGGAAATTTGAGGGCTTTGCCTCGATCTCGAGGGGTGGCTGAGGCTGTTTTTGAAGCCGGATTGCTGTCCTTGGGTTTATTGTTTTCTTCAGTGCCTTCGATTTGGATGTCGGGACCAAAGGCGTACCAAGTATTCCGGTTTTCAGGACCGAGGAAAGCTCCCGATAGGGCCACCCTCACATGATTGCCTTCCATCTGAGAATAGGAGGACAGCTCAAAAACAGTCTTATTGGGGATAAAAACCTTTTCTTGACTGGTCAGTTGGTTGGACATCACCGGCTTAGCTTTAAACAGGGTGTCGCTCACGACCCGCAGATCAATTTTCTGGCCTTCGATTTTGATGTCAGGGTTATAGGCGTACCAGGTGTTGCGGTTTTCAGGACCCAAAAAGGCATTGGCGATCGCCACCCGCACATGGTTGCCCGCTGCGGGCAAAAAAGACTGCAACTCGAACTCAGTCCCGCTTTTGACAAAGACCTTTTCTTGGTCCGATAGCTCACTGGAGAGGGTGGGCTTGAGCTTAAACAGGGTGTCGCTAGTCACCGTCAGCTTCACCGATGACCCGGTGACTTGCACATCGGGCTTATAAACGTACCAAGAGAATGTGGGGGGATTGCCTAGGGTGACATTAGCGAGTTCGAGCTTGAGGTGATTGCCCGCCACCTCGCTATAAAACTCAATCTCAAACTCAGTCCCGTTTTTGACTAGGACTTTTTCTGACTCGGCAAGTTCGCTCGACATTCGGGGGGCGAGCTTGAACAACGTGTCACTGGTTACCTTGATCCTCATCGCAATGCATCCCACCTGCGGTCGAACTATGGCTGATTATGCCCCATCCCCTAACTTATGGCGTAATTTTTGTCCGGCTCTCGGCCTAAAGCGACAGATTTTTACACGCCGTAATCTTTAATGCATGGGGCTGAGAAAGGGTTTTAGCAAACCATTAGACCGGGTAAGGTTTGCAGCAAGTCGGGCACAATGGCCGCAGGCCATTCTGCTTCGGCCTGCCGGCCTGTCAAGAGCAGCACCCGCAAGTCAAATTGGTGGGGGTAGCCCTCGGCCCCTAACCAGAGGGTCTCACTTTCGGCTTCGCAGGTGAGGCGTTCCGCATCCATCAAGTCGGCGGCCATGGCGGCCATGGCATCTGCCAGTTGGGGGGCAAGACGGCAAAAGTCTTGAAATTCGGCAGCGGTCATCTCAATTGCCCAATGCTCACCACCGATCAGCCCCTTAAACAAAGGGGCGTCTGGGTTCCAACCCAAACGCCACCCTTTTCCTTCTTTTAAATAGCGGCCCATGGACCCAGCCATTTACAGCGTTCTATTGGCAGCAACCTATTCGCAGATAATTTCGGGCTGGGTCAGCTCATCTGACATTTCGATAATGGCCCGCAACACTGGCTTCATGCGGTTCTCATCCATAGATTCAAATTCTTCGTAGCGACGGCGCTGGGCTCGGTTAGCCACTTGTACGGTAATACGGTAGCGATTCGAAGCCGCATTGACCAAATCTTCGGTGCGGCGCATCACTTGCTGGCTGTCAAAGGGAGAAGAAGGTTGTGCCATCGGGGCTCTGTTAGAGGGTTAACGCTTAGTTACTAAGCATAGCAGCAACCCCAAGACAGGGAACTGGACCACAATCTGGGAGGGCCGGGAATGGCCCAAAACCGGGCGTTCTGGTTATTCCGTCAAATCAATATGTGGTTATGTTGACTTTGGTGAAAATTTGAAAAGACTTCCTGGGGATGGTAAAGTCCGATGCATGGAGAAAGGGTAAGCCCATCACTGGCCCTCGCTTCCTAAATTAACCATAACCACTGGCGGTATGACTGTCACTTTACCCGTTGCAGATGTGACCCCTTATTCCATGCTGGCCAAGCCGAAGCGTATTGTTGCCATAGGCGACAGCTTGGTTTACGGCTACGGCGATCCGGAAGGGGGGGGATGGGTGGAACGGTTGCGCCGTCGTTGGTTACAGCCCGAGACCCCTGGCCATGCGATCTATAACCTGGGGGTACGGGGCGATGGGGTGAGATTGGTTTCCCGACGTCTCGACAGTGAGTTTCGGTATCGCGGTGAGCTGCGCAATCGCTTGCCGGATGTGGTGATGCTGTCGGTGGGGGTAAATGACTCAGCACGGGTCGGCAAACCGGATGGCCGTCCTTATACCAGTGAGGCAGACTTCCAGGCAGAAATGGCGGCGCTGCTGGATCAGGCGCAAGGCTTGGGTCCGGTTTTATTTGTGGGGATGACGCCGGTCTGGGCAGAGCACATGCCCTTCGCAGAAGTGTTGTACTACAGCCATCACGATCAGTACCGCTATAAAGAAATGACGCGACGGGCCTGTCAACAGCGGCAGATTCCCTATTTAGATGTGTTTGATTTATGGCTAGGGCGAGGGGAGATTTGGTGGAGATCGCGCCTATCGGGCGACGGCCTCCATCCCAATGTGTTGGGCTATCGCTCCCTGGTAGAAGACATCAGCCAATGGTCAGCGTTTCATTCCCTGGTTTAGTGGGGTGACGGCGATGGATGGGCGACGGATTATTGTTGGGATAGACGATGATGGGCGATCGCACCTTCAGCTAGATCCATAATCGGCTCAAAGTCAAAGTTCTGAGCTTTGGCCATGATCGCCTGCTTGAGCCCAATATGCCTGTCTGGGATCGTCTTACAAAGGGTGGCAACCTTACTGTCATCTACCTCACCAGCGGATTGATAAAGTTCCTGTAGCCAGGGGATGGGCATGACCGCGAGCTGCTCTACCGTTAAGCTCTCGGTAGGGATAGGAGGTGCTGTTGCTGCCCCTAGGGCAGTGGTTTCGGCATAGATATATTGCATCCCCAGATGCTCCGCCATTTTGTCGAAGATGATTGCCTCTGCCAGTGGCTTGCGCACAAAATCATCACAGCCCGAAGCGAGGGCCTTGGTTACTTCCTCGGCAAAGGTATTGGCCGTTAGCGCCAAGATAACCGTAGGAGAACGGTCTAAAAGCCCCTGATCCCTAGCTCCCTCGCTCCCAACGCCTTCACGCTCTAAAGCGCGAATCTGACGGGTCGCCTCATAACCATCTATGCCGGGCATCCGAATATCCATCCATACCAGATTGGGGTGCCATTGCTGCCAAACGGTGAGGGCAGCTTCACCATTGACAGCGGTACGAACATCGCAGCCAATATCAGTCAGAAGTTGGACCAAGAGGGTGCGGCTAGGGGGATGATCTTCGGCCACCAGAACCCGCCAATGGGGTTGACCGGGGGCCAAACTCAGGACCTGGGGTGTGGGTGCCTTGGTGGGCACCGTACGTCTGTTGGTGAGCGGAGCGGGAATCACAAACTCAAAGGTAGAGCCCTGGCCTAGGGTGCTGGTAAGGGTGATTTCTCCGCCCATCATTTGGATGAATTTTTGACTGATCGGCAACCCTAACCCAGTACCTTGGTGGGATTGTTGTCCGGCTCGGGCCTGAACAAAGGGTTGGAACAACAGCTCAATTTCTTCGGCCACAATGCCAGGCCCCGTGTCCTCAACGGCAAAGTGGAGCTGGGGGGGGGCAAGGGGATCCGTCGCGGTCCAGAGGGCGACCCGGAGAATGATGTGACCCACATCGGTGAACTTGATGGCATTGCCCAGCAGGTTGATTAACACCTGCCGGAGTTTGTTTTCATCGAGGGTGATGTACTGGGGCACGGTAGCGGCGCGCTCAAACCGAAGGTCCACCCCTTTGGACTGGGTCTTGAAGCGCAGCATATCTTCGAGGGCATCGAGTAAGGCGTAAAGGTCAAAGTCAGTGGGGTTAAGAGTGATACCCCCCGCCTCAATTTTGGACATTTCTAAAATGTCGTTAATCAGGGTTAGTAGATGCTCGCCACTATGGTTGATGATGCCGAGTTGTTCTCGGTGCTGGGCCTCTAGGTCGCGATCGCGAATCAGCAATTGGGCAAAGCCAAGAATGGCATTGAGCGGCGTCCGCAATTCATGGCTCATGTTGGCCAAGAAGATGCTTTTGGCTTGGTTGGCAGCTTCAGCAGATTCTTTGGCGGTTTGCAGCTCGGCGGTGCGATCGATCACCCGCTGCTCCAGCTCGGAATTCAGTTGTTGCAGCACCGCTTCGGCCCGCTTACGATCGCGGATATCGCGGCTGACGGTACCTAACGCGATCGGGTCGTTGGTGGCTGGGTCACGCAGAAGGAATAGAGTGTAGTCCATATCAATTCCGGTTCCCGTGGGGAAATGGCGAAATAACATTTCCCCTTGCCAGTTATCTTGGGCCATGACCGTGGGTAAGACCTGATCTCGCTGTAAGGCCAGACCTTCGGGCAAAAAGAAGTCATTGATGTGATGGGCTTGGGCGGCTTCGAAACTGTCTAGCCCCACTATTTCTAGCCCCGCAGCATTAATAAATAGGGGCCGTCCCGTTAAGGTGGCGATGCCAATAAAATCACGACTGGTTTCCAGGAGAGAAATCAGCTTTTGGCGCTCTTGCTCCGCTTGCTTACGCTCGCGAATATCACGGGCCACCGCTGCGACACAGAGCGGATCATCTGGCCCTTTACCCCCAATTAAGTAAAGGTGAACATCAATATCGATGGACTCACCGGTTTTGAAATGGCGCAT
>CAYGVA010000094.1:5228-14786 GCA_964353225.1 uncultured Leptolyngbya sp.
TTAAGTAAAGGTGAACATCAATATCGATGGACTCACCGGTTTTGAAATGGCGCATTCGAAATTCCCCTTTCCATTTTCCCATGTCGAGGAGATCGGCCATTGACTGTTCTAAAGTTGGCAGGTCCTCTGGAAAAAAGAAATCGTTTAAACGATGGCTTTGCATCTCCGCGCGAGTCTCTAACCCCACCAGTTGCATCCCGGCCAGATTTAGAAAGAGGGGCTCGCCCTGCAGAGTAGAAATACCCGCAAAGTCACTACTGTTCTCAATAAGCGCAGCAAGTTTTTGGCGCTCTCGTTCGGCTCGCCTGCGCTCACGGACATCACGGGCAGAGAGGGCCACGCAAAGGGGATCATCTAGACCGCCACCCCCTGACAAATACAGGCGCATGTCAACATCTATGGATTCACCGGTTTTGAAATGGCGCATCCGGAATGGCCCATCCCAAGTGCCAGTATTGGTGAGCAGGGTCAGAATTTCTGCGAGCTCAGGCAAATTTGTCGAGAAAAAGAAGTCTTGAAAGCCATAGGTTTGCATCTCAGCAATACTGTCGAGACCAACCAACTTTAAACCCGCTTCATTCAAAAACAAAGGTTCATGATCTAGCGTAGAAATACCAATGAAGTCACGGCTATTCTCAATGAGAGAAATCAGTCTTTGTCGTTCTTTCTCAGCCGCTTTGCGATCGCTAATATCGCGAGCAACCCCTACCAACTGGACAACGTCACCTTGCGCATCAAAGATAGGGGACTTAAGCGTATTGAAAATATGAACCTCGCCATCATGGCGGGTAATGGGTTCCTCAATGGCTAGGGTGTTGCCAGTATTAAAGACATAGGCATCTTTTTCGAGGTGTTTCTGGGTGTATTCCGGATCATTAAAGGCCCCATCAATCCTCCCTTGAAGCTGCTCTAAGGACATGCCGTAATAATCTCGAAAAGCCTTATTGACGTAGATCAATCTGAAGTCAGTTGATTTGCAAAATACAAAGTCTGGAATCGCATCTAAGATCTGTTGATAGAAATTCTTGGTATTAATCAACTCCTGTTCGGCTTGCTTGCGATCGCTGATGTCACGCACCAGTAGCAACACTTCATCCTCGTCGTAGGGGACAACCCTAACCTCTTCAACCTGGCTGCGGTCATCAAACACAAAGGTTTGCTCATAGATTTGAATTCCTCGAGTTTCTAAGGCTTGATCTATCGCATCTAGCCGCTTTTGGGCGACCTCAGGAGATAAACCGTGGGTGACATGGCGTCCAACCCAATCTTGGAAATTACCGATCACTTGAAAATTAGGCGATGCCTTGAATTCCAGGTAAATGCCTGCACGGCTGATCCGCATGATCAAGTCTGGAATTGCCGCCAATAGCGCCCGTTGATGGGCTTCACTTTCCTGTAATGCTTCTTCCGAGCGTTTGCGATCGCTAATATTCCGAATCACCCGCAACACGGTTTCTTGGTCTACCGGGACCGTTCGCACCTCTTCATAGATCAAGCCTTCGGGTTTAAGGACGCGATTTTCACGCACCTGAACGGTGCCGGAGGTGAGGGTTTGGGTAATGTCTTGCAAGGCCAAGGACCGTAATGCCGGGGGCAGGGTCACCTCCGCAGCGGTTGCAGCCGTCGTTGCCCCCTCATGGGGAAATAAATCTAAGTGGGTCCCATCTTGCTTAATCAAAACCAATCGATCAGGTAGGGCCTTCACAATGGCCTGTAAGCGCGCTTCACTATCCCTAAGGGCCTGTTCTGCGGCCTTAAGATCGGTGATATCCAATGCGGTGCCCACGAGTTTAAAAATGTTGTTTTGGGCATCACGTACGGCTTCCCCACGGGATTGCATATAACCGAGGCTGCCATTGGCCTTGAAAAACCGCAGCTCAATGTCAAAGGGTGTTCCTTCGACGGTGGTTTGCTCAAGGCTGGTTTGCAGCAAATCATGATCCTCAGGATCAATGAAATCAAATAGCTGGGGATACAGCGGTTCAGCACTGGTCGGCTCAAACCCAAACATTCGAGAAATTTCATCGGACCAACTAATTTTCTGGGTGGCCACCGTTAGAGACCAATTACCCAAATGGGCAATGCTTTGGGCCTGCAGCAGGGCTGCCTCAGAGGTTTGTAAGGCTTGGGTCCGCGCTTGGATCCGTTGCTCTAGCTGCTCGTTGAGGGCTTGCAAAACCGCTTGATTTTGCAGTCGCTCAATTTCTGCTGCGGCCCTAGCCCCAAAAATCTTCAGGAGGGTTCGGGCTCGCTCGGGCTGGGGTATGGCACCGGTGTTGAGGATGCAGAGCACGCCGATGGGGTCCCCTGTCACGTCCCGTAAGGCAATGCCTAAGTAACTCTCGGCCCCCAGGGTGGCTAGGTCAAGATCTAAGGGAAATTCTGCCTGGACCTTGCTTTCACAATAGTAAAGACCCTGGGCCACGGCCTGGGCACAGGGGGTAGGCCCCATGGCATAGGTCATGGGGGGCTGGATGTGGCCATCGGTATACCAAGCCAGGGTTTGCAACTGATTGCCATTCAGCCGTGTCACAAACACGCTCGATATCTCTAGGGCCTGGGCAATATTGGTGGCCAAGACTGGGAAAAAATCTTCGCCGGTAACAGAGGCGGTTCCTGCCGCAAGGCTTTCAAGCATCCGTTCGGCCCGCTTGCGATCGCTAATAACAATCGCCGAAAGAATCAGCCGAGTGATCTGGCCGTTGTCACCCGCCAGCGGATTGATTTCCGTTAACCACCAGGTATCTTGACCCTCCACAGTGGTCTTTTCTTCAAACTGCAACGATTTCCCAGTGATGACGCACTGCCGATATCGCTGCAAAATTTGCCCGTATGCTTCTGGGGTCAAAAAGGGCTGCAAATCCTCGATGGTTTTACCCTTGAGAAAGTCATCAGGCACCCCAGCCATACGGTTCATGGCTGGATTGGTATCGACATATCGGTATTGATCCTCCCCCAGCACATCGAGTACGCCAATGCCGACAGCGGTGCCTTCATAAATGCTTTGCAAAAAAGCTTGGGATTGCTTGAGTTCGGTTTCGAGATGTTTGCGATCGGTGATGTCAAGCACAGTGCCAAAGAGTCCCTCAATCTGTCCTTGGGAATCTTTGGCAACTTCTCCCTTGGAGGTGATCCAACGGATGCTACCGTCAAGCCGTTGTAACCGCAGATCGGCCTCAAAAGGTTCCCCTGCCGTCAAAGCATTTTGTACCGTTTGTCCATAGGCATCACGGTCGTCCGGGTGCAAAATCGCTTGTAGTTCTGGGTATGTCGGTTCTGGATCGGTGGAGTCAAGGCCAAAAATATGGAACATTTCCTCTGACCACGTCACCTTGCCGGTAGCAGCCTCACAACTCCAGTTCCCCAGGTGCGACACCCGCTGGGCCGCAAGCAGCGCTTGACGACTTTGCTCTAGGGCTTGTTCGGTGCGTTTGCGATCGCTGATATCCCCTACAAACCCAATTGCCCATTTTTTTTCTCCCTGGGCGTTAAAGGCCATGATGTTTTTATCTTCGAGCCAGACATAGGTCCCGTTCTGATGACGAAGTCGGTAGATGGCAAAAAAACGAGGTTGCTCAGGGGTCAGCTTCTGAAAAGCGGTGAAAAAAAGCTGTCGATCCTCAGGGTGAATGAGGTTCAGCCACCCCTCCATGTTGTCAGGCAGTTCCGTAACCGAATAGCCGAGAACGGCATCCGTATTCGCACCCCAAGTGGCCCGCTCGGTCTCAGCATCCCATTCGTAAACAATTTGACCGCTAGCTCGCACAGCCGTGTCATAGCGATCGCGCCACGCTGCCACCTCTTTGGCATACTGCTGGTTTAAAAGCTCCGCCTGCTTGCGAAGATGAATATCTTCGACAATGCAGAAAAAGTATTGGGGCTCCCCTGCCTCATCTCGCACCAAAGAGAGGGTTTTGTTAACCCAGTAGGGCTGGCCATCTTTCCGTAGGTAGCGCTTTTCAATGGAATATGGCGGCGTTTCACCCGACAGCAATTGTTGAACCCGCTGATTGGACGCTTCTAAATCGGGTGCATAGGTAATCTCTCGAAACGTTTTCTGTAAAAATTCAGCTTCCGTATAGTCCAAAAACTGACAAAAGGCCGGGTTGACTTTCACAAATCGTCCCGACAAATCTATCTGAGCCATACCAATGGACGCCTGCTCAAAGGCGGCTCGGAAGCGCTGTTCACTCTCCTGCAATGCAATCTCTGCCTGTTTATGCTCAGTCTGATCTTGAATTAAGACCAAAAACCCTAGGATTTCCCCCGTCTCCGAACGATGGGGGGTATAGGTGAAATAGTTGTAGCGGCGAGTACCATCCGGTTGCTCAACAACCATTTTATTTGTAACGGTTTGCCCTGCTAGGGCCTTCTCCAGGGCCGGTTGAATGTTGCCGTTAGCCTTGCCCACCAATTGAGCCACGGTCTGCCCCACCACATCTGCTTCGGTTTGCCCCACCCATTCGGCATAACGCTGATTGCAAAAAACATACCGTTGTTCGGTATCGATATAGGCGATCAGGGCGGGTAAGGCATTAATAATGGTGCGGAGTTGAGTCTCGTTTTCACGCAGCTGAACCACGGCCCGCTGCTGCTCCGTCACATCAATGGCGACCCCTACCATCGCGTTGTGCTCACCTTTATTAGGGATGGGGGCCGCCAGTCGCAAAAACGTACGCTGCTCCCCTTGCACAAACTCATCGTCCTGATAACGCCACACTTGATTCAATTGGCATTGGCGTTTGGATTCTTGATACCTAGCCACTTGCTCAGGGGACAGCCCGATGTCAGTTAACGTCGTACCCACCTGGTTCCCAAAGCGCGCTATGTCCACCGGGTTTTGCATGATCAGGAGATCGCTGGCATCGCGTACCCAGACCCCAAAGGGCAACGCATCGACCAAGGTGCGAAAACGGGTTTCACTGCGCTCTAGCTCCGCTTCCTTCTGGCGACGGACTTCGATTTCTTGTTCTAGATCACGGGTAAGCTGCCGCAACCGCAGTTGATGTTTGACTCGGGTCGCGACTTCTCCCTGCTGAAAGGGCTTGGTGATATAGTCCGCCGCCCCCACCTCAAACCCCCGCACCTTGTTCTCCACTTCATTCAAGGCCGTCACAAAGATCACGGGAATCGACTGAGTCTGGGCATTAGCCTTGAAGCGACGACAGACCTCAAACCCATCCATACCAGCCATCATCACATCTAACAGAATCAGGTCTGGTGCGAGGCGCTCGGCTCGATCAAAGGCGGTTTTCCCATTGCTAGCGACAAGGACTTTTAAGCCCAGTTGCTCTAACAGCAGTGATAAAGCCTGTAGGTTGGCAGGCTTATCATCCACAATCAAGACGCGATTTCGTGGTGTTTCAGGACCCATTGATTGATTTAGAGCCTTCAAAATAGATCGACAGCGTAAGACTTAGGTGATTTTGGCAAAGCGCCGACAAACAAGCCCCCTGCCTTACGCACCTAAGGGGATCACTCAATGCCCCCTAGAATCTTTTGATTTAAGGGTTTTCAACATATTCACTGACTTCAAAATATGCAATCGGCCCAGTCAGCACCCGTAGATGCAGGAAGCTTTGTATAAAACTTTCCGAAACTACCCCTTACCCTTGAGTATTGCCCATTATTCCTTGGGAGTTTAAAAAAGGGATGGGGAATTCAGAGAAACATCTCAATCGTGAGAGAGGACACGATAGTTCTAGGGTAATAAACTGCTGGGGACCCATAGATGAGATTGATCACAAACCAAGGTGTTGTTTTCACGGAGCGATCGCCCGATGGGCCATTGGCATTGCCCTGACGAATTGTGTCAAAAACCGCTCTGCCGAGCCAACCTAGCTGCGTAGGGGGACAAGCGATGACCCTTGCGACTTATCGCGTCTTGATCACGACAGGGCAGAGTTATGGCAATCGCCAGTCTGGTTAGGGCAAAACTGCAAACCACTATGCTGATGTCCTGAGGATCAGAGCATGCCTAGCTGCCCTCAGCTCAGTGTTCAGCGCGATGTCAATGCCCAGGGTTACGCGGCCAAGGGCATCACCCCTTTGTCCAGCACATCCCGATAAAAGCCCTGAAGCTGTTGGGTGGCAGCATTCCAGCCCCATCGCTCTGCTTCGGTGCGGGCTTGCAGCCGTAGGGTTTCCCGCTCTGATCCCAGGGCAAAGAGTTGCTGGGTGGCCGCGATCGCCCCTTGGTCATCCTTGGGGTCAAACAGATAGCCATTTTCCCCATCGGTGACAATATCGGGGATGCCGCCAGAGTTGGCTGCCACCACCGGGCAACCCGCCGCCATCGCTTCTAGCAGCACCAACCCCAGGGTTTCGGTGCGGGAAGGGAATACAAATACATCCGCCGAGGCGTAGGCCGACCCCAACGCTTCCCCTTCCATGTACCCAGCAAAGTAGGTATTGGTCCCGGCAAAATGCTGTTCCAGTTCTTCCTGGTAGGGGCCACCCCCCACGAGGGCCAGCCGTGCTCCGGGGATAGATTCCAAGACGGGCTTGATGCGATCGATTTCTTTTTCTGCCGAGAGGCGACCGATGTAGAGCAATAGCGGCGCGTCGGGGTGGCCCTGGGTGAGGCGATCGCGCATGGCTGAGCTAGCCAAGTCGGGACGAAACAGCTCCGTGTCTACCCCTCGCTGCCAAACGGCCACGCGCTCAATACCATGGCCACTGAGTTCCCCCTCCATGGCGGTGGAGGTACAAAGATTCAGCCGGGCTTGGTTGTGGACGGCCTTCAGTAGCTCCCACATCACCCCTTCTAGAACTCCCAAGCCATAGTGCTCTAGGTACTTGGGCAAATGGGTATGGTAGGAGGCGATCAGCGGAATGTTCAAGGTTTTGGCATAAAACACCCCCGCCAATCCCAACACCGCTGGGTTAACCACATGGATCAAATCCGGGTTGAACTTTTCTAGGGCATCGCCAATGGAAGGCCGGGGCAGGGCCAGTTTCAGCTCTGGATAGAGGGGAAAAGCCATGCCGGAAACCCCATGGATAGTTGCCCCTTTGTATTCCCGCAATCCCCCATCGGGGGAAAATACCATCACCTGGTCACCCATCCGTTGCAGATGCTCCACCGTATGCTTCAGGCGCGTGACAATGCCATCCACCTTGGGCAAAAACGTTTCTGTGAAGAGGGCAATACGCATGGGACTAGGGGGTACACAACTCGTAAATGAACAACAAAGGGCTAGCAAACCAGCACAAAAAAATTAGGGGCTAGCGGCTTGTTAATGGTGTTGACCGAATCGGCCTGCCATCAACTTTTCGCTAACCCCCATCCATAGCAAAACACCCTAAAGCGTGATCATGGCCCTACCGACGCCACTTCACCTTAGGCAAAATCTGATCCTTGTCGGCCCGACCTTTATACTTGACCGCAAAATTCAGCAGCGAGTCTAGCAGCGAGTCGGAAAGGAGGTGAGGCTCTAGCCCTAGCTCCAACAGATTGGTGTTTTTGGCATTGAAGTAGTGATCCTCCAGTTCCACCCGAGGGTTCTCTAGGTGATGAATGTCAACATCTAGACCCAGGGTATTCCCGGCTTTTTTCACCATCATTGCTAGGTCGCCGACGCTAAACATTTCGGTGAATTGGTTGAAGACGCGGAACTCACCGGCATTGGCGGGGTTGGCGATCGCGATTTCCACACAGCGAACGGTGTCGCGGATGTCGAGGAAGGCGCGGGTTTGGCTGCCCTTACCGTAGACGGTGAGGGGATGTCCAATCGCCGCTTGAATACAGAAACGGTTGAGGGCGGTACCAAAGACGCCGTCATAGTCGAGGCGGTTGATCAGCAGCTCATCCATGCCGGTCTCTTCGGTCAGCACCCCGTACACCACCCCCTGGTTGAGGTCGGTGGCGCGCAGTCCCCAAATCTTGCAGGCAAAGTGAATGTTGTGGGTGTCGTGGACCTTAGACAAGTGGTAAAAAGACCCCGGCTGCTTGGGGTAGGGCAGGGTGTCTTTGCGACCATTGTGCTCAATGGTGATGTAGCCTTCCTCAATGTCGATATTGGGGGTGCCGTACTCGCCCATGGTGCCGAGTTTCACCAGGTGGCAGTCGGGGAAATGATCCCGCAGGGCATAAAGCAAATTGAGGTTGCCAATCACATTGTTGGATTGGGTGAGGACCGCATGCTCGCGATCGATCATCGAGAAGGGTGCAGACCGCTGCTCACCAAAGTGCACCACCGCATCGGGCTGGAACTGCAGCAGCGACTTCTCTAAATAGGCATAGTCATTCAAATCGCCCACAAAGAGATCGATATTCTTGCCGGTGAGATCCGTCCAGCGCTGGAGGCGGGTTTTAATCGGTGCAATCGGGGTGAGGGTATCGGTGCAGAGCTGAGCGTCCCAGTGACGGCGCACCAGGCTGTCAAAAATGCCCACCTCATACCCTTTGTTAGACAGGTAAAGTGCCGTTGCCCAACCGCAATATCCGTCGCCGCCAATGACTAAGACTCTCATGTCAATACAATCAAACACTTTGCTGATACTCGCTCAATTTATCAGCAAAACGCCCCCCTTAGGTGATCCCAAAAAAATGGTCAGGTAGAAATACTCTGCCTGGGGCACCCTAAGCCACGGTGGGAAGAGAATTTTGCCTTGGGGCGCTGAGATCCTAGGGGCGGTGATTTTTCGCTCAGGCTATCCCTAAACGAAACACCCACACTTGAGTGGTCTGCTGATCAGAAAAATTGTCGTCACTCATGAGCCACAAGGTCGGGGAGCCATCAGATAAGGTGGGTCCGATCGCCATCGCTTCGAGGTTATCGGCGGCGGGCTCTAGGGTGGCAAAGTCCAGCACCAATTGCTTTTGAATGGGACTAATGGTGTCAGTGAGGGGAGCGAGTCGGACCATGCCACTGGTGTCCGTTGCGCCCCCTGTGGCCAACTGGAATAGCTTGATGCCGAAGCCCCCAGCGCCAAATGACCGCTCTAGGGCCAGGAAATGACCGCCCTGGTCTAGGGCCACCAATTCTGATAGACCATTTACCACAGCCCCAAAGGGCTCCAGCTCTAGGGGATAGGCGTGCTCGGAGAGAAGGGTGGATTGATCAGGATTAATCAAGTAGTGCAGCCAACGACTGACCAAGGGTTGGGCTGGGTCTTCGTCAAAATCTTGGACTAGGGCCGACTCAGTGGCGGTGAATAATCGGAACGGCTCTAACTCACCAAAGGCGGAGATCGGGTTCAGGGTCAGGGCCTCAAAGCCAAGGTTCTCGCGAATGCCCTGGGGAGCCCCATTCGCCTCCTCCTCTGGCAGGTAGCGCTCTGGCAGGCGGAACTGGGTCAACAGTTGGCCGGTGACCAAGTCGTATTCATTCAGCTGGGGGGGGCTATCCTGGCTGGGCACCCCTTCGCTGGTGATAAATAGCGATCGCCGGGGCGACAAAACCATCCCCTCTGGGTCGATTTGATTGGGGGTGTAGACCTCACCAGTGGCGTCTTTTAATTGCGTCACCCCCTCAATCACCACCGGATCAAGCTGCATTGCCCCCGTAGCGGTGGGGGTAATGCCCATCCTCAAGGTGTAAAACCGGGGCGGGG
>CAYGVA010000095.1:0-14782 GCA_964353225.1 uncultured Leptolyngbya sp.
GGTGCTCTTTCTTCATTTGCTTGCGGAAGGTATCCCAATCCACCCCATTCTTCTCAGCCTGGACCTTCATGGCCGCATCAATACCGTCTTCCATACCCTTTAGACCACACATGTAGGTGTGGGTATTGGGCTTCTGCATCAGTTCCCAAAGCTTCTCAGAATGTTCAGCCACCCGGTGCTGAATATACATTCTGCCGCCCTCAGGATTTTGCTGCTCCCGGCTGATGGCATAGGTCAAGTTGAAATTCTCAGGATATTCCGACGCCATCGCCTCCAGCTCCTCTTTGTAGAGAATATTGGGGGTGACCGGAATCCCGAAGATCAACCAAGCTAAGCCCTTGAAGGAATAGTCAGGGTTGGCTTTTCTTTCCTCTGCTTTAAACATCCGCCAGAGGAAAGCCCGGAAGGGCGCGATGCCTGTTCCCGTGGCCAACATAATCACCGTCGCTTCGGGATCATCGGGTAGGAGCATTTCCTTACCGACTGGGCCAGTAATCTTGATGTCTGCACCGGGCTCAATGCCGCATAGATAGGTAGAGCAAACCCCATAGACCGTCTCGCCAGACTCGGGATGCTTGTACTCCAACTGGCGGACACAGAGAGATACGGTCTCATCATCCATTTGGTCCCCGTGGCGGGTGGAGGCAATGGAATAAAGGCGGAGCTTATGGGGTTTCCCTTTGTCATCCGTCCCCTCTGGAATGATGCCAATACTTTGACCTTCCAGATACTTGAGGTCGCCCGCCGACAGGTCCATTTTGATGTGCTGCACAATCCCGATGCCCCCATCTGCCACAAGGGGCTCGTTGGACATCACCTTGCCAATAAAGGGCGTTTTAGGGCGATAGGTATTGACTGGAACCTTGGTCGCCTTGGTCTTCGCCTTGGCCTTTGACGCCGTTGCCGTTGCGGGCGGAGCCAGCGGCTCACTACCGGCATCTAGAGGGCGAATGCTGACAATCTTGCCGCCCATTCGAGTAATGCGCTGCATTTCCTGGTTCATGCGGCTATACGGAACCGTAATGAACATTGAGCCACTCTTTCGAATGGGATAACTGGTCTCGGCAGTTTGCTTTAAACCCTCGACTTCGTAGACGAACATGCGGCTACCCGCCGAAGAATTGGCACCACCACTCAAACTTGAATTGTACATGTGCTGACGTTATGACTCTCTGAACCTCTACTGAACCCGCACCATCTTGCTCAGGCCATGATGCTTGGCAGCATTACCAATATCAATGGCTAAGCTAGGGTGATCTGAAATATAGCTTTCAGTTTTTCCTTTTAGACTATCACCTGTAGCAGGCGCATTTTCGTCACCGTGGGGGCTCAATGTCACCCCGCTGGGGACAACAAAAAAACTATACTCACTTTAATAACGACCCCAGGGGCACTACTGTGATGGTTGACGCATTCCAGGCACAAACAACCTACCAATGGGTTTTAGCCCCATTCACGGGCTCCGCTTCTACAAAAATATCTTCAGGTTTCAAACTCGTTTACAGAACCGCTTGTTAGCGTCGATACCATTTTGGTACGATGCTCTCTAGTTAAAGACATAATCATGAGTCTCTCCGTGGCTATGGGGAGATTGTTTATTGAATTCCAGCATCTGGGGATCAGTAAGGCTAGTGTCAGGTAGAAGCGATCTGCGCCTACGGTTTTTGGGTCATCCGCCTTACGGTCACCCGCGCTCTAGTCGTTCCATGAGAGGTCTTGACGAGAGCAAGCTGCTTGCCAATGCTTGTTGTAACGCGTTTCCTTACTTGGTTTTTTGTTTTTAGTGCTGCTGTTGTCATCTAATTTTGCTTGAGGAAAACTATGACGAGTCTATCGAATCGCGTGATTTTGATCGGGGTTGCTGGTGATTCAGGATGTGGTAAGTCCACGTTTTTGAGAAGACTAGCCGACCTCTTTGGCGAAGAGTTTATGACTGTCATTTGTTTGGATGACTACCACAGCCTAGATCGCAAGGGCCGCAAGGCTGCTGGGGTAACCGCCCTCAATCCGAAGGCGAATAACTTTGATCTGATGTACGAGCAGATCAAGTCTCTTAAGGCAGGCAACTCCATCGCCAAACCGATTTATAACCACGAGACCGGTGAACTCGATCCCCCTGAAAATGTTGACCCCAACCGGGTGGTGGTGATTGAAGGTCTTCACCCCATGTACGATGAGCGGGTGCGCGAGCTACTCGACTTCAGTGTTTACCTCGACATTGACGACGACGTTAAAATCGCCTGGAAAATTCAGCGGGATATGGCAGAACGGGGCCATACCTATGAAGATGTGCTGGCTTCCATTAATGCCCGCCGCCCTGATTTTGAAGCCTACATTGATGTGCAGAAGCAGTATGCCGATGTCGTTATTCAAATCCTGCCGACCAAGCTGATTCCCGATGACAAAGAGAAGAAAGTCCTACGGGTCCGCTTGATTCAAAAAGAAGGGGTGGAAGGTTTCGAGCCGGTATACCTCTTTGATGAGGGCTCTACCATTGACTGGATCCCCTGCGGTCGTAAGCTTACCTGTTCTTACCCCGGCATCCGAATGCACTACGGCCCCGACAGCTACTACGGCAATGAGGTCTCAGTGTTGGAAATCGACGGTCAGTTCGATCGCCTAGAGGAGCTGATTTATGTGGAAAGCCACCTCAGCAGCACCTCCACCAAATACTACGGTGAGATGACCGAGCTATTGCTAAAGCACCGGGAATATCCGGGTTCCAACAACGGTAGCGGACTCTTCCAGGTATTGGTGGGTCTGAAGATGCGGGCAACCTATGAACTGCTGATGGAGCAGGCCGCCAAGGAAGCTGTGGCCAGCGCTTAGCCTAAATCTGAGTCTTAATTGATTTCCGGTTTTCCTCGAAAAATCAAGCGTGGGTCCCTGTGAAGGGATCCACGCTTTTTTGTTAGAGGACTTGATTTTGGTGATGTCCGATCGCCAAACCGAAGATTGGCAATGCATTGATGCCTCTAACGATCGTTTGCCGTCGGAACTTAACGGCGATCTCACCACCGGGGTTTACGACATTTATGTTGGAGACTGTGACCCCAGCGACGGCCGTTCCCACAACATTCACCCATCAGGCAATCTGGTTTCTGGACAAGAAAAACCTACCGAAAAACATGACTTGCCTTTCGGTAGGTTTTTCAGGCGAAAAACCACTCAAACCCAGGCTTAAGCCTGACGGTTTTCGTTAAAGTTTTGCAACTGGGCTAAGGCAGCCCGGCCAATGTTAAACACAGCCCAGCTACCTGCCAGGATCACCGGAGATAATACAAGTACGATCCGCCAATCCATCACTGAACCTCCCTTAAAATAGTTAAATGACTTAATCGGTTGTCACAATCTTCTCATAATTTTAGCGATCGCGGATCTATTCAAATCCAGTTGGGTGGGTTAAGTCCCCCCCTTTGCCGCCATGGGTGAGGGCAAGGCGGTAGTATTTCTTTGCATGATCGATCAAATCCGCCGCTTCTGCTTCAGAGACTGGGCGCGCCACCTTGGCGGGCAAACCCACCACCCGCGATCGCGGCGGCACATCTTTGGTCACCAAGGCTCCGGCCCCAACGATGCTGCCTGCCCCCACCCGCACCCCATTGAGCACAATCGCCCCAATCCCAATCAAGCTACCCCGTGCCACATGGGCACTGTGAATCACCGCCCGGTGTCCCACCGTCACATAGTCCTCAAGCACCGTTGGTTGGCCGGGATCGCCATGGAGAATCGCCCCATCTTGCACATTGGTGTAGGCCCCCACCTGAATGGCGGCGACATCGGCCCGGAGAACAGCCCCGTACCAAATGCTACAGCCCATGGATAAGGTCACCTGACCGATGACGGTGGCCCCTGGGGCCACAAACGCCGCCGATTCAATATTGGGGGCGGGCCAGAACCCACCCATAGCAGTGAGGATGGGGCCGACTGGATGTGCCATGGCATCGGGCGCTGTAGAGAACGCCATGAGAGAACAAATTAGAGAGAAACTCCCCCGCTATAATACGGCTACAAGGCCCTAGTGGAGGGTGCCCATCGGTCTCTTGCTCAATGGTTAATCCAGCCCTGCAGTACCCTATTTTTGGCCCGGACATTCACTGTCCCCATTGTCGACAAACCATTCCTGCATTGACGTTGACAGACACCTATCTGTGTACGCGTCACGGAGCTTTCGAGGCCGACCCCAACACCAACAATCTGGTTCATTTGCAATCGGGGCGTCACTGGCGACGGTGGGAGGGGGAATGGTACCGACAACATACCCACCCCGACGGCATTCGATTCGAGATTCATGAAGCGTTGGATCGCCTCTATACAGAGGGGTATCGAGCCACGAGGGTGATTATTGCAGAGCGCTATAAAACCCTGGTCAGTGCCTACCTAGAGCGCAGTGCCCCTTGGCGGGAATCCTTGGAAGGTGCTGCCCCCCAGCTATATGGGTTGCCGGTGGTCTTTAGCCCCTCTGCAGAGCAAGACCCTTGTTGGGATGTGATTAACTTCAATCTAGAGAAGGAGCCTGGGGTCCCGATCCGTTACCCTTATTTTCGGCTGTTTGAGTAGGCTCACCATGCACCATGCCGCCATCCGTACTGCGGATATTCATCGGGCGATCGCATTTTATGAAAAGCTGGGATTTACCCTAGAGGAGCGCTTTACGGCGGGGATTACCTTAGCCTGCTGGATGACCGGGCTGGGGGGACGCATCGAGCTACTCCAGGTACCAGAACCCGCACCGACCGCCGATACCTTTCACGATGAGCACTATACCGGGTACTACCATTTATCGTTTGATCTCACCGGGCAGGTGAGTGACTTGCCCCAATGGTTAACCGACTTCCAGCAACGGCTTGCCCAAGGCGATCCCGCGATGGTGTTGAATGTGCTGCTGCCCCCTCAACAGCAAATGATTGGCCCCCACGTGTATGAGGTGCTGTTTATTGCCGATACTGATGGATTGCCCTTAGAGTTTTTGCGGATGATGGATCATGGGCGATGAAGCAATCAAACCCTTTGCGGATAATTGGGCTTACCTCAAAACCGAGTTGCGGTGGTTAGATCGGCTGCTGATGCTGGCGATTGCTCGGCAGCGCCAGGATGCCAAGGCCGTTGACCAGGTTGCCCAAAACCAGGCCGATAAGGTCACGAGTCATTGGTGGAAGGGAATTATTAACCTCAACCACGTCCCTATCCATGAGGAGGGCAGGCCCCCCACCGCGATCAAAAAGGCGGGCAGCTACAGTCAACATTTAGAGGCCCGTATTCAAGCCAGCCACCACGAGGGGACGGTCTTAGCCCTGCCCCAACTGCGTGATCGCTACGACCTTAATCGCTTTGAGAAAAATCTGATTTTGCTGGCCATAGCGCCGGAGATCAATCGTCGCTATGGCCGGTTATACGAGTACCTACAGGCGGAGGAAGCCCCCTGGGCTGATTTGCCCACGGTCGATCTCTGTTTGCGGCTGCTGTGTCGGGATGATACGGCTTGGCAGCGGGGGCGATCGCGTCTGGTGGCAGCGGATTCGCTAATGGAGCGGGGGGTATTGGAATGGGTCGGAGATTCTGGCACCCTGCTGAGCCAACAAATCAGGGTAACCGAATCGGTAGCCAACTATTTGCTAGCAACTCAACCCAGTCCTCAGGTGCCGGGGGAAGTGGAGATCGAGGAACCAGCGCCGCTGCTCACGGTGCCCAAAACAGTGACGGTGGATTGGTCCTCGCTGGTGCTACCCAAACCCGTGCTGTCTACCCTAAAATATCTCAGTCGGCAGGCCGCCCAGCGACAAAAGGTTGACCATGCCTCTGGGGTAATGGTGTTATTAGCGGGGCGTGCCGGTACGGGGAAGACCCTGGCAGCCATGGCGATCGCGGCGGATCTCAAACGGTCCTTGCGCATTGTAGATCTGGCTATTTTTGCCGCCGACCACGATACTGACCTATTGACCCCCTCAACCGCCGAAACGGCTCACCTCTTGCTGCTTCAGCAGGGCGATCGCTGGTTTGGGCGTAACGCTACCCCCGAACCCACCGAGCTTGCCCATTGGTGGCAAGAGCAGCGCCAGGGCCAAAGCCTGACCTTGGTTTCCGTCGAGCATCTAGAGGCGATTCGCCCCTATTGGCGACAGCAGTTTGATGCGATCGTCCAGTTGCCTATGCCCAATGCCAGGGCTCGGGAACAGCTATGGTCTTTGGCTTGGCCCTCAACCTTGAAATTTAGGGGCATCGATTGGCAATGGGTGGCCCAGCAGCTCCCCCTGAGCGGTGGGCAGATCCAGGCGATCGCAGAAACCGCCCACCTCGATTTGCAAGCCCGGAGGCGATCTACCTTGACCTGGCCTGCGTTGCAGCGAGCCGTGGCCTTTCACCATCCCCAATCCCCCCTGAAGTCACCCCCGAAGCCATGAGTTGGGTACGCGGTTTAAGGATTGATGTGAGGTGAATTGGTGAATCTCCCGATCCATTTATCGGGATCAGCAGTTGGCTGCAAACTGGTCTCAACTTTGCCACAATTTATTTCATCGAGAATGGTGTGTCGTAAAGACGGGTGATGGTAAAGGCTAGGTGCGTTGTCTGTTGCGCCCAGGTAAGCTGGGTGATGACGATATCGGCATGGGCCAGCCAATTTTCATCCACCAAGCATAGGGGAACATCTAGGGGAAAAATGCGGTAGCCGTCTTTTTGGACCTGGTGCGCGCTGTGCAGTGAGAGGGCGCTAGGGTAGCCCTGATGGGGCTTGAGCTTGAGGATACTGTTGACTTGACAGGGCATTCCCATGGGAGATGACGCGTAGCGGTTGATGCTTTTGCCCTAAAGTTTTGGCGTCAGGGATGACTTGACCCCCTGGCCCACCCTTTTCCTGCTCCCGCTGACCGATGAGGCGTTCCTGAACGTGAGTTGGAGGAGGCTAAAGGATGAGTGACACGCTCTAATCCGGCTGAACCGGACAGTGATGTAACTGCGCCTGAGTCTTCGAGATCGGGTCTAATAGACGCGGTTAGCGAGAAGCTGCTCCTCAAGGGCCGCAATCCGGTTGTAGGCAGCGGTCAGCTGAGCCGTGAGCCGTTGGATTTGAACTTCAGGGGAGAGCTTCTGCTCCGTACCGGAGCGCTCGGGATCAACGTAACCTGAATCAACCAACACATCTTTATGCAGGAGTGAAGGCTCTGACATGAATGAACCTCTTGAGGCGTTACCTCGAGGGGTATATAGACCACTCACACCACTATCTTCTGAAGAAGGTTGAGCTCTGACCAGAATATCCGATAGCCGAGCATCGACTTGATCGATCAGTTGATGGAGTGCGTCAACTTTTTGGGTCAACGTATTGACCTTGTCCTTAGTAGGGTCCATATAACGCAATAGATCTCTGTTAAATCAATCCCATCCTAGAACTGATGTTTTCAGGTCAGCCTTTACTCCTTAATCATTTAACGTTTATTGATAGCTGTGAGCGCTGCTGAGTCGTTACAAAAAAGTTCTGAATGCTGGGTTTGAAAGCCAAATCTCAATGGTTTTGAGGCTTTTCAAAAGAAAATCTTCTATGGCTGAACCGGTTTCAGCGATTCACTTCTGATCAACCTTCTTCTGCAAATCAAGGGGAAAAGCTAATGCTCATGTCGAGATCATTCGTTCACCTCTAAAACTGAGGCAAGTCAAAAAAATAGGGCTATTTTTCTTTTTTGAAGTGGAGAACTGTATCGTTTGAGACAAATTTTGTTGTCAAGATTTTTGTATCCCTAAGTCGCCCCAGCAACAGATTCCAGGCACTTGCCCTCCCCCAAACATGACCCTGGTCCCTTAGCGCTGCTGATCCCCGAAGTCCTGACATTAAGCCAGGGTGTTGGCCATCGGGCCGGTATTGTCTAGGAGGGCAGCAGGATCTTGGTAAGGCGTGGGCGTAGCCTATCTGCAAGACTTACGACTTCGATCCGCCAGCGTAGTACCAGGACGCTGTATCAAACGGGGGACCCTTGGCATTGATCGCTGCGCTTAATCGCGCTGATCTGCCATCGGTTCTTCGCTCTTGCCTCTCACTGGCGGCAGGCTCTCTACGAGGCCCATTTCGAAGGCACTATCTGGGAGTTCGCCAGCGATATATTTGCCAGGTTCAAAGAGACGGCTGGGGGTCATGCAAATTTGGCGCAGCACCACGATTTCGGTCTCAAGAAACATGCTGCGGGAGAGTCGACGTTCTAAAGGCATGGGAAGTCTCGCCTATTCTTCAAATTGGAAGAGCTCGTTGGTGTAGTCTTCGTCCAAGACGCGTTTGGGCCGCATGACTAGGATTAAGCGTCCCAATAATTTTAGGTTGGGCTGTTCTGCAAACCACTGCAAGATCAGGGCATCATCCTGATCAGCAACAAAGTAACTGTCGTCGGTCCAGTCGCGATCGCTGCGATCGATCACCAGCAATACGGGCTCCTCGGGTTGGGCCGTATTCGATAGGTTGGGTAACTGGCTGGTTTGGGCCAAAATCCCCACCGGGTCCTCTGCCTTCTGGATCACCTGCCAGCCGGGAATCGGTGCCCAAGTGGCGGGACCGCTGACCTGGACAATATCGAAGGGGGGTTCTGGCGCGACCACGGGTACCGCTTGGAAGGTTGCCGTCGTGAGGGGTAACGCCCCGACCACGGGGATGAGATGGGGCAGATCGGTATCGTCATCGAGCCGAAATACCGGTAGCCGGGGCGCGGGGCGGGCTTTGGTGACGGCAAAATCAGTCAGCAGGGTTTCAATGGCCTGTCTTGCCTCGCTACTCTCGGCAAAGCGGAGCCCTTGGGCAATGAGCCGCGATCGCGCCGCTAAATCCGCTTGCTGCCGCGCCAGCTTCCAGTAGTAGTGGGCCACGGCATCGCCAGGGGCATCGCTAAATCCAGCGGGGGGCTCGCGGTAGTAAGAATATTCCTTGAGGGCCTTAACCACATCCTTAATGGTGTCGGCATCTAGACTGTGGGTGAGGGCCAGGGTGGCCCCACGGGCGCGATCGCCCTTAGACAGCACCCGTAGCTCATACAAAATGTCGCTGCCCCGCTGGGCAAAGTGGGTTTGCACGGCCTCAGTGGCCGCCGCCGCCACCAGGGAGGCATGCACCTGCGCCGCGACGATCACCTGATTTTGTTGAATGGCTTCAAAACCGGTTTCTTCAAAGATAGTTTGGGGGGACAGACCGGCTTTTTGGAGCGTATGGCAAGCCTGGCCCCAACTGACCCAACCCCCTTCCTTACGCCGCAGTTGCTTAATCAGGGCGCTTGTATCAATTTCACTGGAATCGGTGGATTTTGAAGGCACCATGGGTCTAGACGCGTCAATACTCATGGCTCGACTCTAGCGCGTTTCGCAGTCGCTAAATCGGAAATTTCCTGAAAGTGCTTGACGGGGTTATAGGCTGCACGGCAAGATTGGATACGCGTTTGACGTGGGGCTATAGCTCAGCTGGTAGAGCACTGCAATGGCATTGCAGGGGTCAGCGGTTCGAGTCCGCTTAGCTCCATTTCGTTTTTAGATAGATACGAGCCCCCATCTTCCTGGGAATTGCCCTGCGGTTTTCAAGCGGTTTATGCTGGGGTTCGTTTTGGGTTGGGAGCTTGGAATATGTCTACGGCCAATGCCGACAATGCTTGGATCGACACGGTAAAGGGGAAAGACCCCACCGTCTTGGCACAGGCCCGACACATCCTTGAGGCTAATATTTACGGCACTTTATCGACCTGTTCGGCAGACGGCTGGCCTTGGGCGTCGCCGGTCTTTTTTACCTATGATTCTGCTTGGCATTTGTACTGGTCTTCGGCGATCGCCGCCCGACATTCTCAAAATCTGGCTCAAAACCAGGGGCGATCAATGATTGCCATTTACAGTACCCACCGGGGCGAGGGTAAAGGGCAGGGACTGTATCTCAGCGGGGTGGCGGGGGAATTGGACGCGGATCGGGTAGATGCCGTGATGCAGGCTTTATTTCGACGGGCTGGTGGGGAGCCGCCCCAACGGACGGCGACAGACTACTTAGCGCCTTCCCCCCGCCGAATTTACGCGTTCCGGCCTGAGCGGGTTTGGATCACAGGGGAGCGACTGGCCGTTGGCAATCAATTGGTGGATACAAAGATTGAACTCAGTTTGGCTGATGTATTGGCGAAAGGGTAGGAGGGTCTGGGGGTAGGATTGATTCTTTAAAGAAAGAAAAACTGTCTTGGCTCAAGCAGGTCAGCTAAGGCGAAGATTTCGGTGAACAATGAAACCCTTCGACCGGGGGCTTGTGGATTGCCCCCAGACCCCCGCTACGCACGTCCTGCGGCCTACCACGATGCACCGCCGTCCTGGACCTCGCGGACAGTGTTACTGGCTTGGCCGTTGCAACGATCGTTTCGTGCAGATTTCGTTACGACAATTCGACATAACCGCATTGTTTAGAGTGGTCAATGGGGCATGTCAGCTTTTTCTCTGTCAAATGAATCAACCCTTCGCTAGAAAAAGGGGGCATTGCAATTTCGGTTTTGAGATAGTCCCCTTTTTTATGGCGCAGCCTGCCCAGAGGGCGCAGGAACGATGGCAGCGGAGGATTATCCGGTGCGGGTTAGTCAACCAAGTGCTGGCGGACTGCGAGGGAAATGTGATCGGTCCAATGGTTGACTAGTGACGACTGCTCAGCTTCGACCATCACCCGAATCAAGGGCTCAGTCCCCGAAGGCCGCACCAGCACCCGACCATGATCGCCCATCGCGGCCTCTGCTGTGGCGATGGCGGCTTGCACCGCATCACAGTCTTGCCAATGCTTGCGGCGATCGCGATTTTCTACCCGCACATTCTCCAGCCGTTGGGGGAAGGTGTGAAAGCTTTGATCGACGAGGGCGGCCAGGGAGCCGCCGCCCTGCTTCACCAGCTTAGCCAGGTGTAAGGCCGTCAAGATGCCATCGCCGGTCATGCTGTAGTGGTGGCAGAGAATATGGCCGGACTGCTCGCCCCCCAGCATTGCCCCCCGACGAATCATTTCAGCATGGACATGTTGGTCACCGACATCGGTGCGCACCAAGGTGCCCCCGAGTTGTTGCCAAGCTCGCTCGAAGCCCAAGTTGGCCATCACCGTCGAAATGATCGTGTCGTTGGGGAGACGACCGGTTTTTTGGAGCAACTGGCCCCAGAAATACAGAATGTAGTCCCCATCCACCACCCGGCCCTGGGCATCGACGGCCAAGACTCGGTCGGCGTCGCCATCAAAGGCAAAGCCAATGTCGGCGTTGTGGGCTGCGATCGCTGCCTTTAAGGGGCCGAGGTCGGTGGAGCCGCAGTTGACGTTGATGCGATCGCCATCGGGTAAACCATGGAGGCTAATGATCTCGGCCTGGGTGCCGTCAAAGGCGCGATCGGCAATGCCCGCCGCCGCCCCCCAGGCCATATCGAGTACAATGCGCAGGCCACTCAGGTCGAGGCTGGGCTGGAGGGGTTCATGGAGAAAGTCGAGGTAGCGATCGATCAGCTCTGGCCGGGGGTAATACTGGCCCCATGCCGGTTGATCGAGGGGCACGGGTTGAACCACGCTTTGCCCCCGTAAGGCTGTCTCAATTTGTTTTTGAATTTGAGTGGAGAGCTTGGTGCCGTCTGCCCCAAAAAATTTAATGCCGTTGTCACAGGGGGGGTTGTGGCTGGCGGAAATCATAATGCCGCCCATGGCTCCCACTTGTTGGGCAAGGTAAGCCACCGCCGCCGTGGGGCACAGGCCCAGATTCCACACTTCTAACCCAGCGGAGGTGAGGCCCGCCGCCAAAGCCGTT
Source organism: uncultured Leptolyngbya sp. (assembly GCA_964353225.1). GTDB lineage: Bacteria > Cyanobacteriota > Cyanobacteriia > Phormidesmidales > Phormidesmidaceae > PCC-6406. The sequence continues at coordinate 11,760 of CAYGVA010000095.1, forward strand.
GCCAACATGTGACCAGAACTGCGGGAGTCTTGACCCACCAGCACCGGTCCCTCTGGGGTACCCGTCTGCCGAAGCACCTGTCCGGCCCAGTAGCCCACTTGCATGGCGAGGGGTGCGGTGAGCAGATCACCGGCCCGACCGCGAATGCCATCGGTGCCGAATAGAGGTGTTGCCGGGAGCGCCAAGGTCGTCCAGCCGATGCCATCGGGGGCACCAAGGGCCAAACCGTCAAAAACATCAGTCTGAGCAAAAGAACGTACCATTGATTTACAACTCCTCACATCCTCACCGTCTTCAGAGGAGAATAGCACTTTGCCTCCAAAATCTCCGCTCCAGTGAGCCGGTTGCCGGATAGACCACCGCCTGTTTAAGGTTGCTAAGAGGCCGTCATGTCAGATGTAGGTTCCCCTGAAGTCATCCCAGAGTCCTTTTGGGACGGCATTGCCCAATTTAATGAGGGTGACTTTTACAGCTGCCACGACACCTTAGAGGCGATTTGGATGGTGGCGGCTCCCCCAGAGAAGCCTTTTTATCAGGGAATTTTGCAAATTGCGGTGGGGTTTTATCATTTGAGCAACCACAATTGGCGCGGCGCGGCCATTTTGTTGGGGGAGGGCAGCCGCCGCCTCGAAGCCTATGAGCCCGCTTACCACAAGCTGGATGTGACGACCTTTTTGGATGAGACCGGGGATTGGCTGGAAACCATTCAACAGTTAGGACCGGAGCATGTGCAGGCGATCGCCGCCCAACTCACCGATGCACCACCACCCGCAACTATCCCATCGGTAGGACAGCTATCGGTCCCCCAGATTACAGGGACGTAGGCTCCCCAGCCCCGCTGGCCAACCATCTTGGATTTTTATTCCCCTTCCCTGGTAGCCCTATCCAGGACAAACCGAAGACCAATTCTCAACCCGATCGCGGGCCTCGATAAAGCCGGTGATTTCGCCCCGATAGGTGACCAATCGAGCCCGATCAAGGGAATTAGCGGGGTAGTAGGTGGTGAGTTCGTCCACGGAGGCAGCGGCACAGGCCCAGTCACCAATGGCGACGGCTTCTGCCAGGGTGGCTTGTAAGTCAATAAACCGCTGGCGGCGGGCGGCGATGAGGCGCTCATCGGCAATGTAGGCTTCCATATTGGCGATCGCCGCGAGGGCATAGCGATCTCCTGGGCGGGCCGCCAAGGCCCGACGAAAGTTGATCAGGGCGGTATGCCAATCGCGGACTTCGGCAGCGGTGTAGCCCATCAACATGGCTTCGGTATAGTCATACCCCTCAATGCGTGGTGGCGTCGCCGAGGTCGAACCGCCGCCATTATTGTTGCCCGTATTCCCCGTGCTGGAGGGGGGCGTAGCGGTTGGACTGGGCAAGGGCTGTAGGGGGCTAGGCGGCTCGACGGTGGAGGTAAAGCCACAATGGGTATCCACGGCGCTGAGAATATCCAATTCCTGATTGGCCAGATCAGTAAACCGCTCGGTGGTGATCGCGGCTTGGGCCTCAAAGGCGGCTAAGTTTTGGGGGAGGTCCGCGTCGGTTTCCGTCGCAGCGACAACGGTCATTGCCTCCCGCTCCAGGGTTAACGCGTCGATCAGCCCTGACAGAACGGTGATGTAGTCCCTGCGATACCCCTCCAGCACAGGATCAGTAAAGGGTGAGCTGCGCAGATCGCTCGAAAGCGCATTGATGTTGTCAATCAATTCACCGATGCCGACATTGTATTGATTGGCGGCGGCTTGGACCTGCGCCAAGCTGGCAGCTTGAGACGTGGATCTAAAAAACTCCGCGAGGGGCTCGGTTTCGAGCGCTGCAAATTCGACGAGATTTTGATTGGCCGTCGTGACCAGGTAATTGCACTCTTCCTGGAGGGAAGGGGCTTGGGCTTGGACGCTGCCCGTCAATGCCAGTCCAAGGCTTAGGGTCGAGAAAGCTGAGGCCAATACCCCCCGCTGCCATCGTCGAGACCATCGGGAAAAAGACATGACGTTATAGATCTCCATTCATGGGTGCAAATGCACGACGTCCGCGCCAAGCTAGATCGTTTGTTCACCGCCGATCCAGCGCTGTAGAGGGCAGGTGGAGTGGGGTCCATAATGGCTTCCCCCTGCGATCGCCCTTAAGGATATCGAATCAGCCGAAGAATGCGGCACACTGGTAATACGAATGGCAACTTGATGGGGATCGATGGCATGGGGTTTGGTGGGTGGCAGCAGGGGATTTTAACGTCGGGCATGTCTGCTCTGGTGTGGGGTGGTATCGCTATGGGCACCGCCCAGGCTCAAAACACCGCTCTGACAGCGGAATGCGATGCCCTCGCAGAGACCATTAATCAAAACCTGGTGTTTATGACCGCGTTTGATGCCGAAATTGCGCAGTTTTCGCGCAGTGCCTCCCAGGCGGAAACCTTGGCCGATATCACCGCCGCCGCCAACCAGTACATCACCGCTGTGGATGGGGTGGTCAGTAACCTCGATGGTCTGGTGATTGAGCTGGGTGATGTGCCGCTGACGGATGCGAATTTGGCCGATTATCGAGATGCCTACGCCTTTGTGGTGGCGGGCTTTGCCGATGCCCTCGACATCGCTGGGAATGCCATGGCGATTGTGGCCGCAACGCAGTCAGAAGCGGATTTGGCCGCCAATATTGAAGCCTCTCAGGGGCAAACCTACAGCGCCGTCGAACAAATCCAGGGCTTAACCAATCAGGAAGCCAATGTGATCGCAGCGGTGAATACCTACTGCGACTACACCCCTTGAGCAACACCCATCCCTGGACTGCCCGTCAGGAAGCCCAAGCCTTTCTCACCTTGGCGGTGCCCTTAGCCAGTGCCCAGATCGCCCAAGCCCTAACTGGGTTTGTCGATACGATCATGATGGGCTGGCTGGGGCAGCTTCCCTTGGCGGCTGGGGGGTTGGCGGCCATGGTGTTTTCGTCTTTTGTCCTCACCGGCACCAGTCTTTTAGCCAGTGTGAGTGCCCTCGCCGCTGAAGCCCATGGGGCTGGCAAGCCCCTCTATGTCGGCAAAG
>CAYGVA010000096.1:0-14576 GCA_964353225.1 uncultured Leptolyngbya sp.
CGATGTTCTATTGACCCAAAATACACTTTTCAAAGAAGTGATTAAACGGTTTGGGACTGATCGACAGTTTGGAGAACGTGTGGTTCGATGTGTGACGGTAGAAGGGCTATTAATACTCAAGTGCTATGCCTTACCATCGCTTTATCGGCAGGCTGAGTTTAGTCGCGCCAGTATTTATGAAAATGACATTCTGCTATTACTCCTGAAGTATTCGATTGATTTAGACGAAACGGTTCAAATGTTGTCGAATCACCTACTCGCCAGTGATTTGAGTGAGGTCCAAAGTATCTTGACGGAAATTCAAAATAAAATCACGGAATTATATACTTGGTAAACCCATGGCCTGAAACCCCTGGAATCTCGTCAGGCAGATCCAGGGGTTTGCAGTATAGATCGCCTGTACTAGCTCAAGCCCTTGTGTGCTCTTGTGTTTGGCTTACAAGAATCCACAAAAGCCAAATATCACAAAAGATCACATTTAATGAATTAATTCTTAACAATCCTAGGCTTTGTCGCCCATCAATGCTAAGAGCGCGTCTTCGACGCTAAGCAGGGCAAGGGATAGTGGCTTTTCGGCTGGACTGGACTTGGTTTCAGTCTTTTCCTTTGGAGCCGTTTTTTGTGTCACAACCTTGTCCGTAGGCGATCCCAAGGAGTTTTCGTTATCGAGCATGGGTTATTATTTGATCGATGTCACGCCGTAGGGAACCCCTACGGGTGGCGTCAGAAGCGGTGATTCGGGAAGGAAATGCTCTATGTCTGGCGGACTGGCATTTTCTTCCCTGTCACCTTTCGGTTTGACCCCGTGGCCGAGAGGCTAGGCGGCTCCCCTGCAAGGTGCTTACGCCAGTTCGAATCTGGCCGGGGTCTCATCCACCACCACGCACATACATGGAGGATTGAATGTACGCCAAAGATCGCACAAACCTGAGGATTTTGCATCCTCTTGACACTACCAAAACAAAAAAGATGCCTGAACATGGGCCGTCTATGTCTGACTCTCAAGATTTAGACCCCTTTGGGAAAAGGGTTTGGTCTGTCATCTTTGAGGCTTTGAAGCTTCAAGAGCAAATCACAATTAAAGACATTTGTGATGCTCTTGAGGAAAGTGGGTTCCAAGTCAGTGACTCTGTTGTTCGAGAGCGTGTGGCTGACTTTGTTGATGATGGTTATCTAGACTGCCTGCCTGGGGCTGGTCGGCGTCCTTCCTTCTACTGCCTGCCAGAAGAAGGCGGAGCACCGATTCTGCGTCAAGTTGAATATGCGACTCCAGATGATGCAGACGCACTAAAACATCTGCTGTCTTCTGAAGCAAAGCTCTTGACAGATATGTCAGCGCTGCAAGAACAGCTTAGAGCCAAAGAGAGCGAAATCGAGACTCTTCAGCAAGATATCGAGGCACTAAGAAGGTCCGTAAAGGTAAAAATACGTCTTGCACAGTCTGAGCAAGGGGGGAATTAGAATGACATCAAACAATAGTGGTGACAAAAAATTGCCCAAGGCAACGCATGGTGCGGCTGACAATCCATTGAAAATTGGCGACATTGAAATCCCTTGCTATGTTCTTGATGATGGCACACGAATGTTGGTCCAAAGAGGTCTGGTCTGGGCTCTTGGAATGAAAAGAGGTGGCGATGTTCGTAGGGGTGGCGACCGTCTGGCACGTTTTATCAACGGCGAACGGCTACAGCCCTTTGTCAGTAAGGAACTTAGGGTGGCGATCACGAACCCAATTCTATTTGTCGCACCTAACAATTCCACAGCATACGGTTATGAGGCAACGCTTTTGGCTGACATCTGTGATGTCATGCTAGAAGCGCGTAAGCAGGGCGTTCTTCAAAAGCAACAACAGCATATTGCCGATAGATGTGAAAGCTTGCTTAGGGGAATCGCAAGGGTTGGCATCATCGCCTTGGTTGACGAGGTCACTGGCTATCAGCAATCTCGAAAAGCTAATGAACTTCGTCAAATTCTGGAGCAATACATAGCACCAGAGCTGAGGCCGTGGGCAAAAACTTTTGAGGATGAATTTTATGAACAGATTTTTCGTCTGAGAGGTTGGAGCTATCCATCTAGATCCGCTAGCCGACCTCAAATCGTTGGCAAATTCACTAACGAGATTATTTATAAGCGTTTCCCTCCGGGTGTTCTAGAGGAATTACAGCGACTTAATCCCGTCAGCAAGAAAGGCAGGCGTGAGCGTAAGCATTTTCAGCATTTAACTGCGGAATTTGGAAAATCTCAGCTCAAGTCACACTTGTTTCATGTGACAAAACTCATGAAAATGTGTAGCACCTGGGACAAGTTTATTTTCTTGCTCGACCAGACGCTTCCAAAGTACGATTCAACGCCCAACATTCCTGGACTAGAAATCGACCTTCAATCCTGAATCAGGTGCTTATACATCAAGCGCTTGCCGCTAATCCCTTCAAGCGCTTGAGCCGTCCGTTCACCATCGGTGATGTTGCGACGGTCATAGCGAAACACAAATTCATCCAAGTAACGGTCTAAGTGTTTCTCGCTGACGTGATGGAATGCGCCCATGATTCCACGTTTCAGTAGAGCAAACCAACCTTCAGCGGTATTTGTGTGAACCCTGCCACGGGCGTACTCTTTGCGTCCGTGGTTTACTGTCTCGTGACTAGCCTCAGTAGGGTGCGTTGCCTTAAGCAAACGCACCAGCAATAGGTGTTTGGAGGCTTGGAATGGTGCGTCCCCACAATTTCGATAAATTTCAGACTATGAGTGAATAGGAACGCACCCTATTCACTCTGAATGACGCCAACTAGGCTTTGAGCCCAGGGATCTAGATCCGCCAGTGGCGTTGTGTCGGGCGTGGGAGGACTCAGCACGACTGTTTCTTTTTGGATGGAGCATAACAGTGACTGGACTAGATGCCAGCGATCGCCCACAGCTAACTGTAATGCCTGCTTTTGCACGTCCTGTAGTGTCATCAGCCCTGCCCCATCAATCTCTTATTGGTGCTGTTGATGATCTTAACCTCAAGCTGTTTTCCATCAATCACCTGATACCACTACAGCTTTGAATATTTGAGCCGCCGTCAGGGGCGTCCCCACTCAATATCTCGAATCAAGTGCTCCCCATTTTCAGCACAAACAATCACCGTCACCGCCTCACCTTCGCCATCACAGGCAATAGTCGTATAAGCCCAACCAATATCGCCAGGTTGCTTATCCGGCCAATCCGTCATTACCGCCTCAACATGGACGAAATCAGGCGGCGTGCTGAAATACTCCACCATTTCCCCATAGACCTCTTGCAGATCTGAGGGTGACCCGTCCGCATCGATCGCCGTCGCAAGCATCGCCTCAGCCGCCACAAAATCACCCTTCACCAGCGCCGTCGCAAACGCTAGCGCCACCTTGCCATGGGGAGTTTCACAAGCTTCCATAGTCATCTTCTGGGAATGTAGCTGAGCCTATTAAAACGTACCGAGCAAAGGCAAGACCTTCTTTGTCAATAGCCTCACCAAATCCGCTGCCATATCGTCATATTCATCACCCAGCGGCACTGCGGCACTGCGATCTAACCCCGCCGAATCCAGCGCTAAGCCGTCATATTCGGCAAAGACAGCCTCAGCAGTGGGGCTGCGAAGTTGGTTTCGACGACAGACAAACAACAACGGTATTAGCGATCGCATTTGTAGGCCAACCCAATTTCACCAGATTCTAACCACTGCTCAATGACACCGCCGTCAGCTCAACCCGATCACCTCATGAGCCCATAACCCCATGCTAATTAGATGGCAGGATGAGTCCAGTCATGGGCCTGGATAACCTCATAGCCCGTATGAAAAGAAAACTGCCTGCGGTCCTGAAACTGATCCCAAATAGTTTGCACCTGCCCATCAGGATAGCGGCCTTGGCTTAGCGCTTTTAGTAGTCGAGGCCAGTGGGCACTGAGACGATTAGCAGGCCCCACCACAAGATGCACATTGCCAAAATTCACCACAGCGTAAATCGCAGATTCAATGTAAGTTGCAGATTGCATCGGCCGGCCTCCAAACATAGCCCATATCCATATGGTGAGGGTCCCCCATGGGGTTGCAATGGGTAACAGGTAATTTCACTTAATTTTTCAGCGGGTCTTGGCATTGAGCAGGGTCAGAATCACGGCAATCTCCCTTGCCCTCACCGAGATATTGCCCTGTAGACAGCTAGGGTTTTGCGCGCGATCGCGGGCCAAGTGTAATGGGCCTGAACCTTTGCATAGCCAGCACTTCCCATCGCCTTTGCCTGCTGAGGGTTGTCCAGCAGTGCATTGATGGCAACGGCAATCTCTTCAGAATTCTGACCAACCAATAGCCCATCTTCTCCATGGGTCACCACATCAGCCACCGCCGGAATCTTGCAACCAATGACGGGCTTCTCAAAGCGCCAAGCTTCTGTGTACACACCACCAAAACTCTCTTGCGTAGAAGGGACACAAAGCAAGTCGCAGGCCGCTAAAGCATCAGTTTTCTGTTGAAGAGATACCGCCCCTAAGCGGTGAATTCGAGGATCGGCCCATTCCTCAAAAGCGGCTTCAGAAGCTTTGACCGGAGGACCAATAAACACAAACTGGGTGTCGGGGTGCTTTGCCCACACAGCGGCAGTGGCGGCTAGCAGTTGACGGTAGCCTTTATAGAGATAGTGCTGACCCACAAATAACACTATTGGCCCCTCTAACTTATGGGTCTTACGGAAGGTATCTGGATTTGCCCTAGGAGATAGCACTGGACCGATACCGGTAACGTGGATACGGTCTGCGGCTACCCCAAGATCCGTGATAACGAGTTTTTCAGCCTGGGTTAGGGCAATGACCGCATCGGCTTGCTGATAGAGCTTGATATATTCGCGGTAGCGCCAGCCCACCCAGCGGGGATGGTGAACGGGGGTCAAGACAAAGGGGATGTCCCGCTGGCGGGCGACCTGGAGCGAGGCATAGGTGAGCCCTTCGCGGCCAATGCGAACGTTGTGAATCAGATCACTGGTTTGGGCTAATGGGCTGAGGGATGTGGCGATCTCCTGGGCGATGGGGGGCAAAGCCTCAGCCATCCAAGGATAGTAAAGGGGCAGCCAGGGCACCATGCGCAACTTGTCGCCCCAGCTCAAACCGAGACGGTGAACCGCGATGCCATCAATGGTGTAGTCGTAGGGCTGAGTGTGGGCTTTGAGCGTTGTGCCCAGCAGCCAATCGGTACGGTTGGCATCCCAAAAGGTGGCCACTTGCACGGCATGCTCACCCTGGAGCTGTTGGGCCAGGAGGTGCTGATGTAATTGCGCGCCGCCGATGGATGGAGGATATGTCGTGAGGGTGTAGAGGAGATTCATGGCTGCGTTAAGGCGACGGACGACGCAAAAAATCGATTAGTCCTCGCCACCGGCCTCTAGCATTTTCATGATCGATCACGAGAAGAATTGCAACCTTAGCCAGTAGGTATAGAAAGTAAGCCGAGAAGCCTAGCAGTGTTGCATGTCTCCGCAGAAACAATAGACGACTAAAGGTGTAATGACGAAACATTAGCCTTTTATTTTTGCCAATGATTGCTGAGACTTGATGGGTGACTAAGACCTGGTTAGTTATAGCGATTTCATAGCCTTGATGTGCATGCCTGATGCATAAATCAGCATCTTCACAGTACAAAAAATAAGCAGGATCAAAGGCTGGAGGTTGAGTGAAACGAACCAAGTTTAAAATCAAGCTGCATCCTGAAACCCAAGCTGTCGGAATAGATTTTGGGTTCGATCCTGGAAATTTTTCTTTAACATTTACATGGTTAACATAACCTGTCCACTTATTAAATACCCCTCCCGCAAACCACAGTCCGCCTGTAGCATCTCTAACTTGAGTTCCTAATATGGCAATAGATTTGTCAATTTCAAGGCAAGATTTTATATAGACATCTGCATTTAAATCCAACGTAGCATCAGGATTGATGAGCCATATTAGTGCTGTAGGATCAATGTTATAAATATGCTGAATCCCTAAATTACAGGCTCTACCAAAGCCAATATTGTCACCAGACTCAAGAATGCTAATACGATCTCCAGCAAGAGCATGAATGGCTACCTCATCAGGAGAATTGTTAACGACGACCACCTGATATGGGCTAATAATACTCTCAGCAATAGAGTTTAGAAGACATTCAACTAGATCTTTCGAGTGATAATTAACTGTAAGAAAGAAAAACATATGACTAGACCGCAATCAGCTCATAAAAGTTCTTTTCAGAAAAACCAGAAATCTCACTAAGATATTTGGTTTTTCATTCAATTCTCCTCCGGCAGTAATCTTCAAATAGAGCTTGCGAATTTTCTGGAAATTAGATAAATTTCCCATGCATTGAGTCAGAATAGTTTGCCCCAACATGGACTGACTAGTTGTGGCGCGGAGAAGACTAAACTTGACCACCTTTCCCTCAGAAAAATCAAGATCAAAGTCTTGGCACAGACTCACATAAAATTCGCTATCCCAAAAAAGTTGAAGAAGTTGGTCATCGGCTTCTTGCCAAATTTTTCCGGAGTGGTCTTTGGCTTCATGGGAAGTGACATTATCTGATTGACCGACTCTCCAATAGAATGCACATGTCACTTCATGGCTAAAATAAAATGCGGCTTTCTGGCTCAGCTTTAAGAGTAAATAAAAATCCTCAGCGACAACCATGCACGGATCTTTTAAGAAGCTGGGATCTATTAATGATGAACGAGCAATCCAACAGTTGGATGGAATGAAGTTTTTGAGGCCAACCATTTTCGGCAAGCTATAGGTCTCAAAAAAATCTAAGCTAACATCCTTGATTGAGAATTCTTGATCTTCTGAAATACGCAGTGATGCAGAATATGCTAGGCCAACCTCAGGATGGGCATCTAAAACGCCTAAGAGTGTTGCAATATGGTTGACGTATATTATGTCATCATCATCTAAGATGGCGAAATATTTTGACGTGACTTCTTTCAGACCATCAATTATCTGACTGCTTCGAAAACCTGTCTGCTTACTATGAACTAGCTTGATTGGAAACTGAGGATAGCTACTTTGAATAAATTCATGTATGCCTTCAACTTCTTGATATGCAACTAAAATAATAGCCGCTTTATTCAAACTTTGCCGAACAATACTATCTAATGATCTTTTTAAGAATGGCAAGCTGCGCTCACCTATCCTAACGATAAATTCAACTCGATCATCAGGATTATTCTCAACTAAGCATTGATGGTCTTTTGATGTAATTGTAAAGCCTTTCTCAGTAATTAGCCGTTCATGATGTCTTCCAACTTCGCACAATAAACTCTCTAAAGAAAACTTTTGAGCAAAGATTCTGTGAGCTGAACGAGACATCTCTAAAGCTTGACCATTATGGTCGCTGACCCAAGCTATGTGGCTTCGCAATTGTGCCACTTGTTCGCGGCCAGTCTTTGTTCTATCAAGATATAAAACTGTATCTCCAAAGTATTTTTCGACAAAGGGATGGCGATCGCAAATGGCAATAGCTCCAGATGCAACTGATTCAAAAATACGCATAGAGGGCATTGCTGCCTCTAAATGCTCTTCTTTATGCAAACAGAGACTGATGCCAGAACGATGGAGAGTTTGAATTAAGCTGTGACCATCGAACGGAATAGGACCTCGATAAGAATGTCTCAGGTACTGCCATCCTTGACTGCGCCCATAGGCGTGAAAGAAGCTTTCTCGGTCAAGCCGTCTAAATAGAGATTTAAAGCGTTGCCCATCCCAGTTTGAGCCAATATAAGTGATTTTCGGATCGGATAAATTTGGAGTCTGATATTCTGTTTTACTACAGCTTGGATAAAAGGGAACCACAAAGAATTTTTTGTCAAATTCTTTGCAGCGATCATTTAGCCAGTGTTCCATTAGTGGAGATGCAGAAAGATAAGCATCACAGCTCAGAATATTTTTTTCTGCTTTACCAGGCTGCTGTTTAGACTTATCATATTCCTGAAAAAAAACTGGTGGATTCCACATGCATCCATAGGTCGGAAAACCAGTCAATTTAGGGATTCTAAAATGTAGCAATAGAACAAAGTCAGGATAAAATCCTTGAATTTTCTCTACTGAATCTGTTTCTATAGCTGTCCATCCTAATGTTTTGCACGCTAAGTCAATGCGTCGACACAGCTCTGTCTCAGCAACCTCTTGCCCAAAAAATGGATTGTGCAAAGCAACTTTCATCGTTTTTTAAATCCATCAATAGCTTGGCGATATAGGTGCATGTAAAGTTTGGCTTGCAGCTCGATAGAATACTCATCGACTGCAATTTCTCGACAGTAAGTTCCCATCTTATCCCGCGTTAAATTGTCTTCTAATAGTTCAATTATTCTGGTGGCTAGATCGGTAGAATTTTCAGGTTCAGCCAGGTAACCAGTAATGCCAGGGCGCACCATGTCAGGTACACCACCAACATCAAAGGAAACAATGGGTGTACCGCACGCTAGACTTTCTTGAACAACTAACGGTAAATTGTCAGCACGGGTTGGAAAAACAAAGATATCGGCAGCAGAGTACACCAAAGCTTTAAGACGATCTCCTCCTATATATCCCAGCGAAATTATAGGTATATCGACTGAATTCACCAGTTTTTCACCCCCATCACCCATAGTCATCAAAATTAAGTCGGCTTTGAGCGAGGCGGGCAATTTTTGCAGCGCCTGCACTAATAAGTCACCGCCCTTGCGGGAATCTTGGAGACTTTGGGCTGTGAAGAGCAAAATCTTTTTATTGAGTGGCAACCCTAAAGCAGTACGGCATAATTCAGAATCTAGGGGTTGGTAGGCATTGAGATCAAGGCCATTGGGAATGTGGTGAATGGGGAAGCGGTTAAGAATACTCTTTTTGGCCAGCCTGGCGAGCCACTTGCTTGGTGTGACTATGGTTAAATTAGAGCGGCTATAGACCCAGCGTTTCAGCTTCCACTCAATAGCGGTGTTATCTCTTGAAACAGCGGGATAGGTATCGAGATGTGGACATTTGCCACAGCCTGCCTGCCAGCGATCGCACTCGAAGCTATAAGCACAATGCCCAGTAAAACTCCACATATCGTGCAGCGTAAAAATAGCAGGCTTATTTTTAGTCAGCTTTGGAATAGCTAGATAATTAAAATAGCCTCCATGTAAATTATGGAAATTAAGAATATCAGCGAATTCATAAAGAACAGATCTATCAATCCAGAAGCTATTGCTAATACTGAGATATTTCAAGCCAAGCTTATAGCTCAGACGCTCAAATAAATTTTCTCCTAAACGATGACGCTCAATCAAATAAACGCCAGTCTGATCTAGCTTTGCATTATCAACCAGCAGCCGTGAATCTGCAGACTGCCTGGATAATTCTTGGTGTAAACGGTAACATGAAATTCCAGCACCTCCAGAAATATCACTTTGATTTATGAGTAGAACTTGCACTTGACACGTAGAATATTTTTAGTTTTCTGGCGAAAAAAGATGCGCTTTGTGCTTCCACATTCCAGAAGCAATTTCTTCTATAGTTAGCATTCTGCTTAATTTACCTTTATCCCTCAAAAAAGCCTCTATTTTACCACCGCGAGTGTAATCAATCGCAATATAGGGGACATTCAAGGTTTCTGCAAAAAGTACGGAATGAAACCTCATACATAGATTCATCTTGGCACCCATCATATTTGCGATGACTTCAGCAGGTGAAATAGGTGAAACAGCAGAATTTATATTTACTTGCAATCTTAAATTGTTAGCCTTATCTTTATTTTTCAAAGCATTTAATATGCTTGACAGATTTCGATTGAAAATCCGATCGTCTCCACCCACGTGAAATGAGTGCATTGGCAGAAGATTTATGTTGAGCATCTGCTCTTGTGCAATAAAGTCAATCATTTCTGCCAAGTTTTTCTCGAATATGTTTTTTTGAGATATATATTCATGCTCACTTAGCCCGTAACTATAATCTTTTCCCCACTCTCTTAAGAAGCAAGCAATATATGTTGTCGGGGAAAATGGAATGTGGTTTACAGGAAATAGTTTTGGGTTGGCCTTGAAAAACTCGACAAATTTTATAGCTGGGTCTCCTTCCTGTATTGCATTTTTATCTTTAAACTCCGTCACGCACCTTTCAACTGAAGCACTATCTCTTAAGGTCACGAAATTCGACAATCGAATTATCTCTGCAACAGCTTGAGAATATTTAAAGCTATTTAGAGGTCCAATTCCACATCCACATATTCTTGTGATTTTCCCTCGTTTTGCAGCGCAAATAAAAGCAAATAAAATATGATCTAAAACCTCTAAGTCCATCAAAGGACCACCACCAACAATGACTTCATCAACTTTGTTTGAAACTTGACTAAAATCACTGGAATAAGTTTCCACAATTGATATATTTTCCAGATTGTTTAGCTGCAATTCTTTTAGAGTCCAGCTAGTAATGAATGGAAAAAGAGAAGAAACATAAACTTTTTCTGGAGGTGCTTCTCGATTTCTTAAGTCTTCTAAAATTGACCATAGAATGGCCTTGTCGCCAACTGTTTCTGTTCCATACCAGCCGACAATTAAGACTTGTTTGCTGTCAACAGAATCAATATTTTTCTGTGTTCTTAAAATTGCATTATTGAGCGATCTAGACTTTTTTAGAAGGCGATCTAAATTATATGAAAACTTCTTAAGTCTATATTTTTTTTCTCGATTTATATATTCTCTTAGGGTCAACGGATCATGATAATCGTGAATACAATTTTTGCAATCATTATTTTTGATCTTATCTCTGATAAATAAGTTTGAAAAATATATAGATTTAGCTGATCTGGTCAAAATGTTTCCAAGAACTGGGGATTTTGGAGAACAGTAAAGAAGATCTCCGCGAGAAGTGACCACAACTGCGTTCGATTGATAGGGGCATCCTATAAGTCGAGGGGAACCCTCTACAATCATTTTTCGGATATTCCGATATGTTTTCTTGTATGTAGGATTCAATTCAAATTCTTTCTCTAGGCGATGGAAAAACAATCCAAGGTGATACGCTTCTAGACCATCAAAAGCTCTAATATATTCAACCTGTTGATTGTTGTACAATCGCTCAATAAATTCTGCTATTCTAAAACGACCATAGAATTTCTCGTGAATAGCAAAGTCTAATAATTCATCCACATAAAAAGCGTTGCTTTTTGTGATTGTGCATCCAAAAGATACGGGAATATCTGTTTCATCACGAAAATATTTCAGCAATGACATAGAGGAATCAAAGTTTCCAGGACGACCCCTAACAACATCATGCACGTCCCCCATTCCATCGATCGAGATCATTATGGCAAAGGGGATATCAAAGCTTTTGCAAATGGCAGAGCACTCTTTCAATCTTGGTTTAACAGTATTTGTAATAATTCCATTCGTAATAATTCCTATTCCTTTGAGGGCAGGCTTTTTTCTGCATAGCGCTTTAAATATTTCAGGCAAATCCATTCTAAGTGTAGGTTCACCTCCACTCACGCCTATATAAGTGAGCTTGGAGAACAGATCATCGGATAGAATTTTTTCTAATTCTTTTGGAGTGAATTCCTTGTCAAGCTTGTTTTTCCATATAAGACACATTTGGCATTTTGAGTTGCAAACATCATTAACTAAGAGGTTAAGTGTTGTTGGTTTTTCAGGATAAATTCGCCCTAAAATGGAATGCTTAAGTTCTTGTGAAAGTAGAATTGTCGCTTTTTTGATAGGATTCATTTTCAGGAGTTTTTAGAGATTCTGGATTTTTGTATTGAATGCTGAGATTTAATTTAGTTCTGATGTTTAGTGTTTATGACAATGGAATCTATTATATCGATCCAGATCGCATGAATTCACAAAACCTAAGCTAGCTCGTGACTTTTTTGGGGCCATTAAAATTTCACATAATATATTTGGATTTTGAGTCAGAATAACTTATTTTTTGTCCAGATTGGGCTCATGAGAAGTACTCCTTCTCGACTCCATCCAGGGGTTAAGTCAAATTGATTTTTTGCGATCTCAAATAACAGCTTTTTATCCAGGTAATCATACCTTCTACTCATCATGTCAGCCATAGAAAAGGTTAGCCAGTAAATACCTGGCAAAAACATTTTCACTGAAGTTGTAAACTCCGTGTAATAAACACCTTTGCTTTTTTCAAAGGCTTCTGGATTGAGGTCTGTGTCCCTTACTGTTGCTACAGCCATGCCCTTGGAGTCGTCAATTCGAATGGCTATAACACTTTTAACAAGAACAAGTCTGACAATATATTTGATGGCAATCTTCAGTTGTTGAGCCTGCTGATGATAATCAGCTTTTATTTCTAGAAACTCAATCTCTCTTTTTTCGTCAAGAGCTTCAACCTCTTTTTTGAATATTGATTTTCTTGTGCCAAAACCTTGGCAAGAAAGCCCAGTAAAGTATCGTTCTATTACATCCTCTGATGACCCTTCACTTGCTTTTACGCCATGGCTTAATAAAAGGCATCTTTGTGTTAGTTGGGAGACCGCACCCATATTATGGCTGACGAATAAAATCGTTCTCCCATTTTGTGTTGAAACCTCTTTTATTTTCCCTAGACATTTTTTTTGGAAGGCAGTATCTCCTACTGCAAGAACTTCGTCAATTATCAGTATCTCAGGTTCAAGATGTGCTGCGACAGCAAAAGCAAGACGTACATACATGCCTGATGAATACCGCTTGACGGGCGTATCTAGAAACTGAGAGACTTCTGCAAAGTCAACAATCTCATCGAATTTTCGATTGATTTCATGCCTGCTCATCCCTAAAATTGCACCGTTGAGAAAAATGTTTTCTCGTCCCGTTAGTTCGGGGTGAAAGCCCGTGCCGACTTCTAGGAGGCTAGCGACTCTGCCTTTGAGGCTGACTCTTCCTGTGGTGGGCTCGGTGATGCGGCTCAGGATTTTTAGGAGGGTGGATTTGCCTGCTCCATTACGGCCAATGATGCCGATGACTTCCCCTTGTTTCACCTCAAAGGAGACATCCTTGAGTGCCCAAAATTCTTCTGTATTTGGCTCCCTAGCAACTTGGCCAGGGTGACGCAACCGTTGGCCCAAGGACCGCACCCCATTGCTGATCACGTCCCGCAGCGCTACGTAGCGAGAGTTGCCTTCTGGCTGATGGCCGATGATGTACTTTTTGCCTAGATTCTCAACGCGGATAACAGTGTCGGACATCTCAGCAATATGGGGTGGGGCAACGAAGCGCTACTTACCATTTTGCCCAAGCTATGGATTAACGTGTCGCAGCGACACAATTAGTCGTGTCCGATCGCTATTCTCCCTATCCCCCCCCAGAATGTTTAGGGATGATCGCAGATGACCGCAAGGACGAGGTGACGGGCATCCTACGATGAGGTAGCCCTGACGTCTCCGAGCACAGAGCCATTATGACCGAGCCCCCCGAGTTAATCATTGAGGCTGGGCGTACAGAAGCCCAGTATTGGCGGGACCTATGGCGCTATCGGGAGCTGTTTTATTTCCTAGCTTGGCGGGATATCTTGGTGCGTTACAAGCAAACCTTTATTGGGGTGGCTTGGGCGCTGATTCGTCCGTTTTTGACCATGGTGGTGTTTACGGTGGTGTTTGGTCAGTTGGCTAAGCTGCCGTCAGAGGGGGATGCGCCCTACCCAATCATGGTGTTTGCGGCGATGCTGCCCTGGCAGTTTTTTGCCAGTGCTTTGGCGGAATGCAGCAACAGTCTGATTCAAAATTCCAACCTAATTTCAAAGGTGTATTTCCCTCGGTTGGTGGTGCCCACCAGTGCGGTGATCGTCAGCTTTGTAGACTTTTTGATTTCCGGGGTGATTTTACTGGGGCTCATGGCCTGGTACAACGCCGTACCCTCCTGGCGAATTGTCACCCTGCCGCTATTTGTGGCGATCGCCTTTGCTGCGGCCATGGGGGCGGGGCTATGGCTGGCGGCACTAAACGTTCAGTACCGGGACTTTCGCTATGTGGTGCCGTTCTTGGTGCAGTTTGGCCTATACATTTCCCCGGTGGGGTTTAGCAGTGGCATTGTGCCCGAACAATGGCGGCTGCTCTACTCCCTCAACCCCATGGTGGGGGTGATTGATGGCTTCCGCTGGGCCATCATCGGCGGTGATGTGACGCTGTACTGGCCAGGGTTTCTGCTGTCATCGCTGCTAGTGGCGGTGCTGCTGGTGACGGGCATTTTGTATTTCCGCCGCATGGAGCGCACCTTTGCTGATGTGATCTAGCCGCCGCTGGGCTTACACCCCCAAATCAGCGGCGATCCGGTGGGCGCAGGCAAATCCCGAAAAGGCTACCGCATTCAACCCCTGCCCAGGAAAGGTGCTGTCACCTACGCAGTAAAGTCCTGGCAGGGCGGTGCGGTTAAAGGGCATGGTCAGCAGTCCAGGCAGTTGCCCCACGGGCATGGGGCCATAGGTACCGTCCCGACGCCCCAAAAAGCGGCGATGGCTACGGGGGGTGCCGATGGAGCAGTGATCGATGGCGTTTTCAAGGCCAGGGAACAGCGTTTCTAAATGGGCAATCACCTGGGCGGCTTTGGCCTGTTTTTGCGCTTGGTATTGCGACGGGGTGAGCTGGTCCCAGTCTTGGA
>CAYGVA010000097.1:0-14428 GCA_964353225.1 uncultured Leptolyngbya sp.
TCTAGGGGGTGGGGTGGGCTATATTGCCTGGGAGGGCACCCAGCATTTCCCCTTACAAAAGCGCTTGCCCAACCAGACGCCGATCGGTCCAGCCGCGACGGTGGCTTTGATCGGTGATGCTAAGGAGATGCAGCCCCAATGGGTGCGGGGGTGTTATTTCCGTGGCTATGGCCCATCGCTGATGCTGGGGGTAGGGGTGGCTCTGCCCTTACTAAACGAGACAATTGCCGCCCATTGTGCCGTGCAAGATAAGGATTTGGTGGCCCCAGTGATGGATTTCTCCATTCCCCGACGGGTACGCCCCACGTTTGGTTTAGTGAGCTATGCCCAGCTCAAATCCGGGCACGTAACCTTAAATGGTCAGAAGGTGCGGGCGGCTCCCCTGGCCAGTGTGTATCTGGCCCGACAAGTCACAGAGACACTGCAAACCTGGATTCAGTCAGGGAAATTTGAATTAACAGAACCGGTGGCACCCCTACCTAAAGATCGGGCCTTTTTACCCCAAGAAGCTTGGAATAGCAATACGCGGTTGCCTTAATACCACCAGGGTTAATCATTCACCTTGCAACCAAACGGTCAATCACCACTGCTCTGTGGTCAAAGCGATATTCATGTCCTTTTTCAAACGGGCACCTTAGATATGCTCCGACTTGATCTGCGATCGCAATTGGATGAGAGGAACGCAGTTGAGCCCGATGACAATGTCATTGTTTCAGCAATCGCTGATTATTCGATTTATTGGGTGCACAATCCGTGATTTCGCGCAATAGGCACTTAGATTCCTATGTGAATGCAAAAGAAATCAGTATATATACACATTGACTAGCTCGGCGTTCTGAGAGTCCCCCAAAAACAGCCCGAATCTTAGCAACCGCATTGAAGCAGTGACAAGCCATATATGTTGACCAAAGCTGCCTTTGAGAATAATTTGTATTGAAATAATACTTGTGCATATGTTCACGATATTGTCACATTTGCCGATTATATTTATGCTTCGGAACACTAATTGAGCCAGATACTTCTGAAGCATTCAATCACCCTAGAAGATCTCTAAAAGTCCAAGCATTTTGTTGAGGGGGATTATGGCGTGGGTATTTTAATGTCATATCTTCATTCATCAGTTTTTATTAAGCAACCATCTTAGGCTCCTATTGATAATGACCGACACTGTTACCGGTGAGCACATGGCACCCCCCTCAGATCCTGGCTTCATCCTGATTGTGGATGATAATCCCACCAATTTATCCGTGCTGTCAGAGGTGCTGAGTACCGCCGGATTTCGGTTTCGGGTGGCCATGGACGGAACCAGTGCTCTGAACTTAATTGAGCGCAGTCAGCCGGAACTGATCTTGCTAGATGTGCAAATGCCAGGAATAGATGGATTCGAAGTTTGCCACCGCCTCAAACAAAATCCCGACACCCAGGCGATCCCAGTTATTTTTGCCACTGCTGCCACCGCCATTGAGAGTAAGGCCAAGGGGTTTGCGGTGGGAGCGGTAGATTACATTTCCAAGCCGTTTCAGCAAGAGGAAGTGCTAGCCAGGATGCGCGTCCATCTACAGCTCAAGCGTTTGACTGACTCACTAGAAGCGCAGGTACAAGAGCGCACCGCTGCCCTACAACAGGCCCAAGTGCAATTGGTGCAACAAGAAAAGCTTTCTAGCTTGGGTGAAATGGTGGCGGGTATTGCCCATGAGATCAATAACCCAGTGGGCTTTATTGCCAACAACATCCAGCCCCTCAAAGAACATTTGGCTGGCGTCACTGAGGTACTGGCGCTCTACCAACAGGAGCACCCCAACCCCTCCCCTGAGTTAGAAGACGCTATTGAAGATGTGGACCTAGAATTTGCCCTGACAGATATGGCCAAGATTCTTGATTCCTTTACCCTTGGCACTGACCGCATTAAGGGCATCTCCCACTCACTAAGAACCTTTGCCCGTGCCGATAGTGCAACAAAAGTCTCGGCGAATTTACAGGATGGCTTAGAGACGACCCTGATGATCTTGCAACATCGGCTGAAGGGTAAGGGCGATCGCCCCAAAATCGAAGTCATTAAGTCCTATAACCCGTTACCGGAAGTGCCCTGTTACCCAGGTCAAATGAATCAGGTATTTATGAACCTTTTGGCCAATTCCATTGATGCGTTAGACGAGGCAATTTCGAAAGGAAAACTTCAGGATTCAACCCCAAAAATCGAAATCGAAACGGAGGTGACTCCCGATAAAACCGTTGCCATACACATTTCTGATAACGGTATGGGAGTTCCTAAAGAGATTCAGCAACACCTATTTGAGCCGTTATTTACGACTAAACCAGCTGGCAAAGGGACTGGCCTAGGACTAGCTATCTCCCATGAAATTGTTGTAGAAAAACATCAAGGAAAACTCAGCGCAGAGTCTCAAATAGGTAAAGGCGCGAAATTCAAAATCGAGCTCCCAAATTAAAGACGGTCCTGGCGAAGTTTTTGACAAGGTGAATAATCACCTTGGTTTTTCTGTGATCCTGATTTTGATACTGAATCACTCTGTCATTAAAAATAGAAATCCTTATGAATTTCACCGATTACCAACAGCGCTTAGCGATGGCTAGCGCAGTTAAAAAATTTCGTCGTAGGCAGATGGGGCGACGAGAATTTTTGCGCTTTGCCAGCTTGGCAGGGTTTGGATTCAGCAGTGCTCGCTTTTTGAGTAGCTGCAGTCAACCCCAGTCACGTCACTCGCCCCAATTTGCCATACCCGAGACGAGTGATTTATTGACCGATGATCAGCAACAATTCCTCAAGGAAATAGGGAAATCTTTCCAAGGAAAAACACTACGTATTGTCACTGAAGACACCCCTTCTTGCCAAGCTATTTGGAAAGTTACGCAAGAGAGATTTACTTCGTCAACCGGAATTCAAGTGCAATGGGACCTCTTGCCGCTTGATCGCGTCTTGGCTCGCATTACCCAGGATACGGCTCGACAGGCTGGCACGCACGATATTTTTTATGTCGATCAGGCTTGGATTGGGCGGTTTATTGATGACAGCCTTAGTCCAATGACCTTATTAGAAAAGACAGACTTGGCCTATCCAGGGTATAACTTTGACGATTTGCTGGTACCACTTTTAGATAATGTTGCCTCTTACCAGGGCAAATTAGGTGGTATTCCCATCGATATTCCGCTCATGATCATGATGTATCGCCGGGATATTTTAGAAGAACTTGATCTACAAGTTCCCACCACTATGGCCGAGTATTTAGAAGTGGTCAAAGCGATTCATGATGAAAAATCTCCTGAAATGTCCGGCACTGTTGGTCAATGGCAACCTGGCTCCTATGCCCTCACCAAAGATATGACTGCTTGGCTATGGGCCTTTGGCGGTTCGATTTTTGATGCAGATCAAAGACCTACGATTAATGATGATCAGGCGATGGCTGGATTTGAATACATGATGGAGTTGGGAAAATATATGGCCCCCAAATCCAGAGTGTCTGACTGGAGTGGACAGGCCAATGCCTTCATGCAGGGCAAAGCTGGCATCTATATCAGTTGGGGTGAATTCTTTCCAGGCTTTGATGATCCTCAAGTTTCCCAGATTGTCGGTCTGGCAGAAGCGGCCCCCTGCCCAAGAGAAGTGGCCTTGCGTTCTCCATCAGAGTGTAGTTTTGGAGAAGTACCTGGTATTAGCACACAGGGCGGCAGTTGTTTGATGCTCTCTCGCCACAGCAAAAATATAGATGCGGCCTGGGTGTTTTTGCAGTGGATTACCAGTCCTGAAATTAGCCTCATTGCCAGTTTAGAAGCAGGATCTAGCGGTATCCGCAAGAGTACGTATGACAATCCTTTTACCAAGCAACAAGCACAGGTGACGCCTAAAACAACCCGACATATGGACGTTGTGCTTGATGCCATTCTCAACCGGATGGGGACAGAGCCCCACTTACCCAACTGGGTACAGTTAGCAAATGTAGATTTTCCGACGGAGCTGGGCAAGCTTGTCACTCAGCAACAAACGATCAGGACGACGGTCGATGAAATGGCAAAGCAAGCCGAAAGGGTCGTGCAGTCGCTTTAAAAATTTCACCGTTCTAGTCTTCCCAACCAATCATTTGAAAATCCAGGCAAAATCACCCGCCCAGCAGGGTAAACCTTATGGAAAATACAGATCTACACATTCCAACACAACCGTCGCTTCAAAAAAATACTGACTCTTCCAATAAAAGGGTTAATAAACAGAAGTTACGACAACAACTTCTCTCAGCATTTCTGTTGATTTCCCTGGTTCCCATGGGGGCACTAGCGCTATGGAACCAATATGTAACCCGAAAGGCTTTTTTGGAAACTGCGAGCCAATCCCTAGAGTCAGCCGCAGCACAAACATCTGCTCAAATCGATAATTTTTTCCAGGCAAACCTGGAGGTTATTGCCACAGAAAAACAGTTGCCCAGCCTGGTTGCCTATCTTGATGTATTGTCCCAAGGTATAGCTACAGATAGAGATCGCCAAGACACCCTCAAAATCCTGGAAACGTTACAAAACAAAGACCCTGTCTTCATTTCATCTTATGCTTTACTCGATCTAGATGGTCAAAATATATTAGATACAAATACTCAGTTGCAGGGGAAAAGTGAGGCTGAGCGGTCATATTTCAAGATGGCTCTAGAAACAGGAGAACCCTTTGTTTCAGGTATTGAATTTTCGTCAATTGACAACCAGGCTTATTTTTACTTTAGTCAATCCATTCGCAATCCTGAAACGGGAAATATTGTTGGTGTACTTCGCAGTCGGCATAGTGCGACCATTTTGCAACAGTTGGCACTAGAGAGTAGCTATCTGGCGGGAGATGCCTCTTTCCCTATTTTGCTCGATGAAAACCACATTCGTCTGGCTCAAGGAGCACCAGTTGATCAAGGCCGCCCTACGGAAAATCTGTTTCGTGCTTTAGTCTCTTTCACCCCTGAAGAACTGTCAGAATTAAGAGCTAAATATAGGCTACCCTCCCAATCTAATGTTCCGCTGGCAACCAACTTGCCAGATTTTGAGGCGGCACTTGATAGTGCTGAGCCCCAGTTCACAACCTATCTCACCAATGAAAATAAAATACTTTATGCTGGGGCTGTAAGGCGCATTGAAACTCATCCTTGGACTGTTGTCTTTGTTCGCCCTCAAGCCTTGTTTTTAGAACCAGTTAATAGGCAGATGATCAGTCTATTATTATTGGGGGGAATTGTTGCTGGGGGTGTAATTGTTTGGTCAATACGAGTCTCCAACAACCTCTCTACCCCTATTACTTATTTGACAACTGCTACCCAGCAGCTCGCGAAGGGTGAGTGGCAAGGTAAGGCGTTGCTGCTGTCTACTGAGCAAAATGCCAGCATCCATGAAATCAGACTACTGGCTCATTCTTTTTTGCAAATGACCAACCAGCTCCAGAAATCATTTTCCACCCTAGAACAACGGGTTGTTGATCGCACAGCAGAACTTGAGGAGGCAACACTCCGTGCGGATCAGGCTAACGAAGCTAAAAGTGAATTCTTAGCCAATATGAGCCATGAGCTACGGACTCCCTTGAATGGCATTTTGGGCTATGCCCAAATTTTGGATCGCACCTCAGCACTTGCTGAGAAAGAACGTAAAGGAATCAACATTATTTACCAATGTGGCTCCCATTTGTTGACCCTGATTAACGATATTTTGGATCTCTCCAAAATCGAAGCGCGTAAGCTAGAACTGGTCCCGGTAGCGCTGTATTTTCCCTCACTGATACAAAGCGTGGTGGAAATGTGCAAAATCAAGGCTGACCAAAAGGGCATTGCCTTTATCTACCAGCCCAGTACTCGCCTGCCGGACGGCGTTGAAGCGGATGAAAAGCGGTTGCGACAGGTGCTGATTAACCTACTGGGTAACGCGATCAAATTCACCGATTCTGGTGCAGTCACCCTGCGAGTCGATGTACTGGATCAGTCAGAGACCCATGCAACCCTCTTGTTTCAGGTGATTGATACTGGCGTCGGCATTGCGGAGGAAGATATTGGCAAGCTGTTTCAGACCTTTGAGCAGGTGGGCGATCGCCAAAAACATGCCGAAGGCACCGGTCTTGGTTTGGCGATTAGTCAACAGATTGTGAAATTAATGGGCAGCGATATCCAAGTAAAGAGCAAGTTTGGCGAAGGGAGCGAATTCAGCTTCACCGTCGAGCTACCCCTGGCTGAAGATTGGGTTCAGCAACAGGAGATGACAGGTGGGAAACGCATCATTGGGTATGAAGGGGATCGCCGCACCCTTCTAGTGATTGATGATCGTTGGGAAAATCGAGCTGTTTTACAAAACCTATTAGAGCCCCTGGATTTCAATGTTCTTGAAGCCGAAAATGGTCAAGTGGGATTAGATACCCTGCGCTCTAGCTCACCGAACCTCGTGATTCTCGACCTGGTCATGCCGGTGATGGATGGCTTTGAATTTTTAAAGCAGGTGCGCATGGCTGAGGATCTCAAACCAACCAAAGTGATTGTGTCCTCTGCCTCCGTCGCTCAAACCGACCAGCAAATGGCCTTAGATCGAGGGGGAGATGATTTTTTAGCTAAACCGGTGGATGCTAGGGAACTCCTTCAAGTGATTGGAAAACATTTAGAGGTGGAGTGGATTTATGTCAACACACCTGGGGAGAAAGACTCCAGCACAAAAATAGGAGAAGCGATGAAACCCGAAGTCATCATCTCTCCCAGCCATGACATTCTCCAGAAATTATTATGTCTGATGCAGGATGGTGATATTCAGGGCGTCATCGCAATGACTGAACCACTCTCGGCAGCGGAACCCACCCTAGCCCCCTTTGCCCAAGAAGTGCTGCAACTAGCGCGGCATTTTCAATTACCTCGCTTGAAAATATTTATTGAGCACCATCTAAATGGGGGTTGAGCGGCGAAGTTTATCCGATTGTAGGTACTTCTTTGGCTCTACGGGATTCAGTATGCGGAGCCATCCTAGGTAATCAATAGATCAAGGGGTGCCAGCCATTTATGCCAATTCAAAATGTTGGCCCCGAACATTGGTCAAGTGATTTACACCGCACGTAACCGTCCCCTGAGCGGAGTCGTGGGCTTTGCCTTCCCACAGGGAATAGGGGACTTTTTCGGGAGATCTGGCTTCGACTCCGCTCAGCCAGCGTAATGTGTGGGACGGTTACCACCGCACAGTATTAGTCCACAGCTGAGACTAGAACGATTCCTCGGGTCCGATCCGAGACGCTATCTACTGTATTTGTTGCTGCCCATAGGGCCTCTGCCCCCACCCACACGGGCGGATACTTATAGCGGGACACATCCAAAATCAAGAACTGGTCGGTCTCGGCATCGTAGGCGGCGATGGGCGAAATATGCCCCCCTGTTTCTTGAGCGATCGCCCGCCGCAGATAGTTCACCACCACAAAGTTGTCCCCCTCCGCCAGGTTTGTCGCAACGGCTTCACGGAATTCTGCTAGGGTAACCTCCCCGCCATAGAGCACCTCTACCTCTACGGCGTAACTCCCGATAATCGCCGCCAGCTCCGCCAGGGTGAGACCTTGGCGTTCGATGAGCGATCGCGCAATCACCGCTTCGGTGGCCTCGTTAAAAAGATTCTCCTGGGTGAAATACTGGCGATCCCACGCGGGGGCCTCTGGTGCGGGGATGCCCAGAGCATTCAGCACCATCACCGTACTGGCAATACCGCAAAAAGCTTGGTTTTGCTGCGTCACAAACTGGCTGGCTAGGGGAATGTAGTCGATCAGGGATTCGCTCTCCTGAAGCAGTTGTTGACCTGCTGGAGAATTCAGCGAGGTCAGACCTTCATCGAGAGGCAGGGTTTGGGCTGTCAAAGGAGCAGGGGCAACGAAGAGCCCCAGCAGTAGCGCGAGACCAGTCGATACCATCCCAGAAAAAGACGCCATGGGGTTCCAGCTCAAAGCAGCAGTTTCGCCTATGGTAAACCCCGCTTAATCAAGTTGTAGCGATCTCAGTTGTGGCAACAACTGGGCAAAGGCCACCCCTCGATGGCTAAGGCGATCCTTTTCCTCCGGGGACAATTCTCCAAAGGTTTTACCCACCGTCGGCACATAAAAAATCGGGTCATAGCCAAACCCACCGCTGCCACGGGGGGCGAGGGTGATTGTCCCTGGGCACTGCCCCTCGGTCTCTAATGCAATGGTGCCGTCGGGGCAGGCCAGGGCGATCGCGCAGCTAAAGATCGCCTCGCGGTTGGCCGTATCGCCCAGCGCCGTGAGCAGTTGCGTAATCCGGTCTTGATCACTGGTGCCGTAGCGGGCCGAGTAGAGCCCTGGGGCTCCGTCTAGAGCCGCCACGGCCAAGCCAGAGTCATCGGCGATCGCCCACTGGCCCAGGGCTACCGCCACCGTACTGGCCTTCAGGCGAGCATTCTCTAAAAACGTGCTGCCTGTTTCCTCCACATCAAGATGATCTGGCTTGAGCACTAATTTCCAGCCCAAATCCGCCAGGTATCCATTCATTTCCGTTAACTTGCCAGGATTTCCCGTCGCAACCACAACCGTTGGCATCGTGACCCATTTCCCCTTAACAACAACACCCCTGAGATAGCCGCCTTGGCCTAGGGTGCGCCCTAGACAAAATATCCCCCACGGCTCCTGAACCAGAGAAATTCAACCCTTACCCCAAAACTGATAGCGTAGGACAGTCAGACCCATGAGGCGAATCCTTGGCACGGCGCTCTAACTACCTCAATCTCCAGCCCTACATCAAACAGCAGTGGCGCACCATTGTCTATGCCCTGCTCTGTACCTTAGTATTCACCGCTTTTTGGCCCATGCTGGCCTGGTTGGCCGGGCGCATGTTTACCCTCCTGGTGCAGGGACAAGTGCGGGCGCTAGCCCAGATCGGTGCCATCACCATGTTGGGGTTCGTCGTCCATAAAACGGCGCAGTATGGTCAAGACTCCCTCATGTCGAAGGCGGCCTTACAAGCGGCCTTTCGATTACGCATTCATATTTATAGTCACCTGCAACGGCTCAGCCTCGCCTATTTCGAAAAATCCCAGACCGGAGACTTGGTCTATCGCCTTACCGAAGATGTGGATCGCATCGGCGAAGTCATTAAAAAACTCTTCCAAGACTTTGTCCCCAGCATGTTGCAGGTGCTGGTCATCCTGGTCTATATGCTGTGGCTCAACTGGCAGCTCACCATTGCCACCTTCATCCTAGTCCCGGCCTTAGCCCTGTTGGTGGGCTGGTTTGGGGAGCAAATGCTGAAATACTCCCACCGCAGCCAAAACCGCATTTCCGACCTCTCATCCCAACTCACTGAGGTCTTTAGCGGGATTCGGCTGGTGCGGGCTTTTGCCGCCGAGGATTACGCCATTGAGCGTTTTACCGAAGAGTCCGAGCGCAACCGCAGCGCCCGATACCAAGCCGCCTGGTTGCTGGCAGTGCAGTATCCCGTGGTGGGGTTTCTCTACGCCTTGATTGTGCTGTGCATCTTTATGGTGGGTAGTTGGCAAATCGCCGTTGACAACCTCACCGGCGAAGCCTTCGGTAGCTATATGGCTGCAGCCCTCTTACTGATTGACCCAGTCACCCACACCACCGAGAACTACAACCTCTTTAAAGAGGCTGAAGCATCGGTCGATCGCATTTTCGAATTGTTTGCGATTCAGCCCGCCGTGCGTGAGCAGGCCCAGGCGATCGCCCTGCCAGCGGTCACAGGCAAGGTGGAATATCGGGAGGTATCCTTTAGCTACCAGCCGGGGGAGCCTATCCTGAAGCGGTTGAGTTTGATGGCGCAACCGGGGGAAAAGATTGCTTTAGTGGGCTCTTCGGGGGCGGGTAAAACCACCTTGGTGAACCTTTTGCCCCGGTTTTACGATCCCCAGGGGGGGCAAATTCTGGTGGATGGCGTCGATATCACCACCGTCACCCTCAAGAGCCTGCGGCGGCAGATCGGGATTGTCCCCCAGGAAACGGTGCTCTTTTCTGGCACCATTGCCGAGAACATTGCCTTTGGCCAAAAAGATTTTGATCTAGAGGCAGTGGAAGCCGCTGCCAAGGTAGCTAATGCCCATGACTTTATTAGCCAATTTTCCCAGGGCTATCATTCTTGGGTCGGGGAGCGGGGGGTGAACCTCTCGGGGGGGCAACGTCAGCGTATTGCCATTGCCCGAGCGGTCTTACTGAATCCCCGCATCTTGATTCTGGATGAGGCCACCTCTGCTCTTGATTCTGAATCCGAGAAGTTGGTGCAAGAAGCGCTGGAACGATTGATGGGCGATCGCACTGCCTTCATCATTGCCCACCGCCTCGCCACCGTCCGCAGCGCCGATCGCATCATCGTCCTGGATCGCGGTGAAATTGTTGAGGCGGGTACCCATACGGAATTGCTGGCGAAGGGCGATCGCTACGCCTACTTCTACGAGCAGCAATTTCAGGACTGAGCCCCATAGACGACAGGCAAGACCCATTCCGGTCGTTCATGAAGGAATGATGAAATATCAAGAAATGATGACCAAGAGCACGGTTAAATGCCGCAGAATGCAAGCCATCTAACTTGATTAACATTTCCCTTGCTGTCCCGCAATAAGTGCTCAAAAGAAACAACGCTGCACCCAATTTTTCAGATTAAGTGCAGCGTTGTTTTCAAGATTCTAATCAAGATAAAGCCAGGATTAATTATCAAGAATTAAAGTACTCTCCCGGCTGGCATTCCTTTTCCAGACAGCGTTCTAGGTATTGGATACGGTATCTTCGCCAGAATTGCCAAGGATTTAAACGCGTGACATAGTACTGACTAAACACGGGTTGCGTAAGGTACTTCCACAGGGGAAAGCCGTTGTTTTTATATGGAGAGGTGCTCACAGGTCATCAGCCCAAAGATGCTGGCATCGAAGTGTTGAACAGCGCCAAGCTGACCAACAACATCCAACGCTTCACCCCAAGTATAGACACACGAAAATCGTGAATCACGATCCAGGAACGCCACCCAGAAAAATATTCAAAAAAGCACAAAAAAGTTTATGAATGGAGCTGACGGGAGTCGAACCCGTGTCCGCCTTGAGTATTAACATTCCATTCGTTCACAGGTTTAGCCCCTCTAATCCTCAGGGCGGGAACCGTTACTTAATCCCTAACGGTAGGATGCCTCGATAAAGTCTTAGTCAACGGGCCTATCGAGGAAGCCCGTTGAAGCATTCCGTTGGGGTTTTGTCCATAATCCTTAACGGAGTCAGACTATAGACGCTCGCTAGAGAGTTTCTAATTAAGCGGCAACAGGTGCAGCTTTACGAGCAAAAGGAACGATGTTGTTCGCATTTACGTTGTTTTTGAGCCTGGATTAACGAGAGTAGACTCCCTCTCGACCTGTATCACAGAATGACTTTCGTCAAAACGTCGAAACCGTTACAGCCCCGCGCTAGTTACCCATAGTGTAGCGTATTCTCTCAAAACCGTTGATACTGGCGCGATACCCCCGACCCATGTAGCAGCATCGAAACCATAGAAACGATGACGGGGCAAAGGTATCAGATTGTTATGGGAAGCATAATCTTTCGTAAAGCAAGTCGGTAAAAGTTTTACCTTATAATATTTGCTTAAGGATTGTCCGTTGTTCTAGAGATGCTAGCCAGGGGTTCTTAGGATTCAAGGCTGTGCAGACGGGCGAGAGAATTAAGCGCTGAACCGAGAGAGGTTGACCGACATGACCATTACGAATGAAGCCGCTGATAGTCAGGCGGATGCGAAGGTGGAAACGGCTAAGACGGGTACGACAGCCCGTAAAACGACTCGCCGTCAGAGTAAAAGCCCCATTGTCAAGGCTGAGGAGGAGAAGGGAACTGTGTTTGTTCTCAGCGATCAGACCCGCATCGTTTCCACAGACTCCTTGCCGAACCATCGTCCCATTGGTTTGAATGAGTTTCATGTGGTGGGTACCCTCCATTCTGCTGGCAGTCGTCCGATCATGGCTGACACCATGGAAGTGTTTTCCACCGATCTGCTCCCAGGGCATCGCCCCGTAGCGGTAAACACCTTGCCGATTTCAGACC
The DNA here is from genome assembly GCA_964353225.1 of uncultured Leptolyngbya sp. Taxonomy (GTDB): domain Bacteria; phylum Cyanobacteriota; class Cyanobacteriia; order Phormidesmidales; family Phormidesmidaceae; genus PCC-6406. The sequence continues at coordinate 12,028 of CAYGVA010000097.1, forward strand.
TCGATTTCTTGCCCAACCACCGCCCTATTGCCCCCAATGATGTGGTTGATCCGGCTCCTTCTGTTTTGATGGGCTATTTAGACTAGGGCCAGACTCATCGATAAATAAACGCAGCCGACCCCTGAATTTCAGGGGTCGGCTTTTTGTTGGTGACAGTGCTGATTTACCCCAAAACCTGAAACAACCCGTAAAAACTTTCTCCAACAGATTTGAGTGCGGAGTTAGATCTTAATCACCGATGGCCTCGAACAGGGAGGCCACAACTTTAGCCAAGCGCTGCTGACGGGACCTGAAACCAATTCTCAACCTGAATCCGCATCTTTGCCTTAGCTGCATCAAAGAACTTTTGCCGATGACCGTTAGCTCCCGAAGCATGGGGAAAATGCAACAGACAACGATCTCGGTCTAACTCACCCGCCTGAATCCAGCGCTCCAATACCGCCTGTACTGACCTACCTTGGGGAATGATCAGTGCATCCGGTACTTGCCGCAACTCTTCTGCAAATACCCCTTCGACGTAGTTCAACAGTTCAGGGTGCTTTAGCAGCTTGGGCTGACTTCCCGTGTAGTTCTTGCCATCTACAAAGACCGCATATCGAATCACGGAGGTGGTATTGACTAGGTAGTGACTCTCCCCAAATAAGGGCTCGCTCGATGACAACCCTAGATGTTTAGGAATCCCAAGAGCATTCAGCATCGTAATGAGATTAGTCCGCATCGCACCTGCAAAGCTAGCTGACTGCTCTACTGTGACATACCGTTCAGGCCAAGATTTGTTCTGGGAGATCGCAGTCACCAATGACCGATAGGCCAATTCCATTTGAGTCCATCCCGGCGTAATGCCGACGATCAACAGTTTGGCCTTAGGTTTCCAGTAGTCAAAGGGAACGTAATAGATTTCTAGGTTGCTAGACTGATGCAGCCGTAACTCTGGGATGAGCAAATCATGCTTTAACAGGGGTCTACCTACTGGTAATTGCTCGATGGTCGATAGATAGGGCTCAATTCGAGAATGGGCAAATTCCATAATCACAATCACTGCCTATATCGAACAGATTAAACAACACTTTATCTAGTCGCTGCTGGGGCTGTGCAGGCCCGTAGACCGAGAGCTGTTGTGATTAATATCACCTAGCTGGGAAAAAGCTGTCACAGGCTAATAACTTTTGAGCGACGATAGTTGTGAAGTAATGATGAAGTCCCGAGGAGTTCGTTAGCCATGCTGGAGCTGTGCCCGCTGAAGTTTGCCCTGGCGGAACTTTTTGCTCAAGTCAGTGACCACGGCCGCCTTACCTTGGCCGATCGGTACGGGCTATTGGCCAATTTACTCCACGAAGATAGCTTGACTGAAGATGAGCGGCGCTCGATTGATCGACTATTGCGAGCCACTTTACGAGGGCGAGTCAAAGTGGATTCAGAGATTTCCATTTTAATGGCCCCTAGCTATTCCACCTAGGGCAACACCAGCGCCACCTCCCTTTTGATACCTGCTTATTGCCATCGGGGCTTTTAGTTGCGCCAACATCACTGCGTTAGGGCTAGGGCGGTACAAAGCTTTGCTATTAGCAACCGTTCGTTACGCTATTGGTCAACTTTGATATCGCTATCAACCGGATTTTGTAACCATTCAGATGTATCCCCAATACTGAAGACAGGGTCCAGCTCGGGTTTGACTTGACCTCAGCCGTGTTGCAAAAGCATTAAGGAAATAACATGCAGTGCCAATTTTGCCAGTACTATCAGGGCCTCGGTCGTCAAGGCGGCGACTGCCAACGTCTAGGTGCCCCTGTGCAAGGCGCTTGGTTAGCTTGCTGTATGGCGACCTCTGTATTTGACCGGGTTACTCCGGCAGCGGTGCCCCCCTCTGAAGTTAGCCCTGTTGCCATCAATGCGCTGGGTTGATAAGAGGACCTCGGGTCTACTTTTAAATCTGGGTTGCCCCTTTTCAAGCAGCCGCTCAGAGTGATTGAACCATGCTGATGATAAAGCAGGGTAGGGCTTAACTGAACTCTACCCGGTTGGGCTAGCGGGTGATGTAGGCCATGAGATATCCTGCCCTTGCTCAAAGCCATCTTTACGGGTGATATTACCGACAAGCTCGGGATCTTGATTAATGCAGCCTGGCTGTTGATTGTACTGACACACCCGAGCGTAGAGTCGTGCCCGAGTGCCAGGATTGCCAGTGGAAAAGTTTACTTGCCCATCACCCGTAATGGAAACGTTGCAAACGGGGCAAGTTTGAGAACCGCTGTTGTTCATGATCACCAATAATGCCTTGGCCACTATAGCGCAGCCCAATTTTGTGCATGCCAGCCAGCCTCAGGAATGCGAACTAAATCGAAATAAGGTCCGGAATGGCCCTCTTCCCATTGCTCTCCCTTTCTTGAATGCCCCTTGGGCT
>CAYGVA010000098.1:0-14397 GCA_964353225.1 uncultured Leptolyngbya sp.
CGACTTCGCTCAGCCAGCGTAGTACCAGGGACGCTTACGGGTAGTGAGGTCGGTACCGCCTGCAATACCGGGTCGTCGATCGTTGGAAATTGGGTGTTTTGGGATGAATGGGTCGGTGCATTTGCTGGATAGCAACACACTCTACAAGGTTAGCGATCTTACTTAGTTAGAAATCAGCCCCATTGCAAGAAAGAAACACCCTAATACCGGCTGGAGCTACGAAAGAGAACTGACCACCTGCTCACGACAGACATTCAAAATTCGGTAGGTCGCCTGACCCCAGGCAGGATCGGATGGCAGGCTGTTTTGTCAGTCCATTCGCCCGACAGCCGGTATTTTAGTTAGCGACGCTCTAACGCCACGATCTCCTCATCCGCCAGCCCCGCCGCCGCTAGATTTGGAGCCATGCCCAACCTGGGCCGGTGAAATGCCATGGTGATCGATCCCTAAGCCTCATCTTGCTCCCGCTGTTGCTGAATCGCGTCAATGGCTAACAGCAGCTCCTCCTCTTCAACTTCAAAGGCTTCTTCTTCGACATCGCCCATGTCGAAGGCCAGTTGCAGGGTGAGCAAACGCTTTTGCAGAACCTCCAACTCATCGGTTTCCCCCTCGGTCTGCTCCAAGATCTTTTCGGCAATCCAGGTCACCCCAGTGAAGGGGCCGGTGATCGGGGCGAGTAATAGGCGCAGCAGCATGGGGTGACCTTAAACCAATAGCTCTATTGTGCCTAGGGCTTGGCAGTGTGGCGCAGTTAGCATTCTTTAGTCGTCACGCTCCTTAGGGTTTTATGCTGTGAGGGACCAGTCTTGCCTTTAAAGGGTGTGGATTTTGATTGCTCGGTTTTGATGGGTGAGTTAACCGTTGACCCAGTCGTCAAGACGGATTGAATATCGGTTCCTCAATGGCTAGCTGCGCTAACGTTTTTTCGGTGTTGTAATCCCATGTCCGCCTCCGGTGTTGCTCTTATCAAACCTGCCCCGCCTCGGTTGAATCTGTTCACCATGTTCCGATTGGGGCTGTTTCAGATGGGGTTGGGGCTTTTGTCGATCCTCACCCTAGGCATCCTCAACCAAGTTTTGATTTCTGAACTCAAAATCCCGGCACTGTTGGCGTCTGGGGCGATCGCCATGTATCAGTTCGTGGCCCCGGCTCGGCTGTGGTTTGGGCAAATGTCTGACGCCAAGCCCTTTTGGGGCTATCACCGCACCGGCTATGTGTGGGTGGGGCTGGGGTTGCAGGCAATCTGTTTATTCATCGCGATTCAGGTGGTGTGGCCCCTGGGGGCCAGTGCTGCAACTGGTTGGACCCTCGTCACCTACGGTTGGCTGGGGGTTTTAGCCGGGACCTTAGCCCTCTACGGTCTTTGCCTCAGCGCCAGCTCCACCCCCTTTGCAGCCCTATTGGTAGATGTCTCTGATGAAGACAACCGCTCCCAATTGGTGGGGATTGTTTGGGCGATGCTGATGGTGGGGATTGTAGCGGGGGCGATCGCCGGGGAGAAAATGCTAGAGGGGATGAGCCCTGACACCCTGCAAGCCTCGATTACCCAGCTTTTCATCATCTTTCCCCTGGCGGTGGTGGCACTGGGGATCACCGCCACCTTTGGAATCGAAAAGCGCTATTCCCAGTTTGGCAGTCGCTCTAATTTGACCGGTCGCGACGACCAAATCACCTTTAAGCAAGCCTTGCAGGTGCTCACCGCCTCCCGCCAGACCGGGATTTTCTTTGTGTTTTTGCTGGTGATGACTATCAGCTTGTTTTTGCAGCAGCCAGTGCTAGAGCCCTATGCCCGCGAAGTATTTGGCCTCACCATTGGCGAAAGTGCCGGACTCAACCAGTTCTGGGGCTATGGCATTTTGGCGGGCATTGCCTTGGCCGGATTTTTGATCGTGCCCCGGTTGGGGAAGCGGCGGACGGCGATGCTGGGCTGCCTGTTTAATGCCGGTTGCTTTGGGCTGATTATTTTATCGGGGGCCACCGCCGACCCCACAATGCTGCGCAGTGCAGTGATGTTGTTTGGATTGGCCTCGGGCATTTTGACCAATAGTGCCGTGAGTCTGATGCTGGATCTTACCGCTGCCGAAACCGCCGGCACCTTCATTGGGGCTTGGGGCCTCTCCCAAGCCATGGCCCAGGCCAGCGCCACGGTGCTGGGGGGAGCCCTCTTGGATGGGGGGCGCTACTGGTTTGGGGAGAGTTTTTGGGCCTTTGGGCTGGTGTTTGCCTGCCAGTCGGTGGGCATGGTGTTGGCCTTTGGGCTGCTGACGCGGGTGAATGTGCGCACCTTTAAAACCGACTCAGCTAAAGCGATCGCAACCGTAATGGAACTGGATTTAGACTAACCATGACTGATTTTTGGGACTCGGTACTGACATTTTCCCGCCGCCAATCCACGGCGGTGGGGGAGCGGTTGCTGACGGCATTTGGCAAGGCCCAGGCCGAAGAAAAATGGGACGGCAGTCTGGTGACGGCTTTTGATCAATGGTCTGACGACACCCTGACGGCAGCGATTCGGGAAACCTTTCCTGACCACGGGGTGCTGAGCGAGGAGACCAGCCATGTGTTTCCAGACAACGACTGGTGCTGGATTATCGACCCCATTGATGGCACCACCAACTTCACTCGGGGGATTCCCCTGTGGGGCATTTCCCTGGGGCTGTTTTATCGGGGTACGCCGGTTTATGGCTATGTGTATATGCCCAATCTAGGCCAACATTTCCATGGCTATTGGCCAGGGGAGAGCGGTTTAGAGATGCCTGCCGGAGCCTTCTTGAATGGCCAGCCCATCCGCATCCGCCCCGATGCCCCGGCCAAAAATCAATTTTTTAGCCTCTGTGCCCGTAGCCTACAGGTGTTGCAAAAGCCCTTTCCTTGCAAGGTGCGGATGCTGGGGGTGGCCTCTTACAATTTGCTGTTGGTGGCGGCGGGCTATGCGGTGGGCAGCGTGGAAGCCACCCCAAAAATCTGGGATATCGCCGGAGTGTGGCCAATTTTGCAGGCAGCCGGAGCGGTGTGGACGCCGTTGGATGGACAGGAGCCGTTTCCCCTGTCGGTGGGGGCCAATTACCGCGATCGCCCCTACCCCACCCTGGTGAGTAACCACGCGGTCAATGCGGCTATCTTTGAGCCGCTGGTGCGATCGGTATCCTCAGCACCATCGCCAGCGCTATAGTCGTAAATTCCAATGATTGAATCCGCATAACCCATGGCGTTTTCCCTTGAGACAGTCGTGCCCTGGGGCCGCTCCTTTGCCGAATACAAGGCCATGTTTAGCCTCACAGCCGTGGATCTACAAAAATCGATCCTCGGCTGTGGCGATGGTCCCGCCGCCTTTAACAGTGTGTTGACCCAGCAAGGGGGGCGGATTATCTCCGTCGATCCGATTTATCAATGCACCGCAGCGGGAATTCGTGATCGCATCACCGCCACCTACAACGAAGTCATTGCCAAGGTCCACCAAAACCAAGCCGAGTTTGTGTGGGATCGCTTCCAAAATCCCGAACACCTCGGCCAAGAACGGCTGGCCGCCATGGAGATGTTTCTAAAGGATTTTGCGATCGGCCAAGCCCAGGGGCGCTACGTTACCGGTCGTTTGCCCGGATTGCCCTTTAGCGATCGCCGGTTCGACTTAGCCCTCTGCTCCCACCTGCTCTTTCTCTATAGCCCCCAGCTCGATTATGACTTTCACCTCGCCGCCCTCCAAGAGCTGTGTCGGGTGGCCACAGAGGTGCGCATCTTCCCGTTGCTAGAACTAGGGAGCCAACCCTCCCGCCATTTAGACCCCGTCCTTCGCACCCTGAGCCGCCAAGGCTACAGCCCCCGCATTGAGCACGTCATCTACGAGTTCCAACGGGGTGGCAATCAAATGTTGGTGATCTCCCAGCCCGAAGCGGCCAGGTAACCCCATGGCGATGCCCCCACCCACCCTGCAAACCACAAGACTGATCCTGCGCCCCTTTACCCTCGCCGATGCCCCAGCCGTCCAACACCTGGCGGGTAACCGAGCCGTTGCGGCTAGCACCCTCAGCATTCCTCACCCTTCCCTGACGGCATAGCAAAGACCTGGATTCGCACCCACCCTGAGCAGTTCACCGCTGGAAAAGCCGTTATATTTGCGATTCTCCAAACCGATCACCGCCTCTGCGGTTCCATTGGATTGATGCTGACACCAGAATTTCAATTGGCAGAAATGGGTTATTGGATTGGGGTTCCGTTTTGGGGCCGGGGCTATTGCACGGAAGCAGCGCAGCGGGTTATTGAGTACGGCTTTGAAGACCTGAATCTCAACCGCATCCAGGGCACCCACTACACCGACAACCCTGCCTCAGGACGGGTAATGGTGAAGCTGGGCATGGCCTACGAGGGCTGCCGCCGTCAGCACACCCGCAAGGATGGCGCGTTTAAAGATATCAATCTCTATGGCCTGTTGCGCCAGGATTGGTCGGGGCCAGGGTCTGCACCAGGGCTGCCATAAACTGCCCATGGTCCCAACTGTGGTTGCGTTGAGATAACCCCAACCTCACCACCACCAGTTGCAGCGATGGGATAATCGTCAGGATTTGGCCTTGGTATCCCGACGCCATCAACGTATCGGGCGGCAGCACCGGTCTCGGGACCCGTTGAGAAGCAAAGGAAAAAGGCACCTGTCGCCAAAAATGCGCCCCGTAACGCTGGGCCGGATCACTGGGGGTCATGGCGTCATTGACCCACTGCGCCGGTAATATCTGCTGCCCTTGCCACCATCCGCCTTGCCCATATAACTGCCCAAACCTTACCCAGTCTCGGGCAGTGGCGTACATAAATGATGAGCCCGTAAAGGTGCCCGCTGCATCCGGCTCCAGCATGGCGCTAGTCATGCCCAAGGGCTCAAACAGCGCAACCCGAGGGAAGGCAAAGTAATCGGCCAAGCTGCCGCCGAGGGCATGGCGGATGATGCGGCAAAGAATATTGGTGGTGCCGCTGGCGTAGGACCAAACGCCTGGATCTGCGCGGGGCAGTCGAGCGGCGTAGGCGGCGGCATCCCCCCGCTGAAATAACATGGTGGTGGCATCAGAACGCGGGTCGGAATACACCTCTGAAAACCGTAGCCCGCTCCGCATCCGCAATAGCTGGTCTAGGGTGATGGCCCGCCGAGGATCGTCGGGTTGGTCCCATTCCGGGAGGAGCGCGCACTGATCCAGGGTTAGTTTCCCGCCATGGACCAAGATCCCCACTAGGGCATGGATCACGCTCTTAGTCATTGACCAACCCAACAAGGGCATTGTGGCATTAAAGCCAGGGGCATAGCGCTCCGCAATGATGTCTCCCCCTTGGGCGATCACTACCGCACGGGTGCGTTGGCGACGGCGACGGTTAGGTTCGCTAAAGGCTGGGTCAAGGACGGTGGATTGGAGCGCGGTGGATTGTTCCTGCGAGAGGTTACGGATGGGAAAAGCTAGGGAGCCAGGGAACAGGGGAACGGTAAACTTTTCGACTTGATTGTGAAGGGCTTCAACCGTGGTGTCGATAACTAAGGTGCTGCCCAGACCAGGTCGGTAGAGGGCGGTGCGACGAGCGAGGCCAAAAATCGATGCGGTGACGGTTTTGGCCTGAGGGTCAATGGTGGTGTGGATGGCCCGCAGAAAACACAGATTATCTACCGCCAAATCTTGGCTGAGGAGAGCATGGGGCGATCGCTGCGAGACAAACACACCAGAGCACAGCAACTTAGCCTTGTAGGCAGTGGCAAGATAAAGCAACCGCCAGAGCCAATGCAACATGCGGCCCCTTTAATCGTCCTGCTGAGGCCAGGGCCACCGAGTGCCCATTTCAGTCGCTGCCGACCACAGCAAATAACTCACCAATAGGGCGACCCCTGCGAAAAAAGCCAGCCAATCCTCTGACATCCCCTATTCCGAATCGCTAGGTTCTTCTGGGGGCGTTTCCCCGGTCGATGCCTCAGTTACATCCGCTGTTGACTCCGCCTTGGGGGCATCGGCGGCGGCTTTAGCTTGGGCTCGCTCCTCTCGCTTCTTGCGATCGGCAGCCAAAATATCGGCCATCATGACTTGAGCCTGAGCCATTTTGTCCAAATTGCTGCGGTAAAGTTCCAAATCTTTCTGGAGCTTGTCAAAGGAAAGCGGCAGCGCATCGGCAGTGGTTTGAATAAACGCAGTTAATGCATCCTTATCATTAACCACATCACCATCTACGGTTTCCAGGAGGGTGTATAAACCAATGCCAAAGGCCCGACTATATTTGAAGCTATCGCGCTCATTTAAGCCTGCAAACATGTCCTTGAGGGCACCAGTTTGGTTCGATGGTTCGGTTATCAACCCTTTGAGTGCCTCTAGGGTCATACCGTCTAGGCTTCCCAGCAGGTGCTGGGCATCTTGTCGGTACTGCTCAGCGGTACTGTCTGCGGCCTGACAAAGGGCCGTAAAAATGGCCTCTCGATCCGCTTCAGGACGGTATCCATCCATAAAGCGATCGAAAATAGTCACAATGCCTAAGGCGTAAATAGCATCGTAAGTAAAATCTTGATTTACCCGGAGCAGATGCATCTCTACCAGCAACTCCTCTATCACCCGGCGGTAAACCGATGAAATGGGACGAGTATGGTGGTTATAGAAGGCGCGCTTGGTATCAGAGACGGTCGGGACGTTGCTCACGGAAAAGTATTTAGAAGGACAGTACTTTATTGTGTCGCGAAGCAGACCCTTTGCCAAGTTGACATTTAAGAATTGAACGGATTCTCACCAACCCACCTAAATTTCAGCTTTTCTCCAAAGACCCTGCGCTCCTCAGTAAAGCTATGGCCCAGACACAAATGGCTCACGAACAGCTTTAATGCCGACCCAGCCGATAATTTAGTGCCCTCGCTAAGCCCAATGGGGCTGAAGCACTCAACCCTATTGCCAAAACCGACCCAAAGCGAAGCAGGGGAATTGAACCCCCAGCCGAGTGGGGGGACATACCTATGGTCTAACTCGCAACCCGCCGAGGTACCCCTTCAAGGGCCTCCGATTCCGTTTCAAAAATCTCAAACACTGAGTCCATCATGGTTACTTCAAACACCAATTTAGCTTCAGGATGGACATTACAAATGCGGAAACTGCCCTTAACTTTATCTGCATCTCGCATGCCAGCAACCAGGGAGGTTAACCCTGAACTATCAATAAAGTTCACTTGGCTGAGATTGACCACGACATGGGGGCTAACCCGAGAAATGCATTCTTGGAGTTTCAAGCGAAACTGCCAGGCTGTGGTGATATCCAAACGCCCCGTGGGAGTCAGGATGATGATTTGTTTGCCATCGTCCGTTGTGTGCGTTCTTTGATCCATAGCTTCCTATCTTTGGATAACTCCAGCTTAAGTAATGCTTTGGGGTGACGCTGTAATACCAATGCACAAAGCTTACCCAATCACCACCGTTTTCATCTACATCAGGAACCGTTACGGGGAACGCTATATGCGCAGTGACTCGTGCAAGCGCTTCGCCCGTCCAGAATAACAGCATTGCCGTTTTCCTAGCTTACCCAGACACGCTACTGGAAGTCCCATGGCTTTAGGCTCAGGCCCAAAGCAACAAGACCAAATCGTTGGGAGGATAAATCAACTCAGGTGGACGCACTAACTGAGCCCTAAGCCTACCGTACAAATCAAACGGCAGCACGAGGAATTGCGGATTGACCTAACCAGTCTTGGGGTTTCAAAAAGGTCTCATAGAGTTTGGCTTCAGGGGTTCCAGGCTCCGGCTGGTAGCCATATTCCCAGCGCACCATGGGCGGCAATGACATCAGGATGGACTCGGTGCGGCCATTGGTTTGCAAACCAAAAATCGTGCCCCGGTCATAGACCAAGTTGAACTCGACGTATCGGCCCCGGCGGTAAAGCTGAAAGTCACGCTCGCGATCGCCATACTCCTTAGCGCGGTGGCGCTCAACCATGGGTAGGTAGGCGGGCAAAAAGGCTTTTCCGCAAGACTGAACAAAGCCAAAGATCTCCTCCCAGCTTCGGCGAGGGACCTCACCCACCTGGTGACTATGCTGGGCGGCAATGCCCTCTTGGTTTGGCCCCCGATACAGATCGCCAGGGCGGCCATCTTGATAGTCAAAGAAAATTCCCCCGACCCCCCGCGTCTCTTGGCGGTGCTTGAGATAAAAATACTCGTCACACCAATGTTTGAAGGTGGGGTAGTAGTCCTTGTGGTGGCGATCGCAGGCTTGCTTCAGGGTGCGGTGAAAATGCTGAACGTCTTCCAGGTTGGGATAGTAGGGCGTCAAATCAATCCCCCCACCAAACCACCAAACGGGACCCGCCTCAAAGTACCGATAGTTGAGGTGCACTGTCGGAATATAAGGGTTTTGAGGGTGAAGCACCATCGAGGTGCCGGTGGCGTAGAACCCATGGCCCGCCGCTTCCGGGCGCTGCACTAAAATCGATGGGGGGAGCTGGCTGCCCCAGACTTCCGAAAAGTTAACCCCCCCCTGCTCAAACACATTGCCCTGCTTGATGACCCGAGAGCGGCCGCCGCCCCCTTCAGGGCGTTCCCACTGATCCTGCCGAAACTCAGCAGTGCCATCGGTCGTCTCTAACCCCTGACAGATCTCATCTTGAATGCCCTTCATAAAATCACTGACCTGCTCCCGCGAGTCAGTGGGGGGCGGAGAAGATACAGCGATGGGACTGTCGAGCTTAGGTGCAGAAGAGGTCATAGCAAGAATGGCAGAGTCGGCCTAAGGTTATGCAGATTCCGGAAAAATAGTATTGACGAGCCTACCGTGAATCAAGCCCCAGATTGCACCTCCAAAAACATTTCTCCATATTGAGAAAACTTGACTTTTGCAACAGCCCCCTGGCTATCGAGGAAGGCGTTCAATTGATCGGTGTCATGCTGACTTAACCCTTCCCCAGGAGATGGTGTTGTTGCTAAGCGACCCAACCATCTTCCAGCTACCCCAGATAGATTCGTCGTGAATCCCCAATAATTGGAAAACATCGGTGGTTTTAGACAACTTGAGCACAACGACAGTTAACGATTTGGAACGGTGCCATACGGCGTCCCTACAGATATGATCTCCCCCTGGTTAAAACGGCTTTTAAAAACTGCCCAAAGCTGCCGGGGGTGGCTCCATCAGTTGGAACCGACGCGCCAGCTTGAGCGCCAGTACCAAACCCTCAGCACGGCCCCCATTGAAACCCTCTGGCAAACCCTCATTAACTTGGCAGACATGTCCTGGCATCCCCTGATTACCAGCACGAATGTGCCGAGGGGGCTGGTCATTAAGCCCGGATTAATCTATCGGGTCATGCCTCGATGGCTACCGATTCCGGTGACTACCTTTGTGGAGCGGGTCCTGCCGGAGGAGCTTTTAAGCATTCGCTTATTTCCGATACCGGGTCTTGAAGAACGGGTGATTTACAAGCTGGAGTCCACCATGTGGGGCACCCAGGTATCTTATTCCATCATCCTTAGGGGCTGGTTGTCGCCCTTGGTCTGGTCTTTGATCAAGCCCTATGCCGCTCAAGTGGCGGCGGCGATCGCCGCTGCTGCCGAACAGACCACCCAAACAGCACTGCCACCCCAGCGCTCTAGTTATGAGGCGTGGTAGTCAGCATTGAGGGAGCCAGATCAACCGCTAAAATTGATCGAGCTGTCGGATTCCCGTTGACCTAAAGAATCTGGCGAACCGTCTTTCACTGCTTGTGATTTAAATCCCTATGACCCTTACCCTAGATGCCCCGTCAATTTTGGATGTGCTGCGTCCTGTGCAGGATCCAGAACTCCAAAAGAGCCTAGTTGACCTCAATATGATTCGAAACGTAGAGGTGACGGATGGGGCAGTACGGTTCACCCTCGTCCTGACCACCCCCGCCTGCCCGCTCCGGGAGTTCATCGTTGAGGACTGTGAGAAAGCCGTGCGACAGTTACCGGGGGTGGCATCGGTAGACGTCACGGTCACCGCCGAGATCCCCCAGCAAAAGCCCTTGCCCGATCGCCAAGGCATCGGCGGCGTCAAAAATATTCTGGCCGTCTCCAGTGGTAAAGGGGGCGTGGGCAAAAGTACCGTGGCGGTCAACATTGCTGTGGCGCTAGCCCAGTCAGGGGCCAAGGTAGGGCTCTTGGATGCGGATATTTATGGTCCCAACGCCCCCATCATGTTGGGCTTGGCAGAGGCCTCCGTCACCGTACGCCCAGGGAAAGAAGAAGGCAGCGAGGTCCTAGAGCCCGCCTTTAACCACGGGGTCAAAATGGTCTCCATGGGCTTCTTGATCGACCGCGACCAGCCGGTGGTCTGGCGGGGTCCTATGCTCAATGGCGTCATTCGTCAGTTTTTGTACCAAGTGCAGTGGGGAGACCTCGATTATTTGGTCGTGGACTTGCCCCCCGGCACGGGTGATGCGCAACTGACCCTCGCCCAGGCGGTCCCCATGGCTGGGGCCGTGATTGTCACCACCCCCCAAGCCGTCGCTCTCTCCGATGCCCGCCGGGGGCTCCGCATGTTTCAACAATTGCAAGTGCCGGTCTTAGGCATTGTGGAAAACATGAGCTACTTTATTCCGCCAGATATGCCCGACAAGCGATACGACATTTTTGGCTCGGGCGGCGGCGAAAAGGCCGCCGCTGAACTAGAGGTGCCCTTACTCGGCGCAGTGCCCCTAGAGATGGATGTACGCCAGGGGGGCGATCAAGGCATCCCCATCGTGGTCTCTCAACCTGAGTCCGCTTCGGCCCAAGCCCTGAATGCCATTGCTAAAACCGTGGCGGCCAAGATTTCGGTGGCAGCGTTGACCTGATGATGCAATCTTTTTATCTCGGCAACCGTTGGAAACGCTGGTGGCGAGGCTGGCAGCAGGTGGACTGGCTTTTGTTTGCCCTGCCCACCCTGTTAATGGTGTTTGCCAGTGTCCAGATTGCCAGCACCCAGCTCAGTCACGAGCAGACCGCTTACGGTTGGAATCATCTGGTGCTGGGATTTTTGAGCCTAGGGGTGGCGCTGGGGCTGGCCCGACTTCGCTATGAGCATCTACTGGAATGGCAGTGGGTGATTTATGGGGTGGTGAATGTTTCCCTACTGGCGGTCATTTTTGTTGGCACCAGCGGTCTCGGTGCCCAGCGGTGGATTACCCTTTTTGGCTTTAACGTCCAGCCATCGGAATTTGCCAAGGTGGGGCTCATCATTACCTTGGCGGCCATGTTGAGTGCGCCGAATGCCTCCACCCTTTGGGGGGTGCTGCGGGCTTTAGCCGTTGCCGCTGTGCCTTGGAGCTTAGTGTTTGTGCAGCCCGATTTGGGCACCTCTCTAGTGTTTGGGGCCATCACTGTCGGGATGCTCTATTGGGCAAACGTTAATCCTGGCTGGCTGATTTTAATGGTTTCCCCTTTGGTGGCGGCCATTGTCTACCACTTTTCAGTGCCGGTTTGGCTGATTTGGTCCCTTGGGATGGGGGTGGTTGCTTGGCTGAGTTTGCCCTGGCAACTGGTGGGTACGGTTTTGGCCACCGCTGTTAATTTGGTTTCTGGCAAGCTCGGTGAGGTGTTTTGGGGTTTTTTAAAGGATTATCAAAAAGACCGGCTGATTCTCTTTTTAGATCCCGATCGCGATCCCCTCGGCGGTGGTTATCACCTGATTCAATCCCGCATTGCCATTGGCGCAGGCAAGGTTTTGGGGCGGGGGTTGCACCAGGGCACCCAAACCCAACTCAGTTTTATCCCGGAGCAGCATACCGATTTCATTTTTTCGGCGGTAGGGGAAGAGTGGGGTTTTGTGGGGGCGATCGCAGTGTTATTAACCTTCTGGTTGATTTTTTTCCGATTGGTGATTGTCGCCCAAAATGCTAAAGACAATTTTGGATCCTTGCTCGCGGTGGGGGTCTTGTCGATGCTGTTTTTCCAGGTGATGGTCAATATCAGCATGACCATTGGCCTAGCGCCAGTGACGGGTATTCCCTTGCCTTGGCTGAGCTATGGGCGATCGGCATTACTGTCAAATTTTATAGCCTTGGGAATCGTCGAGTCGGTCGCCAACTATCGCCATCGGTTGCGGTTTAAAGATCCCTAGGGGATGGATAGCTGCCTGGGTGAAGGGGTGGGAAAGTAAAGGGGTAAAGGGTCTAAACCCAGTGAAACACGGGTTTTGTGTTAAAAGAATGAACATTGGACGTGTTTAAGGTCATCACCAGATCATGCTCTTTCCAGGCACAGCGGTTCGGGTTGTCAACTTAGATGACACCTACTACGGATTTCAAGGGCAAGTACAACGGGTATCAGACGGTAAGGTTGCCGTTTTGTTTGAGGGGGGCAACTGGGACAAGCTGGTCACCTTCAACGCATCGGAACTTGAAACGATTGACACATCCCGTCGCGGCAAAAAGTAGAGGCCGGTCATGACCCTGGGATTACCCTTTGCTCCCCCTGCCCGCCAGAGCGATCACATTGCCGAGGTGGTCGAGACTGCGACCACCGATTTTTTGGCCCAGTGCCTCGATCCCCAGTCCTTGGACTTTGCCCAAATGCCCCCCTTTGGCAGTTGGGTGCAGGCGGTGGATGAGACCTCTGGCAACACCATCTATGGCGTGGTGTACTACGCCACCACCAGCCCGGTAGACTCTGTCCATCGGGCCACCGCTTTAGGGCTATCGTTGGCTGAGCTACGGGAGCAGCAACCCCAGATCTTTGCCATGCTCAAGACGGAATTTCGGGCAGCGATTGTGGGCTATCGCACCGAGGCGGACCACAACTACCAACATTTGCCGCCCCGCCCACCCCAGGTGCATCAGGCCGTTTATCAATGCTCCCCTGAGGCGGTGATTGCCTTTACCGAGAGCCTGGATTTTGTGCGCACCCTGTTAGATATGGGTGCTGCACCGGTAGACGCATTAGTCGGGGCAGTGGTTCGCTCGGTGTACCAACTGCGCAACCTGGATCGGGCGTGGCTGGTGCAGGCTGGGCGCACCCTCAATATTTTGCTAAAGGATGATTACGATCGCCTGCGGATAATCCTGTCACAAATTCATCCCTAACCCTACAGCAGCCTGAGCCATGCAAACGTTTGATTGGATTGTGGTGGGCAATGGCCTGACGGGGGCCGCCCTGAGCTACGAGCTGAGTCTTCAAGGCTTATCCGTACTGTTGTTAGACCGCAGTGATAGCCCTGCCAGCGCCACCCGCTATAGCTATGGGGGCATTCCCTACTGGTCAGGGACCACCGATGTGACGCGGCAGCTTTGTGGCGAAGGCCGGACTCGACATCTGGCCTTGGCGGCAGAAACGGGTGTGGATACTGAGTTTCGGGAGTTAGACCTGTTGCTGACGGTGCCCCCTGGGGCGGATCCGGCCACCGTGGCCCAGACCTATAGCGCGACGGAATACCCGCCCCAACCGATTTCGGTGGATGAGGCGATCGCCCTCGAACCGCAGCTCAATCCCCAAGCCATGGCCGGAGCCCTGACGGTTCGCCATGGACACGTTAACCCCATGGCCTTAGTGAGGGCCTATAACCAGGGATTGCAAGCCTTGGGCGGCCATCGCATCATTGCCCCAGTTACGGGCCTAGTCAAAATTGGCGGCAAAGTGACCGGGGTGACCACCCCCGCCCAAGCCTATGCTGCTGGTCAAGTGGCGATCGCGGCGGGGGGCTTTACCCGTGATCTGGTCAAGACAATTGGTTTGACGGTACCGGTGTACTTTACCCATGCGGAGATATTAGAAACCCCGCCCCTGGCGCAACAGTTGCGCACCTTAGTGATGCCAGCGATCCTGACCCGGACCAACCTAGAAGCTGAGACCCGCCAAACAACCCTTGATCACCAGTGGGAGCAGCCTAACCAGGCCCTAGCCCCCCCGATTCTGGACGTGGGCTGTATTCAGTTTCGCAATGGCGTTATCCGCATGGGCCAAATTAGCCGCATCCATACGGCCCTACCCCCCCCCTTGGATGAAGCGGCCAGCACAGTGCAGTTACGCCAGGGGATTTCTCACCTGGTTCCTGCCCTGGGGGCGGTGCCGGGACAATGGCGCACCTGCCCCGTGGCATTTAGTCGCGATGGCTTACCCCTCGCTGGCCCCGTCCCAGGAATACCGGGATTGTCCCTCTTTTCAGGCTTTAGTAGTCCCTTTGCCCTAGTACCGGGCTTGGCAATGCACTTTGCCCAATGGGCTGCGGACAAATCAGATGTGGCAGGCCCATTCTCCCCCCTCATGGCGGCGGTTTCTCCCGGTCGCTTTGGGCACCCATAACCGGAAATGGGAGGATTGCCGATTTAGACATCCAATTTAGAAATATAGTATGGGAAAATTCATCGGGGCTCTGACCTATTCCGTTGTCGACGGGTCAACCGGCACCCCTATCCATAATGTGAGGAGTTCACCACCATGCGGCAGGTCAACTTTGTTGTCATTTTTGTCATTAGCCT
>CAYGVA010000099.1:0-14347 GCA_964353225.1 uncultured Leptolyngbya sp.
CCACCAACCCCAATGCCCCTCCGGACAGTCCCCCGATTGATTCCCCTGGGTTTAGCAACGAAATGTGACAAAATAGAGGCAGTAATGGTTACCTGAACGCATGGCTGCCCCAGAATCCCCTTCAATTCCTGCGTATCAAAAGCTCAAAACCCTCCGGCCCCTGCTCCTCAAATTTCATAAAGCGTTGCTCGAAGCAGAACGCGATCGCTACGAGCGCATCCATGGCCCCATTGCGTCGAAGGGGGAATTTTTTCAGCTCGTGATTGGTGATGATTGGTTTGGTTGGCTACGCCCCATCTCTAAATTCATCGTGCAAATGGATGAGGTGCTGTGGGCGAAAGAACCGGTTTCCCCCAACCAAATCTACCAACTCTTGAATGAAGCCCGCACCCTGGTGCCCCCCGCAGCCGAGCAGACTGATGCCGCTAGCCGCTACGAACAGGCGATTCAGCAGGATACGGAGTTGGCCGGGATGCACAACGCCGTGGCGACGCTCCTCGGCAACACGCCTTTTGATGGCGAGCAATAAGGCGATTGCCCGCTCAAACAAGCAGCAGGGCAAATGCAGCCTCGTTTTTTCAACGCATTAACCGCTTAGGGCAAAGGGCTGATTTGTTTTTCAGGCTGAGAAGCGCCCTTACCAAAGGCACCATTCGCTGATGCTGATGTGCCCCGAAAAACACACATCCACATCGGCACCGGGATCCCGTTGGCGCTGCCCATAGGCCCCCACATATTGGAACTGCCCAGCGATCACTGTAAATTCTGTGGGTAGGGGCTGGGTGCAGGCTGGGCATTCCATCATTTCAGGTTCGGGATCATCCGGGCTGACATGGGGTAAATTCACATTCCAAAACCGCCCCGGCTGGGGAGTCCGCTGCATCAGCTTGCCCAATACCTTTGCTGTCAAGCGGGTTGCCATCCCCCAGTCAATGGGTTGGTGGTTATGCCGATATTGAGATAGGGCAATCCCTGGCACCCGCAGCAGGGTTGCCTCTCGCACCGCCGCAACGGTTCCAGAAACATGGACATCGGCCCCTAAGTTTCCCCCAGCGTTAATCCCCGATAGCACCCAGCGCGCCTCTGGATACAGGTAGCTCAGGGCGACTCGGGTACAGTCGGCGGGGGTGCCCCCAATGGCATATTCCCCCACACTGCGGGGATCAATGGCAATGGGGCCGCCTCGGTTGATTTGATGGCTGCACCCCGACAGGGGCTGATCGGGGGCCACAATGGCAGTCGTATGGTGGGGCAACGCGGCTTGTAAGGCGCGGATGCCAGGGGCTTCGATGCCATCGTCATTGGTGAGCACAATGGTCATAAAGCCTAGGCCATCTCACCCGCGAAGACCTGTTGCGCTGGGCCGGTCATATAAATCCGATTATCCGCCAGTGACCATTCAATGTGGAGGGGGCCGCCGGGGAGTTCCACTGTGGCGCTGCGATCGCAGTGATCGGTCAAGACCCCTGCAACCAGGGCAGCACAGGCACCGGTGCCACAGGCCAGGGTCGCCCCAGCCCCCCGTTCCCAGACCCGCATTTTTAAATAGTCCCGGCTCACCACCTCAATAAACTCGGTATTGATGCGTTGGGGAAAGGCAGCGTGATGCTCAAACTGTGGCCCGAGGTGAGCCAAATCGATCGCGGCCACATCCGCCACAAAGGTAATGCAGTGGGGGTTACCCATGCTGACGCAGGTTACAGACCAATCGGTGTCAGCAACTTGCAGCGATTCACTTACCACCTTTTCCCCTGGGGCGGCCAAGGTTGTGGGAATCTGATCGGCCAATAGGATCGGCTCTCCCATATCAACGGTAATTTGGCCATCCGGGCGAAGTTTAGGGGTGATCACCCCGGCCAAGGTATCGATGGTGTAAGCCTTAGAACCGCCAGGGGCCTGACCATCTGCTGTTTCTAGGGCGGCGATAAACTGGGCCAAGCAGCGGATCCCGTTGCCACACATCTCAGGCTCCGAGCCGTCGGAATTAAAGATCCGCATGGTGTAGTCGCTGCCCTTTTGCCCTGGCAAGGCGAAAATCACCCCATCACCCCCGATCCCAAAGTTGCGATCGCACCACTGCTCCGCCTGCTCCGGGGTGAGTAACGGCTCTGACTGATGGCGGTTATCAATCAGGACAAAATCATTCCCTAAGCCGTGGTACTTACTAAATCTGATCGCCATTGTGCCTCTTCAGTCCTGCCTTACCATTCCAAATCAACCCCAACCCCTTAGCCCGAATCAACGCTCTAGATCAGGTTGAAAGCGCTATCTTTAATCCTAGAACTTTCCCTTATCTTACTTACCCGTAATTTAAGCGGTGTCCGATGAACAGGGTAAGTTAAAACCAGACTTTATCTATGGATTGCCCGAGCGGGCTGTAGCTTCTATGACCTTAGAATTGGATACCGGATTGCCCAGCACCAAATTGCTCCAGGGGGCCTTGCGCGAAAAGCAAGTCATTGAGGTGAAGTTGGTCACGGGCGATATCCTGGCCGGCACCCTCCGCTGGCAAGATCCCCATTGCTTATGTGTTGATGTAGAAGGCCAAGTCACCCTAGTTTGGCGCGCTGCAATCGCCTATTTGAAATTGAGCTAAAGCACCGCTCTTTCCCAGGACCGTGATTACACCGTGATTACCATGAAGCAAACTGTGTCTGTATATGGGTGGCCCCGCCTTAATGCCTTCCTCAAAAGACGGCAATGGCCCTGGCGAGCGATGATCTTTATGGTCATTGCCAGTGTTGCCACCGTCGCCGTGACCTTGCTGAGCCCCCTTCAGGCCCATGCCTATGATGTCGCCATTCAACCGACCAGCCCCCAGCAGGGAGACACGGTTTCGATTTTAGTCACCGCCAATGCTGGGACCACTGATATCCCGACAGTGAGGGTCAATGGTGACACCTACCCCACCTTTGCGATCGGGGGCAATCGTTACCGGACATTTGTGCCCAGTAGCCCCCTTCATAGCCCAGGGCGACATGTCATTCAGGTGACCGGTGCCGAACCCCCTCGAAATCCCGCTTATTGGCTAGATCGCGGTCGTTTTTCAGTCCAGCGCATCACCTTGTCCTCCAGTGCTGCTGGCATTGAGGGCACCGATCATGAATTTGATCGGGTGCAAGCGTTTAAAGACACCCTCAGCCCTGAAAAATACTGGAACGGCCCCTTCCTTCGTCCCAGCCAGGGTCGGGTCAGCTCTGAGTATGGGGTGCGTCGCTACTACAATGGCGTCTTTGCCGACAACTACTACCATCGAGGGGTTGATTACGCGGCGTCTACGGGCTCCCCGGTGGTGGCCCCCGCCGCCGGTCGCATTTCCCTCGTGGGTCGGGTCGCTGACGGCTTCGAACTCCATGGCAACACCATTGGCATTGACCATGGCCAGGGGGTTGGCAGCATCTTTATTCACCTCAATAGCATCGCCGTTAGCGAGGGGGATATCGTCCAACCAGGGCAGACCATTGGCACCATTGGCTCCACCGGGGTCGCCACCGGTCCCCATTTGCACTGGGGGGTTTATGTGAATGGGGTGGCGGTTGATCCGGGACCTTGGCGCAATGGGCGAATGGAGTAGGTATTGAGCCCGTTAGGGGCTTGTAGAAAAACACACCTAGCCCTTGATTACCATTGAATTAACCTCCGTAAAAGTTTCTAGTGGGGCTGTCAGCTTTCTAAAGGCACCGGGCACAATAGACCCAGTCATCAACAGATGGCTCCTGCAACGCCCATGCAGCAACCAAGTAATGTCTGCATCTGCTTAATGATGACTAATGAAGAATGGGGATACCATGAGCATCGAGAAAATTGTTGAGCAAGCGCTTCAGGACGGCTACCTTACCCCTGCAATGGAAGCCGAAGTGGGGCGAATTTGCGATACAGCATCGGAGCTGTCCATTGAAGAGTACATGGCCCTTGATCGCCTTATGGGGGCACTACTCACAGGTGAAGTCGTGGCAGTGCCACGGAAGCAGTTTATTAACGTGATGGAGGAGTTGGTCCTAACGGAAGCGATTTCTCGGGTTGCCGAGATTGAGGCCAGTACTGACGCCACCCTTGATTTAGGGGATATTGCCGCCTACGCCTTGAATCGATTGCCGCCGCTCTACGCCACCACGGAAGAGGGAGCCCTTTATCAGCGCGATAAGGCTCGGGAAGCATTGGCTGCCATCATTGCAGATCAGGTTAAAGACGCCATTTCCCGAAACATGAATCAACCGGAATTTTACCCGGAGCGTCAAACCTTAAAGAAGGGAGATGATGTTTTAGGGCAGGTAAGCAGCTTGCTGAAAGACTACGCCCATAAATTCGAACCCACTGAGCAGTGATGAAACGCTTGCTAATCCCAAGCAAGCTACCAGGGGTGATGGCAGGGGGCACTGCGCTAGCCAACTAACTGCCGTTGGGGGCTAAGCTTCTAGACCAGTGCCCACCAGGGCTTCTAGACCAGTGCCCACCAGGCAAGCCCCCACCAAGGTAACCCCCTCTAAGTTTGCACCGTCAATTTCTGCACAGAGCAGATTTGCAAGATTTAAGGATGCGCCGGCTAGGTTGGCTTCTCGCAAGTCGGCCTCTTCTAAGTTTGCTTGATCCAGGGTGGCCCCTTGCAAATTGGCTCTTGATAAGTTGGCCCCTTTCAAATTAGTGCTATTGAGGTTGGCCCCTCGTAGGTCTGCCCCCTGCAGGTCCACCCCCTGCAAGTTAATCCCCATCAGGTTGGCACCATTTAAGAACGCGCCCGCCAAGCTAACGCCGGTCAGTACGGCTCCCATGAAGTTAGCGCCCCTCAGGTTGGCCCCCCGCAGGTCTGCACCAGTCAAGTTCGTCTGCATCAGGTTAGCCCCCCACAGATTGGCCCGCAAATCTGCCCCAGCCAGACAAGCCCCGAGGAAATTGGCCCCTTCTAATTTGGCCCGAGCTAAATTGCTGGCGCTCAGATCGGTCCCCATTAAATTTGCCCCGCTGAGGACGATCCCAGACAAGTTTGCCCTGGAGAGATCTTCATCCTCTAAATCAGCGCCGGGTAGTTGCCGTTGGCCACCGGTACGAATTGCCTCAACATCAACCATCGGGCTACTCCTGGACTAAGACATGGACGCATCGGACGTGGCAGCGGAAACCTGATCCCAAGTATCAATTTCTGGGTTGAGCAACCCCGCTCCCAAGCTGATCTTGAGCGGAATGCTCGGTAGGCTGAGACCTTGCTGTAAGCCCTTAACCATCAGGGACAAAATATCGACCAGCTTGGGGTCCCAGCGTTCCCCTTGGGTCTGTTGGCAATGGGCTAAGGCTTGGGCGATCGCCCGCTCTTCATCTTTAACAACCGTGGACTGCTGAGTCATTTGTTGCTGAAAGTAGCTCACCAAGCTCAACATTCGAGCCTCTAAGGGAATTTGGTCACCCGCTAACCCAGCCGGTTGGCCGCTACCATCCCAATGCTCGGTTTGGTGGGTAATAATTTGGGCGATCGCCCGCAGTTGTGGCATGCGACGCAACACCTGTGCCCCCGGCACCAAGGGGCAACTGGGGGAATCGGTTTGGGGCAGCGACTCTGCCTTTAGGGGAGAAATGCGGTGCAGCCATCCCGCTAGCCGTAGCCGCTGTAATCGCCAGGCGGGCAGATCGGCCAATTGCCCCATCATCTCTAATAGGGCAACGACCTTCGTCGCGGCCAGGGGATTTACCGGATCCATCGCGTCTGTTAGTTGGGCCATGCGCAACATGGCCTGAAGCTCATTGGACAGCAAATTTTGGTGTAAATCCTTGGGCATATTAAAGGCCCCATCTCCATTCGCCTCGCTGTCTTGCAGGTAGTCGAGCACTCGCGTGACGACCTGGCTGAGGGTCTGGGTGGAAGCGGCCTCATTCAAGGTCGGATTGGCGGCCAAAATCCTCTGTTTCTGCTGCTGACACAGCGCTTGCAAGTCTGGATTATATTGCCCCACATGCCCAATGGTATGGTCGATGGCTTGCTCCACCAGGGCGGGCTCAAAGGTCCAGAGGCCATAAAATTTGCGCTCTAAATCATGGGTTGGTATCCCCTTAGGGCCATAATCTGCCTCGGTTAGTTCTTGGCACAACACCATGGCGGTGTAGTTGGGGGACAAAATGATTAAATGCCACTCTTGGGCGACCGGATCTGTCGGGGCTAGGTCCACTAGGTCCACATTGGGTCGCTGACTGGTGGCATGGTTATGGAACCCCGCATCGGGGGCCGCCATAATCACGACTTGCTCAGCTTGCTCAGCGATCGCCCCGTAGCGATCCGCTTCCTGTAGATACCATTTACCCCGCTGAAATGCAGTCAGCACTAAGGGGCGAGAATCCGCCGCCAAAATACAATCTTCGAGGGCATGGCAAAGGGCCACTAGGGTATTTTTGTAGTACACCCCAAAGTTAATTGGGCTCTCTGCTGATGTGGCAGGATTCTGGGCTTGCACTAATTTTTTGAGAATTGACCCATCCCGCATGATCCGCTCACTTACCTTTGAATACAGTTGAAAATGCCAGTGTTATTGTGCCGGTGGCCAGCCCCTAAGTATCAGGATGATACCGTAGCAAGCTGCCGTTGAGCCGTCACAATGGGAGCCGATAGGGCCGATTCTAGGGGTGATCGGCCAAACCGCGCTTCGAGAATGTCCATTACCTCCCGGCCAAAGTCCCGAGGATTTTGCTGCCAAGCCTGGAGACACACCTCGCCAAACATGGATCCTAAGGGTTCTGGATTCCAGAGCAACTTCTTAGCCACCCAAGGCAAATGAATCGCCAGGGGATCATAGCCCTTTTCTAGGATGCCTTCCTTAAAGGCATATTCCTCCAGGTGAGTGTGGGGTTGTAGACCAATGAAAAAGATGGCAGGCTCCACCTTGTCAGCGCCGAAAATTGCTTCTAAGGCACGGTGGTAGGCCAAGGTTTGACGAATCGTTTCGGGGCGTTCGTCAATTACATTGAATGAATAATTCACCGAGACTAAATCATTAAATCCAGCCGTCTTCAAATCGCGACAGTTTTGCAACACCGTCCGTAGGTTGTACCCCATGCGCATCTTGCGGACCAGTTCCTGGGAGCCACTGGTGATGCCGATCTCAAAGTAGTTCATGCCCGTTTTGACCATCAGGTCACAGAGCTGGGGGGTGAGGTTGTCGGCCCGAATATAAGCGGCCCAATGGATATCGGTCATGCCAGAGGCCAATACCTTTTCGAGCAACTCGACCGCATCTTCCATATACTTACGGGCGGGAATAAACTGGGCATCGGTAAACCAAAAGTTGCGAATGCCCCGGTCATAAAGCTGACGCATCTCCGCGACTACTTCATCAGCGGGGTTGATGCGCACTTGCTTACCCTCGACGACGGTGTAGATGCAGTAGCAGCAGTTGTGGGGGCAGCCGCGCTTGGTTTGCACCCCAACGTAAAAGTCATTTTCTTGTAGGTAATAGTCAAACTCGGGCCAGATCTGGGCGATGTAATCGTAGTTGCAGGCACTTTTCTCCACCGGCGTTGGGGCCTCGTGGATCATCCGCGATCGCGGCGTTGTTTCCCCCACCACATAGCAGCGCTGATCAGCAAAATCCTCCCCCTTGAGGACATTCTCCAAAAGCACTTCACCTTCCCCGACGGACACGATGGTGCCCTTCGGGAGATCCTTCGCGAGTTGTTCATAAAAGACACTGACCGCACCACCGCCCACCACCGCCCGCACTGTCGGTTCGAACCGCTGGGCCAATCGTAGCCCCCGCCGAATCAACCCTAGGTTGCGGCGCAGCTCCGTCATGTAGGAAGCCACCATCCGGAGGCCCCCCATGGCTCCCCGCAACTTCACTAAAGGGTTGCGGGCGTAGTAAAACTCAAAAGCGTTTTGCAGCGGGTTACCACCGCGTCCCCCCACGGGAGCGTAAATCTGAATGTCGCGCCAGGAAAACACTAGCAGCGTTGGCTGAAAGGTTTTGATGCAACGTTCCAAAGCCCTGTCGTATTCCAGCGGTGGTACCGTCCCCAGGTCAAAGATCTGCTGCTCTGCCGAGGGAAAGCATTTATGAACATGATCGGCCAAGTACACCACCCCGATCGGAAAAATGGGGTTGCAGGGGAGGCGGACATAGAGCAGGCGATCGGCCATAACACGCAAACTCCCTAACAGTTGTGAGTAGATCGATTTCACCCATGGTGACCACCGGAATGATTTAGACAAACCGCTCAGCAGCAGGGCGGCTTATCTAGACCCAGGCAACCATCATTAGATTCATTTATCTTTACATTTTAGTTTAGCACTTCTCATTTTTCTAGCCCTGATGCCGTGGCGCATCCCTTGCAATGATGACCCTTGCCAAAACCCAGTCACCCCCTGCATGACATGGTATATTCTGTAACAGGATTAATGTTTTCTTAACTATTGCCATAGGATTCACCCTGAGGATGACGTTTCAGGGGAGATCGGCTTAACTCAGCCAGGGAGGCGCGTCAAGGGTAATTTCAGGGTAGTTCAAAGGATATTGGTCGCTCGGCAAGTATTGCGAATTGTTTCGCAATATAGAGTTCCATGAGGAGTTGTGCGGGGTTGGTAGTCGTGCTTACAACCAACTGGGATCGCCCAGTGTTAACTTTTTAGAGGTAGTTCATTCGTGACTCGCCCTCATAAATCTCATGTCTCAAATACTCGACTCCCTTCCTTCTAATAAGCCTGAGCATCTGCTCTGTTGTTACGTTAATGCCACTAATAAGATTCAGATAGCCCGCATCACGAACGTGCCCAACTGGTATTTTGAGCGGGTTGTGTTTCCTGGGCAGAGATTGATTTTTGAAGCCTTAGGCGAGGCCCAGTTAGAAATTCATACGGGCATGATGGCGAGTTCGATCTTGTCTGATACGATCCCCTGCCATCGCTTAGGGTTGGATGCCGAGACCACAGCGGCTCTGGCCTCCCCTGAGCAAGAGGTGTTGGCGTCCCCTGCCGAGGCAGTTGCTGTTGCTTAGGACGTCGCCAACCCGATCAGATCGACTTGTCGGTTAATCTGAATTCAGGTATTAATGCTTTCCTGATGGATTTACCTTCATTTATATGGTTATGGCGTATTGCGGCTTGGTCGATGGGGCTTTCCCTATCGGCCTATTTTTGTCTTTTGCTGAGCGGCGGCTGGTTGCTCTCTCGGCGACTGGGCCAGAAACCCCAACCTCGCTGGGTGCGCTGGGTCCATATTGGTTTGGGCAGTAGCCTAGTGGGTCTGGTGCTGCTACTGCTGGCGGTTGGTATTGTCGGCACCTTGGGGGAATATGGCTCACTCGGCCATTCCTTCCATCTCGTCGCTGGGATTACCGTCGTGATCTTGGTGGGGGTGTCTGCTTGGAGTGGCAGCCGTATCCATCCCCGCCGTCCTTGGGCGCGGCCCCTGCATTGGGGGGCCAATGGTACCCTAGGAATCGGTTTTGCCCTCGTCACCTTAACGGGCTGGCAGGTCGTGCAAAAGTATTTACCCCATGCTTGATCCCCAATTGGCTCAGCCAGAGTCTCTATCGACGCCGAAGATCTTTGCGATTTCTCCCCTCATTCGCATTACATTACTGACGTTTTATATTGCGCTAACCCTGCCCCTACCTTTTTTGGCTGAAGCTACGGCAGCACCGGTGCCGAGCGGCTTATTGTGGGCGGTGATGGGTTTGGGGGGGATCGGCCTCTATGGTGGCCTGAGTGAACGGGTACAAGTCGATGCCGACGGTATTCAAGTGGGTTATCCTCGCTGGGTTCAAGGAATTTTGCGCCGGGGTTGGACCTTGCCCTGGAATCGGATCATTGCCCTCAAACCCCGCTCTACTGGGCAGGGGGGCTTGGTTTACTACTTTGTCGGGGATGATCACCACGCCTATTTATTGCCGATGCGGGTCAGTGGTTTTGCTCAGTTGACTCGATATATTCAAGCCCACACTGATATTGATCTACAGGATGTTAAACCCCTGGCCCAGCCTTGGATGTACTTTCTGCTGTTGGGCTGTGCCGGTTTGTTATTGGGGGTCGATGGCTGGGTTCTCTGGACCGCCCATCACCTGGGTTAAGGGGCATCAACTATGTTGCGCTTAGAGCAGGTCAGCCTTAAGGGCGGGCTGGGGAGCACGACAATTTTAGACGCGCTCTCCTTGGTGGTGAAGCCCGGTGAATTTGTGGGGGTGGTGGGTCCGACCGGGGCGGGAAAAACGTCGTTATTTCGCCTCCTAAATCGCCTACAGTCCCCTGCCTCAGGGCAATTGTTTTTAGAAGGGAAACCCTTAGAACATTGGCCGATCGCTCAACTCCGGCAACGGGTGGTGCTGATGGCCCAAGAGTCTCGCTTATTGGGGATGACGGTGGAGGCGGCCTTGGCCTATCCCCTACAGCTCCAGGGCATCAGTCCGGCCCAGGTAACGCAACGGGTCCGCCATTGGATCACCCAGTGTCAGATTCCGGCGGATTGGCTAGGGCGATCGGAGCTGGAGTTGTCGGGGGGGCAACGGCAGCGGGTGGCGATCGCTCGGGCGTTGCTGATGGAGCCCACGGTGTTGCTGTTAGATGAACCCACTTCTGCCCAGGATGTGGGCAGCGCCGCCCGGTTGCTTAGGCAGGTGACGGAGCAGGTGCGAGGGCGGGGGCTCACTGTGCTGATGAGTAACCATCAATTGGAATGGATCGAACAATTTTGCGATCGCATCCTGCTGTTGGAGGAGGGGCACCTGTGCGGCGACTGGCCCGCTAGCGATGTTGATTGGCCCGCGCTGCGGCAACGGCTCATGATGGCTAATGCGGCGGCTGTAGAAGCGTGGGGGGATGAAGTCCTGCCCAATTAACGGGGTAAAGCGGTGAAGTGGTAACGGGTCAAAGAAGTGGGTCGGTATTGGCTTTCGGGGCGGGGAATTGGCGCGATCTCACCTCATCGCAAAACTGTTGGGCCGCAGCGATGCCCTGCTCACGGAGGTTTGCGTATTGCTTGGCAAAAGGGGGCTGCCAGTCTGACAGGCCCAGCACATCGGCGGTGACCAATACCTGGCCATCACAATGGGGACCGGCCCCGATGCCAATGGTGGGAATGGTTAGCTTTGCGGTGATGGTTTGTGCCAAGTCTGGGGGAATGTGCTCTAGGACGATGGCAAAGGCCCCGGCTTGGTCAATGGCGATCGCCTCTTGCAAAATGCGATCGGCTGCTTCTGGAGACTTACCCTGCTGGCGAAAGCCACCCATGGTGTTCACCGATTGGGGGGTTAAGCCCACGTGGCCCATCACTGGAATCCCGATCTGCACGAGGGTCTGAATGGTATCTGCCATGGTGGGATAGCCCCCTTCTACCTTGACGGCTTGGGCACCGGTTTCTTTGATGGCCCGCCCTGCCGCCCTCAGGGCTTCGGCGCGATCGGCTTGATAGCTCATGAAGGGCAAATCTACCACCAACAGGGCTTGGTTTACCCCCCGTCGCACGGCCCTAGCGTGGTGCAGCATTTCGTCTAGGGTTAGGGGTAGGGTGGTGTCATAGCCGAGGGTGACCATGGCGAGGGAGTCGCCCACTAAGATCATATCCGCCCCAGCACGATCGGCAATATGGGCAGAGGTTAGATCCCATGCGGTTAGGACGGCGATGGGTCGCTGCACCTGTTTCCAGTGGGCAAATTGTTGAATGTTGACTGCCATTGCGATCCCAATCTGCGGCTTCACCTATTGCCAGCCTAGCAAACCGGCTACCCCCAGAATCCAATGGTTTTCGGTGATTGGGAAGGCGATGGTGCCAGTGGCGGACGGGGGGGTTGCCAGATGGCTTGTTGCCGGGAGGATGTTCTGATGGTCAGATTAAGGCACAAGCGCTGAACCCAGGGGATTGGATCATGCCAATCCCCTGGGTTCAGGACTCGTTCTGGCAGCGGCCTGATCTAATCATCAAAGTACTTTAACGCCATGATGGTCACCACGGCTCCCTGGGGATCCATGATGGTGGTAAATCGGCCCGGCTCGATCACCACCGGTTCCATTAAGGCCTTGCCCCCCAACTCAGTGAGCTTCTTGAGGGAGGCATCTAGATCCGCCACATTAAAGTAGACCGCCCACTTTGGGGGAATCTCCGCTGGGAGGCTGGCGTTATCCATATCGAACATGCCGCAGTTCATATGGCCCTTTACCTTGCCGGTGACATAGTAGGGGGGCTTGCCTTCGGTCTCCATTTCCCACCCAAACACCGCTTCATAAAAGGGCACAGCCCGATGGGTCCCCCGTGTTTGTAGCTCCGCCCAGCAATAGGTGTTGACCTCATTCACCCGCTCTGCCCCAATGTGGTTTTTTGCCTGCCAGAGGTTGACTACCGCCCCGGTGGGATCTTTCACCACTGCCATGCGACCTGAATCCATCACATCAAAGGCCGCCTCTAGGACCTCACCGCCGTGGCTTTGCCAAAGGGCAACCGTGGCCGCCAAGTCGGTGACGTTGATATAGCTCTGCCAATGGGGTGGGATATTCTGACGTTGCATTTGCGCCGGCATGGCGAATAGGGCAGAAACGCGGCGATCGCCCTTAAATGCCATGGAATAGGGGGGCATGTCCGGCACGGGGATGTCTTCAAAGCGCCAGTCAAACAGTTGACTGTAAAAGGTTTTCGCGGCCTCTGTATCCGTCGTCACCAGATCAACCCAACTAAATACGCCGTTCTCATAACGGTCTCGAATACCCATCGCGTCCTCCTGAGAGAGATGAATCAGCAATGTCGATTGATAAACGGTATTGAGTGGAAAATCAGGTCCACTTAATACATGTGTACTATAAAGCAAGGTTGTTGCTGACGCTACCGTAGTCAACCCGAGGTTGACGTCAGATATTTATCCCCCAGCGCCCTAGTCTTCTAAGTACCCCAACTCCTGGAGGCGGCGCTGCACCTCGGGGTCATCGTAGTCGGCGGCGCGGCGGGCGGCGGCGACGGTGCCGTAGGCGTTGATTTCCCCAGCGAAGGCTTGCAAGCAATCCTGAAGCACTTCCACGTTTTCCGGCAGGATGGCGCTGATATTGAGGTGTTCCTGGGGATCGTTTTGCACGTCGTATAGCTCCACCTGATCAGACCCGGTTTCGATGAGCTTGTGGTCCCCCATCCACACGGCGCGGCGGGGCTGGTCGCAGGCGCGATCGCGCAGCAACTGGGGCTGGCGCTTTTGCATCAGATTGACCACGTTCTGGGGGGGGATCGCCTCGGCAAAGACATAGTCTCCCAATGTTTCCTGGCCTTTGGCCTGATCCCCCTGGGCAACAGCGCCCTGACTGGGGATTAGGCTCAGGTCAGTTTCGTTGCGGTTGCTGAGTTCCGCCACATCTAGCACCGTGTGGAAGAGGCGGCGGGTGGAGACCACCGGATCGACCACGGTTCCCTGGGGCAGGCGGTTAGCGGGGTCGCGAATAATCAGGGGTACCTGCACCAACTCGTTGTAGATGGAGAGACTGTGGCCCATAAACTCCTTTTCCCCCAGGTGCTCACCGTGGTCGGCGCAGATAATCACCACGGTGTTGTCCAGCCGCCCCGCTTGCGCTAGCTTTTGGAAAAACTGCCCCAGGATGGCATCTTGGTTGGCTACCTCGGCGTCGTACATGCCGTCTAGGGTGCGCTTTTGCTGGTCATCGAGGGCTCCGTTTAAGGGGGCCAGCCAGCCGTAAACATCGTTATTAAACCGCTGCAAAAAGGTGCGGGCTTTTTGATCCGCTAAAACATGGGGGGCAAAGGTTTCCACATAGGCGCGGGGGGGATGGTAGGGCATGTGGGTGCCCATCAGGTTTACAAAAGCGAACACCGGTTGGTCGGGGGCGAGGGGCGATCGCTCAATTAGCAAATCAGCGGTGTCATCTAAAGACTTGCGGGTATTGCCCTTAAAGCTGAGGGCCGTCTGCCACAACGGCACCATCAGCGGCGTAAACGAGAGGGACAGCAGCCAATCGGAGCGGGCAAAGGCATCCTGTAGCTTCATCATCACGCCGGACAGTTGCCGCTTAAACCATTGGCGGTAGCGGGCAATCCAGCCCGGCGCATGACCGGCTTGGTTGGGGCGGGAGGTGAGCAGACCGCTGTAGTTTAAAAAACTCAGAAACCCCCGCCGCAAGCCGTTGTTGATCACCCCCACCAAGGGGTTATTGCAAAAGCCAGCGGTGAAATAGCCGCCATCTTGCAAGCGCTCTGCCAGGGTGGGGAGGTTGTCTGGCAGGGCGGAGTAGGACTGCACCATGGTGTGCTCAGACGGGTACAGCCCGGTAAACATGGAGGCGTGGGAAGGGACGGTCCACTGGGCGGGCGCGATCGCTCGATCAAAGCGGGTGGCCTGGGCCGCAAAGGCATCTAGGTTGGGGGAGGTGGGTTTGGGGTAGCCGTAG
>CAYGVA010000100.1:0-14132 GCA_964353225.1 uncultured Leptolyngbya sp.
GTTTTCAGCTTAGGCATAACTTTAACTTGGGTTTGGACACAGTCTTTAATCATACACTGAGGTTCTGAGTCCCCACAAGCACAATGCCTCCTGAAGCTCCCCTTACTGGCCATTCTCCCCCCCGTGATGATGGGGTTATTAAGTATCACTGCCACTGGCAGGTCAGCCCACCCATTGTTGACCCTGCCATGGCTGATGTCATTGAGTGGCGAGATCGCCTTTATCGCCACGGATTAATTGGGGTCTACCCCGATGGGGTGGGCTACGGCAACCTCAGCCATCGCCATGGTGAGGGGGGCTTTCTGATTTCGGGCACCCAAACCGGACACCTGCCCACCACCACCCCAGGGCACTATGCCTGGGTGAAGGCTTGGGACATTGCCGCCAACGGACTGCACTGTGACGGTCCGGTACAGGCTTCTTCAGAATCTTTAACCCACGCCGCCCTATACGAACAAACAAAAGAGATTCAGGCCATCGTCCATGGTCACCATCCCCAGTTATGGCAACGCTACCAGCAGGTCTTACCCACCACCCGACCGGAGGCGCCCTATGGCACCCCGGCCATGGCCGCTGAAATGGGGCGACTATTTCGCGAGAGTGATGTGGCCGAACAGCGCGTACTAATTATGGCGGGTCATGAAGATGGCATTCTCAGCTTTGGCCGCACTTTAGATGCAGCCGCTAGGGTCATGCTGGACCTATTGTCCCGTCATTGAGCGTTTTCAGGTTCAGGGTAGGATTCGACTTAGCTCAACCCTGACCATATCCAAATCCGTAGTCCGCCCTGCGGTAAAAACTCAAGTTTTCAAGTTGGATGTGATTAAAGTAAATTGGCCCGCAGCCCGCAGGACTTATCCCCATGCCCTTCAACGTGAATGGAATCGGCACCATCTACTACGGCAGGCGCGACTTTCGTCCCGACGGGTCCTACATCACTACCGAGTGGTTCATTTTAATGATGATGCCGATCGCGCCGCTATGCACCTTTCGAGTGTGGCCGATCACGGTCGCGCCGCAGTCTTGGTTTGCGCTAACCGAAAGGTATAAAGTCCAGCGGTTAAAGCTCTGTTGGTCCCAGGTAGGTCATGCTTATGGGGCCGGTTGTTTGATTGTGGCGGGCTTGGTGGGCGCATGGGTCGCTTTAGTCTATGTCATCACGCTAGGGCTAGGGCCGTTTTTTCTAGCCCTGATGCTGTTGGTGCTCATGGCCATAGGTCTGGTACATTGCACCCGCCCGCCTGAAGGGGTGGTGTCATCATCAGTACGAGGGGAGCCCAACCATCCGCTGAACCAGTACCAGCAAATTTGGGTGACGGCAGCGCAGCTCCGAGATCGCGCCACGGTCTCTATCCCCCATCCAGAAAAGTCCTCCCAGATCGCCATTGCGCTACATCCCGACATGAAAAATCGTTGGGTGCGTTGCCCAGGAGCAGTGGCGGCAGGCCAAGGGCATCTTCTAGTGTTAGTGCGGGTCCACTGGATTAGGGCACTGCTTTCTCAGCGAGGGCGATTTTTTTCATGATTGAAGCTAAACTCCGTCCCGCTCGAAAACTAGAGTTTTGCCTAGGCGGCTAAGAAACAGATGGGAAATCAGGTTTTCACGGCAATTGACCCCATGCAGGAAACGACGGCTCTCAACAGAGACGTGGCTTACATCATCGATCTAGAGCGGTGTTCAAAAATCCTTGCTAAGGTTCAGCGGATCGCTGACAGCAAGGTTAAGGTTGAAGACTAGGGCAACGGCCTGCCCATCGCAGGTTCATATCGAAACCTACATCCAACTTAAAACTTGAGTTTTTACCGTAGGACAAGCTACGGGTTTGGATATGGCCATTTAATTTCAGGGAGGGGAATTGTGAGACTGATTTTACTGGGGGGGCCTGGCGCGGGTAAGGGCACCCAGGCCAAGCGATTAAGCCAGTCTTTAGCGATTCCTTGGATTTCTTCGGGGGATTTATTGCATGGGGCCATCACCGCCCAAACTGAACTGGGGCAGGCAGTGCAGGCCACCGTCGAGCGAGGGGAGTTCGTTAAGGATGAAACCATGATTGCGCTGATGCGCGATCGCCTCAGCCAACCCGATGCCCAACGGGGCTGGTTATTGGATGGTTATCCCCGCACCGCCTTCCAAGCCGAGGAACTCGATTTTTTGCTGGATGAAATTCAGCAACAGGTGGATCAGGCGATCTGGCTCGACGTCCCCAAGGAAATCTTGATCGAACGCTCCTTGGGCCGATCACGATCGGACGATCACCCCGAGGCCCTAAAACGACGCATTGAGCTGCTCTACGAAAAGACGTTGACCATGCTCGACTACTACGGCTATCGCCAAAAACTCCTGAAGGTGAATGGCAATCAACCCCCAGAAACTGTAGAAGCCGTCATCCGCGATCATTTGGGTTTGTAGCGATCGCCCTAGGTCTCAAGGGGAATGGCAGAATATAGCGTTAGCCATTTTGATTCAGACACCTTGTGTCGTTCGGATACTGGCGCAGCATCAAAATGGCTCGCAGTCTTGTCCTAGCCGGACTGGCGACTGCTATAAATCAGTTATGAAATCGATAAGGGGATCCAATGGCAATGCACACAACACTTCAGACCGCCTTCGCCCAAGGCCAAGCCCTCAAAATCATCAGTGGCCTCACCAACCGCGATCCTGATCGGGTAGCGGCGGTGGTCAAAGCGGCAGATCAGGGGGGCGCGACCTTTTTAGATATCGCCGCTGATGCCGACTTGGTACGGATGGCGCGGCAGCTCACTCAGCTTCCCATTTGTGTCTCAGCGGTAGACCCAGAGGCGTTTTTGGCACCGGTGGCGGTGGGGGCAGACCTGATTGAAATTGGTAATTTTGATGCCTTCTATGCTGAAGGACGCCGGTTTGAAGCGGCTGAAGTGCTAGACCTCACCCGTCGCACCCGCGCCCTGCTACCCCACATCACCCTGTCGGTGACGGTGCCCCACATCCTCACCCTCGATCAACAGGTGCAACTGGCGGAAGATTTGGTCGAGATCGGGGCGGACATCATCCAAACCGAAGGGGGCACCAGCAGCCAACCCACCCATGCTGGCACCCTGGGTTTGATTGAGAAGGCGGCTCCGACCCTGGCGGCGGCTCGGGAAATTTCGCGGGTGGTGGCGGTACCGGTGCTCTGTGCTTCGGGTTTATCGGATGTGACCGCACCGATGGCGATCGCGGCGGGTGCCGCTGGGATTGGCGTGGGCTCGGCGGTGAATAAGCTCAACAGTGAACTGGCCATGGTGGCGGTGGTACGCCAATTGGTGGCGGCCTTGCAAACGGTGCAGCGTCCGGTTGGGGTGCAGGCTTAGGCCCAACCGGTCAACACTCAGGGCAATAATGCCCTGAGCCCCCCGCTTGAGCTAGGCGAGCCGTACCAAACACCGCTTCCGTTTGCCCAGCGACATCTACCAGCACCGGTAGGTGTCGCTGTCGTATGGCCGTCCAAGTCGGGTTCTGAGCCCCGCCCCCCGCCGTCATCACCCGCGTCAATGCAGATGCCCCCAAGCCTTGCAACTGCTGGTACCCCGCCGCTTCAATCCGAGCCATGCCTGCCAACATGCCGTGCAAAAAATCCTGGGGATGCCCAGGCCGAGGCTCCAACCGAGGCGGATAGGTCGGATCATTGATGGGAAAGCGCTCCCCTGGGGTGAGGAGCGGATAATAGTCGAGCCCAGGCGGCATCGCTGGATCGATCGCCTGACTCAGCCGCACCAACTCCGCCTCGGTGAAAAAAGCACTCAGCACCGCACCGCCTGTATTCGACGCGCCCCCCACCAGCCACAGATCCCCAAACCGGTGGCTATAGATGCCCAGGCTGCGATCCTCCACCCGCGTCTTACTCAGCAGCTTCAGCACCAAGGTGGACCCGAGAGAGGTGACCGCCTCCCCCGGTTGGCTTGCCCCACTGGCAATAAAGGCGGCAATGCTGTCGGTGGTGCCCGCCTGAACCTGGCAGTGGGGGCTGAGGCCGTAGCGTTGCACAGCGCTGGCGCTCACCGGCCCCACCCTTGCCCCGGGGGCGCGCACTTGCGGCAGCAACGGGGCTACCGAGAGGGCTTGCAACCAGGCTGGATAGGCCAACGCGTCAACGTCATAGCCAATCTTGAGGGCATTGTGATAATCACTGATGCCCAGTTGGCCATGGAGTTGGGCCGCGAGCCAATCGGCTTGGTGCAGGCAGTAGCAGGCTTGCTGCCAAATCGTTGGGGGCAGGTTGGTCTGCCACCACAACAGCTTTGCCAAGCTAGAGGTGGCGCTCAGCACCGGACTATTATCAGGGGCCAGCTTTTGGAGCTGCGGCAAAATGCTTTGACCCCGATTGTCGTTGTAGAGCAGGGGGGCCGTTAGGGAATGGCCCGCGCGATCGCACAACAAAACCGTCCCTGAGGTGCCATTAAGGGCGATCGCCCCAATCTCCCGCCGCACCACCACGGGAATCGCAAGCAATAATGACTGCAATGCCCACTGCCATTGTTCGGCCCCATCGGGTTGGGGCGCTTCATCGAATCGAATGCGCCCTTGGCAGACCACAACTTGGCGATCGTCCAGCACCATGATCCGAGCACCCGACGTCCCAAAATCGATCCCGGCCGCATAGGTCATGGCGTCATCCCTAAAGGTTGAATAATGTCCCCAGCAAAACGGGGTACCCGCTATGGGCACCCCGTCATCTCACCATTTTTAAATTAGCCCGTGACGTTAAACGTTAACCTCACTGAGCTCCTGAAGCATGTAATCAAAGGGTTGATCGACAAAAGTAGTATCGGCGATACCGGCCTCAGCGACTTTCTCCTTGATCATGTCTTTCATAATTTGAATGCCGATGACCGTAGACCCAATGGGCACTCCCAAAGAGTTGTAGGTTTCCCGCAGGCCCTGAAGAACCCGCTCGTCTAAGACGTGGGTGTTACCCGCCACCAAAGCATAGCTGCCGTAGCGAAGGTAATAGTCCATATCCCGCAGACAAGCGGCATAGCGACGGGTGGTGTAGGCATTGCCACCGGGTCGCAACAATTCTGGCACGGTTTCAAACAAGCGTGAACCTGCCGCCCGCACTAATTCTGCGGCATTGGCGCTGATCACAGCGGCTGCTTGGATGCGGGCAGAACCCGTCTCAAAGTAGGACTTGAGTGAGTCAATCGCAGTGCCATCTAAGTAGCGACCGGTGGAATCGTAGTTGCGAATTAAAGTAGTAACTGCGTCCTGCATTTAAGGTGTTTCTCCCAATCAGTCGTACATATCCCTGCAAAAGCAAAAACGAACAACTTTGCCGCCGCTGGAATGGGTCCAAGAATTTGCTAAACGCCCCAACAGACCGACCTTTGAACTATCGAGCCTGCGGACATTTCCAGGAGCAAGTTTATCACGCCCCCTTGCGCCCCTGAGGGGGTTCCTGAGAAACATGAAGCTATGAGGGGGGTTCCTGTTACAAACCGACATGTATCGACATGGGTCAATGGCACTCCAGAATTTGATGCAGGGGTCGGCCCCTTGCCCTTTTCTGGCGAGGGCGACGGTGGTGCGCGGTTCTTGGCAATGCTTTTGTGCTGGGGGCCGGATGCGCTGCCAGCCCTTGTCCGTCTGAAAGTCGTTACAATTCTTGAAGCCCACCATGGGCTGACGTCGTCACCGACAGCTTTTTTATGGATTCCATGCCTGACACCATCACCAAGCTGGCTTACCAAGCCTTCCAAAATGGTAAGAGTGCCTTTAGTTTGGGCCATCGAACCTTAGCGACTCAGTTACGGCAGTGGTTGCGACCCGAGCTGCAATTTGAGTTGCAATCGATTGATGGCAGCTTTTTGGCCACGGTGACCCAAAGACGAGAGGCGTTGCTCCAGGTGGATTGGGAAGCGGCGGCGGCGGGTATTTATCCAGAGGCCCTGCTCTTTGACAATCCGTGGGAGGACTTTTTCAAATACTATCCGGCGGTTGTCTGGGAACTGCCCCACCTTTGGGAGCGCATCCTGAATGGGGAAACCCAGGTATTTGACGATGCCATCAAGACCGAGGGGTTTCCCCGGTACTATCTCCAAAACTTTCACCACCAAACCGATGGATACCTGAGCGAGACCTCCGCCAATCTCTACGATTTGCAAGTAGAACTGCTCTTTAGTGGCGCAGCGGACGCGATGCGGCGGCGGGTGCTGGCACCGGTGAAACAGGCCCTTGATGCGCGATCGCCCCATCACCGGCCCCACCGGGTTTTGGACGTGGCCTGTGGCACCGGTCGCACCCTAAAGCAGTTGCAAGGGGCTCTCCCCGAGGCATCTCTCCATGGTTTGGATCTATCTCCGGCCTATCTGCGCAAAGCCAACCAACTCCTCAGCCAGACCGGCACCTTGCCCCAACTGGTCCAAGGCCAAGCGGAGAATATGCCCTACCGGGCGGATTATTTTGACGCCCTCACCTGCGTGTTTATGTTCCACGAGCTCCCAGGGCCGGTGCGGCAGCAAGTAATTGATGACTGCTTCCGGGTGACGCGCCCCGGCGGCAGCTTAGTGATTTGTGACTCCATTCAAACGCTAGATACGCCAGAACTAGCGCCGATGATGGCCAACTTTCCGACCCTCTTCCATGAGCCCTATTACCGGGACTACATTCAAGACGACATCACGGCTCGCCTAGAACGCGCTGGCTTTACGGCTGTGACGACCGAAGTTCATTTTGTGAGCAAGTATTGGGTGGCCCATAAGCCGACCTAGGGAACAGCTCCGGTTTTGACCTCCAACCAATCCTGGGTTGATGGCCCCAAGCAGCCCGTCGTCTCTGGTTATCTAACGTAAAAAAAATAATTGCCGTTGGCCGGTTCTAGGGGGACAAGGTTAGAGTTTGTGAGAGGCAACTCATAATAAGGATGACAACACTGACCATGACCACTTCACAATCTAGCCTGGAAACCTTGGCTCCCGTAGCGTCCAGCGAGGACGAGGCTGCATTGGCGGCGGATCACATTGAAATTATTGAAACCGTCATTGCGAGTTTGGACCAAGCGCAAAGTGCCATGGTCAGCCACCGAGACGGGGGCTATCTTTGGAAATTTAGCTATGGCAGCGTTGAGGTGTATGTGCAGCTCACGGGCACCAATGACAACGACATTTTGACGGTATGGTCTCCGGTATTGACCCTACCGGCTAAGGATGAAACTCAACTGATGCGTCATCTCCTGGAGATGAACTGTGGTGAGACCTTTGAAGCGTGCTTCGGCATTTTGGGCGCTCAGGTCGTGGTGCTAGCCAGTCGTCCCCTGGCGGATATGTCTGCGGGGGAAACCTCACGGATCATGACCATCGTGGCCACCATTGCCGATGATAACGATGAGGCTCTCCAGGCAGAATACGCAACCTGAACGCCATAGGGGTGGAAGAAAGCGACGTTGACCAATTTGATGGGGAACCAGGCCACAAAGGCGTCCTACCAGTGGCGGTTACTCCCCTTTTGCCAAGGCCCAGGGCCTTGGCAGATGGCCCTAGACACCTGGCTTTTAGACCAGCAGATTGCCGGTCTACAGCCGCCCACCCTGCGGTTTTATAGTTGGCAGCCCGTCAGTCTTTCCTTGGGGTATCACCAACGCCATTGGCCAGCCCATTGGCAATCCCTGCAATGGCAAGGACGGGCTGTGCCGTTAGTGCGGCGGCCCTCTGGGGGACGGGCGGTGCTGCACCAGGGGGACTTATGTTACGGGGTGACGTTACCCCTCGCTGGGCAGCGACGCCAGGATCGCTATCAACAAATCTGTGATGGACTCATCACGGGCTGGCAAGGGTTAGGGGTGCCCCTGCGGTATGGCACG
This sequence comes from uncultured Leptolyngbya sp., assembly GCA_964353225.1. Taxonomy (GTDB): domain Bacteria; phylum Cyanobacteriota; class Cyanobacteriia; order Phormidesmidales; family Phormidesmidaceae; genus PCC-6406. The sequence continues at coordinate 7,815 of CAYGVA010000100.1, forward strand.
GCGGGGCGGGGCTACATCCACAATCCCAGTTGCTTTGGCACGGCTACCGCTGCCGATTTGGTCACGGACCAGGGCTATAAGCTGATTGGCAGCGCCCAATTGCGGCGCGATCGCAGCCTTTTGCAGCAGGGCTCCATGCGGTTGAATCCAGATCGGGCTTTGACCCAGATGGTGTTTGGCATGGCAGAGACCTGGCAGCAGCCCCCAGCATTCATCTCCGGCTGGCAAGGCAAATCCTGGGATGAACGGTTAGACACCATCATGGCAACCATGGTGAGCGCGATCGCCACAACCCTCGGGGTTACTTTCGAGACCCGGCCCCTGTCCCCCGCCGAGCACCAAATGGTTCAGACTTATTTGCCGAAGGCCAGCCCCCCTCGGTGAACTGGTCACCACAATACGTTGCGTAACCAACCCCTGATACGACCGCAGCGATACCGCGCCACCTGCCAGCGATGATGGGAGGTGGGCAACCGTAGTAGATAAACCCCTTGGCGAATCACAGCCGCTAAACGCCCCCGCAATAACAGGCCAAAGCTAAAAATCAATGCGTCGCCATGGCCTAACGCCATCATGTCCCCCAGATGGAAATAGCGAAAGGGCTTGAGCGATCGATGTTGCATTGATGCCAGTAAATTATGGGCAACAATAGCCGCCGCTTGGTAAGCCGCCTGGGCCGTTTGGGGGGCTGACCGGTGCTGCTGCCAAGGCATCTGAGCCTGATCACCCACCACAAATAGGTTGGGATAGCCTTTAAGTTGCAGGGTCGGTTCTACCTCACACCGGCCTTGGAGGGTGGTCATGGGTGGGTTAACCCCCACCCATGGGGTTGCTTGGGTGCCCGCCACCCAAATCACGAGGTCCGTGGGCTCAGCGGTGGCCTGATGGTCGGTTTCCAGGGTGATCGTATCTGCCGCAACCGCAACCACACCCGTCAAGGGGCGAACGGTCACGCGGCGCTGGGTCAAGGCTTGCAACGCCGCCCGCTGTATCCGGCGGGGAAAAGACTTGAGAATCGTCGCGCCTAATTCCACCAGTTGGAGTTGCCCCCGTACCCCCAACCGATCCGCCAGCTTACAGGCCAATTCCACACCGCTAGGGCCACCACCAATCACACTGACCCGAATGGTGCCCTGCCCCCCTGTTTCCAGACGATGCAAACGTGCCTCCAGCGCCTCCACATCCGCCCATCGCCGAAACCCATAGGTGTAGTCAAGCTGGCCAGGAACATCCACTAGGCGTCGCTGACTGCCGGTAGCGATCACTAAATAGTCGTAGACCAGGCTGTCTCCCGTGGCTAATCGAACCCGGCCTGTGGCGGGATCAAACTGCTCAGCAACAGTGGCGTAATGGCAAATTTCCGTGCCCTGTAATAGCTCCCCATAGCTGGGAACAACCTCCCAAGGGCGCAGCTCATCGGTAATCAATTCGTATAGCAGTGGGGTAAATGTAAACCGCGCCTGCGGTTCTACCAGGGAAATGACACAGGCTTGTTGGGCGCGCTGGCAACGCCGTTGGAAATAAAGGGCGGTATAAAGCCCCCCAAAACCGCCCCCCAAAATGCAGACATGAGGGGTATGGGTCGAAATCTCAGCCTTCTGTCTCGCGGCAATATGGGGTTGAGCAGAAAACAGCATAGGTGATGATGGCGGATCAACTCGCCCTGGGAACAGCCAATCACCCGTCGTTCGAGCGGGTAGCCTGTTGCTGCAATTTCAACACCGCTTGCCGAAATCCCAGCACAACTAGAATATTCGACAGGGTCAAAAAGGCTTCTGCGCCCCCATGGAGCCAGTCCACATTAGCTAACTCTGCCCCGTAGACTTGCTGGGCATAAATCCCCGCCGGAATCGTAATCGCCACAAACACCAACAACACATAGAAGCCAATGAGCGCCAGTCGCGGCGTTTGGCCAGAGCGGGTCACAAAGTAGAGAAACCCCAGGTAGGGGAATAGGGAGAGGGCAAAGAGGGTTTCTTTATTGAGCATCGGTTTAAGAGGCTGTTTGAAAAGGGGGTAGGCCGGTATTGGATACGACTGTAGGCCATCAGTACATCGGTTGTATCCCTGATGTTGCCGTCGCTCGTTCTGGGTAGTGCCTGGGTTCGAATTAACGGTAAAAGGCTTTTCAAACAGCCTCTAAGGCGATTTCAGGCAATGAACAGACCAGGGTAGGGGGCGGGTCTCCTGACCCCATGCAGGATTGGGATGGCAGGCTGTTGGGTCAGCCGATTAGCCCGACGGTATTTTAGGTCTCGGCCATCTCCTAAATGGCCTTAGCCTGTCGCCAAATCCACCAAGCGGCGGCACAAGCGGTGCAGTTACCCACTACGGTCATGGCGGCTTGGAGGGTCACCAGCCACTCTAGCGCCGGTGCATTGTCGAAAAAGTGCCAGGTGCAGGCACACATGGCACTCACTAGGGCCGGGAGCATTCCAAAGGAGAGCATGCGCCAAGCCCAATGCTGGCTGGCTTCGGCGTATTGCCAAATAAACCAAATGGCGGCAACCCATTCAACGACACTGGTAATGTGAATAACCCAAGTGGGAATCGAGAGCGCGTGCATGGCAAGAGCGATAAAATCGGCTGAACCAGGATCAGTGTAGGGGATGCCCGTGGGCATTAACAGCTAATTTGAGCCCCGAAATTCAACCATTACCCAAAGATGTGGTGCAACTGATGGCAGCGGGGGAGGTAATTGACTCCCCCGCTGCGGTGGTGCGAGAACTGGTGGAGAATGCCCTGGATGCTGGGGCCAGCCGGGTGACGGTGGCGGTGCGATCGCAGCCCTGGCACATCACCGTCACCGATAACGGTAGCGGCCTATCGCTGGGGGATCTGCGCCGGGCCGCTGCTGCCCACAGCACGAGTAAACTCATCGACCTCAGAGATTTATGGCGGATCCAAAGCCTCGGCTTCCGGGGGGAAGCCCTCCATAGCTTGAGTCAACTCACCCACCTCACCCTCTGTAGCCGTCCCCAGCAAGGGACCGATGGCGGCTATGAGGTCACCTACGATCGCGACGGTCGCCCCCAGACGGTTACCCCCATGGCCATGGCCCCCGGCACCCGCGTCACCGTCGCCGATCTGTTTTATTGTTTCCCGGCTCGACAGCAGGCGGCCCCCTCCATCAAGCAACAAACCCAGGCCATTCAGCGCACTTTGCAAACCTTGGCCCTCTGCCACCCCACCGTCACTTGGCAAAGCAGCCTCAACGATCGCCCCTGGATGACCCTATGGCCAGGGGCTTCGGCCCTGCATGTGCTGCCCCAGATTATGCGGCGGGTGCAGGTCACCGATCTGCGAGAACACCAGCAGGCAGTCGAGTTGCCGGAGAACAATGCCCGACTGTATCTACTGCTGGGGTTGCCCGATCGCTGCCATCGGCCTCGACCGGATGGCGTCACCATCGCCCTCAATGGTCGCCCCGTTGCCCTGTCTGAACTAGAAGCTGTTGTGATGGCAGCCCTGCGGCGATCGCTGCCCCGAGATCGCTACCCCGTCACTTTCCTGCATTTGCACGCACCCCCCGACCAAATCGACTGGCACCGATCCCCCGATAAATCCCATATTTATCTGCGCCATCTCGACAATTGGGGGGCAGCGGTGACCACCGCCATCGACGATGCCCTGCGTTTGAGTCCCGTCCCGGCGTTAAGCGGAGCTGGCCCGCAGCGACTCACCCAACTAATCGCCCTGGCCGAACCCCAAGCCACCTATACAACAGCACCCCAGCCCTCAGATACCCTTCAGCCCCTAACGCTCAAAGCCCTGAGCCAGGTCCACAACCGCTATATTCTGGCCGAGCACCCAGCCGGACTGTGCCTGATCGAGCAGCACATTGCCCACGAGCGGGTCTTGTATGAGGAACTGTGCGATCGCTGGCAATTGGTTCCTTTAGCCACACCGATTGTGTTGAGTCAGCTCAAAGCCGAGCAGGTGGCGCAACTAGAACGCATTGGCATCGCGGTTGACCCTTTTGGCCCAGATCTTTGGGCGGTGCGGAGTGCGCCAGCGCCCTTAGCCCATCGGGATGACTGTAGCGACGCCCTCTGGGAATTGAGTCTGGGGCAAGATCTAGAGGCGGCGTTGGTAGCCACCGCCTGCCGCACTGCCATTCGCAATGGCACCCCCTTAACGCCAGCAGGCATGGCGCAATTACTGAATGCTTGGCAGCGCACCCGCAAACCCCAAACCTGCCCCCACGGGCGGCCCATTTGCCTGACCTTAAACGAGTCCAGCTTGGCACGTTATTTTCGCCGCCACTGGGTGATTGGCAAGAGCCATGGCATTTAGTAAAGATGCTGTGCCCGCTATCTCAAGGCAGATTTGCGATCGCGGCGGTACCAATGGGCCACGTACAACAGCGCTGCGACCTGTAGCGGCAGTAGTAGGGCATAGCCCTTAAACATCACGGGTATATCCAATTGGGCAATGGTGCTCAGGGTGCCGCCACCCACGAGCATACTGATGGCCCAAAGCCGCGTTTTTGAGGACTTAAACATTTAATTGGTGACCCGTAAACGGCCATCAGAACAATTTTCTAGCGCGTTTCGCCTTACCTTAACTGATCAACCATTGGCCAAGGGGCGATTGCACCACCGCTTGCTGTAATTCCCCCGTGAGCCCCCAATGCCACAGTCGAACGCCGTGGTAGCTCATCAACAATAAAATGATGGCTAATTGATGACGGGGTTGACTGAGCCAGCGAGAGTAACCGGTGGTAATGGGACGGTTGCGAAATAGCTCTAGGGCAAAATGACCGATCGCAACCGTAAACGCCAGAAGGACAACTCCCCCCAGGGCATGGTGCTGCCAAGAGGCAAATAGGTCTCCCCGCGCTAGGGCCATAAACGCCCGAGTCATTCCACAGGTGGGGCAGGGCACCCCCGTAAAGTGACGAATCGGGCAGACCAACCAAGTCACCCTAAAACCCGTGTTATAGACAAAAGCACCGATCAGGGGAGCAGCTGCGGAGGCAACACCAGCCATCCTCAAGCACCGGCCCCAGGAACTCAGTCGAACGGTGGGTAGGCGATCGCTCAAACTAAACGTCTGCATTTTACGAATGCTTTGAACTCACAATCAGAAACCCAACTCTGGTTGACTGACACAAGTTGTTCAGCCCCCTTTTTAAGGGGGCTATTCCAAAACTGGAACTTAGAAGGCTAGAAATGCGTGGGTCACGCCCTCTAAAACCAACCTTTCTTACCACTGACATACTCAGCAACAAATTCGTCATCGCTCTTGGTGAGGTAAATAATCCCCTCCACAAGGCCAATCACGCCCATGATCGGAGCCCCGATTCCGCAGGTAACAAGGCTGACTGCAAGCATGATGATGCCTTCAGTGTTGTACCCCAGAATAAATTTGTGTACGCCTAATGCCCCTAACAGAATGCCGCAGATGCCTGCAGCTACTTTCTTATCTGCGCCACCAGAACTTGTCATCTAAGCCTTTCTCCTAAAAATCGCACCGTCAGTGCATACATTACTCAAACATTGAAACCAGCGCCAGTCTTCCTATTTCCAGAAAATAATCTTGGCATCCTGGAATTAGAACGGGTTAATTGCAGGTTAAGCTTACATGCCACTCCCCAATCCACGGGTGTTTTCAGCAATCTGTCGGTTACTCTCAGCGTTCTTAAAGGCCACAATCAAGGTCTCTAGACCGACCCGCAGAAACAACAAATATATAAAAAAGACAATCGGGGCCGCAATTAAAGCCCCGATGCCAGTCCCAAAACCTTGGGAAAAGCCTGCAACGACAATTGCCAAGGCGGCAAAGCCAATGCCAATGATGCCCACTCCATAGAGCACCGCTACCAGGCGAGGGGTGACGAACTTTGTAAATGAAAAGTCGAATAAACCTGCAAAAAAGCCACCGCTATTATTGGACATGTTGTGGAATCCTTATGCGCTTTCAATCTATATTTCCGCAGCAACTTTCCAGTTAGGTAAGGGACATCAGATCAGTACTCATACTGAATCGGCCTGTCATATTCCTAGCTTTCAATCGTGCGACCTAAAAGCAAGTCAGGTCATGAATTTCAGGGATATCCCCTGCATTACCTCCGAAAGTATCTTGAAAGCCCCAAACTGAGGAGAGGCTTAAGGTTTTATGCTGAATCTCGGCAAACTTCTTGATATTGAGGGGTTTCAACCCTACCCGTTTAATTGGCGCTACTGCCCAACAGAAATAATCCCAACATGGTGATACTATTCCAGGCGCTATGGAGCACCATGGGGGCGACTAGGTTGCGAGATCGCGTATACACCACCCCCAGCACCATGCCCAACACCATCAGGGGCAACACTT
>CAYGVA010000101.1:0-14093 GCA_964353225.1 uncultured Leptolyngbya sp.
TCCGCCTAAGATGCAGGCAATCTATGACTCAGCGCAGGTGTTGTAAACCGTGAAAGTTTTAGACTGGATGGGTTTTGTTTGCTTTGTGATTGCCTTAGTGATTCTGTGGCAATTCCGGCAGGTTTTGCTGTTAGTGTTTGCAGCAGTAGTCATCGCCATTTCCCTCAACAGTCTAGTGCGCAAGCTGGTGAAGCGATTGCATATTGCCCGTCCCCAAGCCGTATTGCTCACCTTAGGCTTGGTCTTTTTAGGGCTCACTATCTTTGTCGTGTTGGTACTGCCGCTGTTTATCAATCAGTTTGAACAGCTTCTTCAGCTCATCCCCGAGGGGTTTAATCGCCTCTATTTATGGACCAGTGAGGTGTTGACAGACCCACCCGCCTGGCTACCTAATCCCCTCTCAACCACTGAAATGCCTGCCCTGTCAGATTTGGTTCAACAAGCCACGACCTTGGGGAGTCAGGTCTTCGGCAACTTTTTCAGTTTCTTCTCGGGCTCGATCACCATCGTGCTCCAGGGATTACTGCTACTGGTGTTGAGCGTCATGTTGCTTAGTGATCCCCTCTCTTATCGACGGTTTTTACTGCGATTATTTCCCTCTAACTATCGACGGCGGGCCGACGATATTCTGGCGAAGTGCGAAGTCGCACTCATTTGCTGGCTAGGGGGCGTCTCGATCAATTCCCTATTTGTGGCCACCTTTAGCTTTGTGGGATTGGTGCTGTTGCAGGTACCCTATCCCTTTGCCAATGCCATGCTGGCCGGGGTATTTAACTTCATCCCCAATATTGGGCCTGCTTTAAGCGCTATTTTCCCCATTATTGCTGCCGTATCAAAATCTTTTGGCAGTGCCCTCGGGGTGATTGTGCTGTACGTGATTATTCAAAATCTGGAAAGCTACTGGATCAGCCCAATGATGATGCGCAAGCAGGTGTCTTTGCTGCCTGCCGCCACCTTGGTTGCGCAAATTTTCTTCGCGACATTTTTAGGGCCAGTGGGTTTGATTTTGGCCCTGCCCCTAGCGGTGGTGTGCAAAACCTGGATTGAGGAAGCCTGGGTTGTGGATGTTTTGGAAAAACGGCAGCAACCTGACGATTCTGCCCTAGTCATGGCGATCGAGGTGGAGCCCTCCTCTGACGCCCCCGCCCATTCCTAAGCCGGAGATCGCCAATTTCAAACGCAGACACCTTAGGCAAGGCTGTCAATGGTGCTGCTGTGATCCCGTTTGCGGGTGCGTTCCATTAACAAAATATGGGTATTGCGGGTAGCCTCATCGGGGGCCGGACGCCGCTGCACATAGGTGCCATCGGCCTGCAGATCCCAGGCTTGGTGATTATCCGTCAGCATAATGTCCAGAATCGCCTTCAGTTCCTGGACTAGGGCGGGATCTTCCACAGGGGTAACCGCCTCTACCCGACGATCTAGATTTCGGGTCATCCAATCTGCACTACCGATGTAATATTCTTTGTCGCCATCGTTATGGAAGACAAAGATGCGGGCGTGTTCTAGGAATCGGCCGATAATGCTCACCACCTGGATGCGATCGCTAATCCCCGGCAACCCTGGCCGCAAACAACAAATACCCCGAATAATCAACTGAATCCCCACCCCCGCCTGGGAGGCTTCATAAAGCAGGCGGATCATGGCTGGATCCACCAAAGAATTCATCTTGGCAATGATGTGAGCGGGCCGCCCCTGACGGGCATGGTCAATTTCCCGCTGGATCAAGGCGGCCATGCCCTTGCGGAGGGTGAGGGGCGCAACCATTAAATTGCGGTAGGCCGTTTGACGGGAATAGCCCGTGAGGAAATTAAAGAGGTCTGTCAGATCAGCCCCGAGGGAGTCCCGGCAACTGAGCAAGCCAATATCGGTGTAAAGCTTCGAGGTCTTGGGGTTGTAGTTGCCCGTGCCGATGTGAACATAGCGGCGGATGACATCTTTTTCCTGGCGGACCACCAAAGTAGTTTTGGTATGGGTTTTCAGACCCGCTACCCCATACACCACATGGACCCCGGCATCCTCTAGGCGGCGTGCCCAAATAATATTGTTGCGCTCATCAAAGCGGGCTTTCAGCTCAACCAGGGCCACCACCTGCTTACCATTTTCCGCCGCATTAATGAGGGCCTTGACGATCGGAGAATCCCCGGAGGTGCGGTACAGGGTCATTTTGATGGTGAGCACCTGAGGATCGGCTGCGGCTGCGGTAATAAAGGTCTGAACAGAGGCCGAGAAAGACTCGTAGGGATGGTGCATCATCACATCCCCGTCGCGGATGATGCTGAAAATATCCCCTGGTGTTTCCGAGTCCTGTAGAGGCTTCAAGCGAGGGGGCACCATCGATTTCCAGGGCTTATCCTTCAAATCGGGCAAAGGCATAGACAGGAAAAAGAAGAGATCCTTGAGGTTGAGCATCCCCTCTAGCTCATAGATGTCCTCATCGGCCACCTGAAGTTCTTGCACCAACCCCTGGCGCAGGTTAGTGGGCATTCCCGCCTGAATTTCTAATCGGCAGACAGAGCCTTCTAGGCGGCGTTTGCTGATTTCTTCCTCAATGGCCAGCAGCAAATCATCAGCTTCGTCTTCCCGCACCGGGAAGTCGGCGTCCCGCGTAATCCGAAACAGATAGTGACCCTGAATGCTCATCCCTGGAAAGAGGTAGTCCAGATTGTGGGCGATGATTTCCTCTAGGGTGACCCCCACCCACAGGCAGGTCTCCTCTTTGTAGCCGTTGAGGTCCTCGGGCAAGCCAATAAACCGTGGCAAGTTGCTGGGTACCTTGACTCGGGCAAATTTTTGAATGCCTGTTTCGGGATCTGTGACCACCACGCCTAAATTTAGGCTGAGATTGGAGAGCCTTGGAAACGGATGGGACGGATCAACGCTCAGGGGGGTGAGGACGGGAAAGAGCTGCGCTTCAAAATAGTTTTGACAATATTGTTTTTGCGCCGCCGTCAAATCGCCATAGGCCAGCAAGAATATCCCATGGTCAGCCAATTGAGGCCGAAGCTCTTGCTCAAACAGACGATGTTGTTCTTGGAGTTTGGGCTGTAAATGGGTGCGAATGGCCGCCACCTGCTCCGTGGGGCTGAGGCCGTCGGCGGTTTTGGTGTGGACTTGGGCTTTGACCTGCTCCAACAGCCCCGACAGTCGCACCATAAAAAATTCATCGAGGTTGGCGCTAAAAATGGCGGCAAATTTGAGGCGCTCTAACAGCAACGTGCGCGGGTCAAATGCTTGATCGAGGACGCGATCGTTGAACGCTAGCCAGCTCAGCTCTCGGTTGAAATAATATTGGGGGTTGGTTAAGTCGGGATGGGCGAGGTTGCTGCTAACGTCGGTCATTACACGCCTGTGATGGATTAAGGATCAGCGAAAAATTGGCCCTTCATACTAAGGCTCTACTGTAATCATTTGGTTAAGGAACTGGCCAGTACCACCGATATCCCTGCCATCGTCCCTACTTCCTCTAGCGTTCGCGCCGCCAAAACGATGCCTGTCAAGAGCCACCGATACGAAATCTGGGGCGGTTTAGTGGCCTTAGAGCAGCAGGAATTCAGCTAGGAAGCTGAGCCTGACGCATTCAGTGATACTGTGTTAAATGGCGCTGCGAACCTAAGATTATCTTTAGAAAGGTGCCGGAATAGCTGATCAAGAGATAGGCGCAAGCATGGTCACCACTGCAGAAAAAACTAACGTTGGCTTCATTACTAAAATCATTGGACCGGTTGTGGACGTCAAGTTTACAAGCGGGCAACTCCCTGAGATTTACAACGCATTGACGATTTCAGGGATCAACCCTGCGGGACAATCGGTCTCTGTGACCTGCGAAGTCCAGCAACTGCTAGGCGACTCTCAGGTCCGGGCTGTTTCCATGAGTACCACCGACGGCTTGGTGCGGGGCATGGAAGTAACAAACACCGGTTTACCGATTAGCGTCCCTGTCGGAAAAGCAACTCTGGGCCGGATCTTCAATGTCCTCGGTGAGGCGATTGACGAGAAGGGACCGGTTGGCAACGAGGAGACCTCTCCCATCCACCGGGATGCACCGAAATTTACTGAGTTAGAAACGAAACCTTCCGTATTTGAGACGGGCATTAAGGTCATTGACCTCCTAGCCCCCTATCGTCGAGGCGGTAAAGTCGGCCTGTTCGGCGGTGCGGGTGTGGGTAAAACCGTACTGATTCAAGAGTTGATCAACAACATTGCCAAGGAGCACGGTGGTGTTTCTGTATTTGGTGGTGTTGGTGAGCGGACCCGTGAAGGCAATGACCTTTACAACGAATTCATTGAGTCTGGGGTGATCAATGTTGATGACCTCAGCCAATCTAAGGTCGCCTTGGTCTACGGCCAGATGAATGAGCCCCCTGGTGCTCGGATGCGGGTGGCGCTTTCAGCGCTGACCATGGCTGAGTATTTCCGCGATACCAACAAGCAGGATGTGTTGCTGTTTGTTGACAACATCTTCCGGTTTGTACAAGCGGGTTCTGAGGTGTCGGCACTCCTGGGTCGGATGCCCTCTGCTGTGGGCTACCAGCCGACCTTGGGCACCGACATGGGTGACTTGCAAGAGCGCATCACTTCTACCCTAGAGGGCTCTATTACCTCCATCCAAGCGGTTTATGTGCCTGCGGATGACTTGACAGACCCGGCCCCAGCCACGACCTTTGCCCACCTAGATGCCACTACGGTGCTGTCTCGGGGGTTGGCATCTAAGGGCATTTATCCGGCGGTGGATCCCCTGGATTCCACTTCTACGATGTTGCAGGCCAGCGTCGTGGGAGATGAGCACTACGCCACGGCCCGAGCGGTGCAGTCTACCCTGCAACGCTATAAAGAACTGCAAGACATCATTGCGATTCTGGGCTTGGATGAATTGTCTGAGGACGATCGCGTCACTGTGGCTCGGGCTCGCAAGGTTGAGAAGTTCTTGTCTCAACCCTTCTTTGTGGCTGAGATCTTCACCGGTATGGCCGGTCAGTATGTGAGTTTGGCCGACACCATCAAGGGATTCCAAATGATCCTGAATGGTGAGTTAGACAATGTTCCTGAGCAAGCCTTCTATCTGAAGGGTGGCATTGACCAGGTCATGGCTGCTGCTGAGAAGATGAAGGATTAGGGCTAATACTTGAATGCAGCGATCGCCCTTAACCGGCTGCGATTGCTGCATTTTGGCCTCGTTTAGTCTGACCCATTGAGAAACCGCCTGGATTTGTTATGTCTTTAACCGTGCGTGTTGTTGCCCCAGACAAAACCGTCTGGGATGCAGAAGCCGAAGAAGTAATTTTGCCGAGTACCACTGGGCAGCTTGGGGTTTTAAGCGGTCACGCACCCCTACTCACCGCCCTAGAAGTGGGTGTGATGCAAGTTCGGCCCGAAAAAGACTGGATGAAGATCGCCCTGATGGGTGGCTTTGCCGAAGTGGAAAATAATGAAGTCACCATTTTGGTTAATGGGGCTGAACGGGGTGATGCGATTGATTTAGAAGACGCCCGTGCGGCTTTTGAATCGGCCAAAACTGCCCTCGCGGCTGCGCCCTCAACGGATCAGCAAGCAACGATGCAGGCCACCGCCGCCTTCCGTCGGGCTCGAGCTCGCTTTCAAGCGGCGGGCGGTATGGCCTAAGGCAAGCCCTTGGTCTACAGGTCAGTCTTATCATCAAAAACGCTAACAAAAACCGCCCCTGTTGGGGCGGCTTTTTTATGGTCATGTTGCCTTCAATTTTGGCAAGGCGTCTTCACGAACTACCGGAAAAGGCTACCTCAGGAAACTTGGCTTGGGCTTCATTCATAGACTTGCCCTTGCCTTCTTCCTGCCAGTAGTTAATGATCTCAGTGGCTTGGTTAAGCAACTCCACCCGCTCCTCGTCAGAAATCCAGCTTTTCTGCTCAAGGTCGGTCTTCATATCTTCCCAGGCATCGTTGCGTGGCCAAAAATAGTAGGAGGTCAAGGGGCTACTACCCTTGCCTACCACTTGATCCACGGCCAAGGCGACATCTTTATCGAGCCAAAGCACTTTTAAAATAAATCGGGCTGTTGTTGTGACCTCCACTCCGGTCTTTTCTCCCTTGGACTACAGTCCTCCATATTACCGTACCTTTGATGGCAGAATAGGTCGTTGGTAAAGCTATTCTGCCCATGATGGGTTCACAGGGGAAATCTATGACCGTTCAGGCGATCGCGGTATTTGATATTGATGGGGTGATTCGAGATGTGGGGGGCTCCTATCGCCGAGCTTTGGCCGATACCGTAGAGCATTTCACCCAGGGGGCCTACCGCCCCACCCCCCAAGATATTGATGTTCTGAAGGCTGAAGGCATCTGGAACAACGATTGGGAGGGTTCCCAAGAGCTGGTCTATCGCTATTTTGAGACCCAAGGGCAAGGACGATTTCAGGTCGATTTGGACTATAACACCCTGGTGGATTTCTTTCAGCGTCGGTATCGCGGTCCTAACCTTGACGACCCGAGCCAATGGACCGGCTACATTTCCCAAGAGCCGGTCTTAGTGACCCCTGACTATTTTGAGGGTTTAACCCAGCATCACATTGCCTGGGGCTTTTTTAGCGGGGCCACCCGAGGGTCAGCCACCTATATTCTGGAGCAGCGGCTGGGCCTTCACCAACTTGAGCTGGTGGCCATGGAAGATGGCCCCGGCAAGCCTGATCCGACCGGTTTATTTACTGTGGTTGCGGCATTAGGGGCAACCACAGTAAATAAACCAGTGCCCATTTTGTACGTTGGGGATACGGTTGCGGATATGCAGACCATCCAAAAAGCTCGGCAGCAGCGCCCAGAACAGCAGTGGCTAGGGGTGGGTATTTTGCCGCCCCATGTCAGCGCGAGTGATGCCAGCTACATCGCTGACTATACCCGCAGCCTGATGGATGCGGGTGCCCATATGGTGTTGCCCGCCCTCATCACCCTGACCCCAGACTGCATTCAGCAGTTGATTGCCCAAGCCGGTTAACTCTGCCAAGCGGCCTGAAAAAAGTCACGCTCACATTCCAGAGCATAACGATAGGCGATTTTGACCGGTTCACCCTCGCGGCTGTAACGATCCACAAAGGTCTCTAGGTGTTGCGCAAGGGTTTCAAACGCGCCGCCGCTGTAGGTCGCGACCCAGTCCCCATAATGATGGGACGGAATCCCTCGCTGGGCCAAAGATTGACCGATATGGGCATATAGCCGCATACAGGGGGACATGGCCACAGCGATGATGCCCACCTCCTGACTCCAAGCGGTGGCTAGCAAAAAGTCGGTATAGCGGCGCGTGGCCGCACCGGGCTGCACCTGGGTCAAGTCTACCCCCCAGGTTTGGGCATAGCGTTCATGGAGTTGCAGTTCTTCTAACACCCCGCCCCCCAAGTCATGGAAAGCCCGAAAGCTTTCCCAATCAGGGGCTTTGGCCGCAGCAATACTGTAGGCCCTGGCAAAGGCTTCTAAAAAGAAGGCATCCTGACCCACGTAGTAGGCAAAGTTGGCTTTGGGTAAGGTGCCGTCATAAATCCCTTGCACAAAGGGATGCTCAAGGGATGACTGGGCCAGATCGAGATTGGTTTGCCAAAGCTGTTGGGAAAGGCCCATGGTATCGGTTCAAAAACATCAATTGGTGATTATTCTCCCTGATTCCCTGGTGGATCGACGGGTTGCTCCCCTGGCTGCTCCGTTGACAGTCGAGGGGATTGACGCCTTACCAAACCTGTGACCAAGGCTAGGCCAAACATTCCCAATAGGCCAAAGACCAGTAAAATCTTGCCCCCTTCTAATCCCCCCGCCCCGATCGCCACAATCGGTGGGTCCGAGATCGCAATGCTGAGCACCAATGCCGGGAAAAACTTCCGCCAGGGGGTTTTGGTTAGGCCCACCCCATAGGAGACGAAGTCAAAAAAACTGGTCATCAAGAAGGCGGTCATCAGAAAAAAATTGTTCTCCAGATGGCGCTTGCCAATCGCATTCACCCGCCCCATGAAGCGATCGCCCACCAACCGCCGCACCACTTTTTGGCCAAACCGCCGGGCAATCAAAAAGCAGAGGGTACAGGACAACAGGTCAGAGACGGCAATCACGGCTAATCCCTTGGGCAACCCAAACAGCCCCCCCGCCAATATGGAGTAAGCCGTTCCAGGCAAGGCTGGAATTAGCACACTGGTAAACCGCAAAACCAACACCCCCAGGGGAGCCCACACCCCCAACCCATCGACCTGGGCGCGAAGCTGGGTCACCCCAACTTTGTGCACCACCCAGGTCACCAGCACAATCAAAGCCACGGCACTGCTTAAGCGCAGCCACTTCATCAAAGTCTTTCGGGTCATAGCTAGGAGAAGAGGTTAAAGAAGCACGGGAACCAGGGGGCAGGGAAGTGAAGACGTGAGGACGTAATCGATTACACCAAAAAGGGTTGTTCGGCAATTAGCGCTACTTTGCCGTAGCGGGGATCAATTTCAATCGCCAAGATCAGCAATTGCCGCTGGGGTTGGTCCCGCTGCGCTGGCAGGGTGACCATGGCCGTCTCCCCCGCAGGTAATGCCAAGGATTGTTCGAACAACCTCGGTCGAACAATCCTTGGCAGAAACATGTCGTCCCCCACCTGGGCCGCCGGTTGGTTGTGAAAAGAGAGCTGCCCCGTACTGGTCAACACCCCAGCAGGGGTATCGTACTGATCGCACCAGCGTACCGCCAGAAACCACTTGGCATCGGCGAACCGGCGAAAGACTTTATCGGGCTTGGGATGTTGCAGAACTCGATAACCCGACTCAACGGTGACGATGGTGCCTCCCAAAAAACCCACCATCATGTCAATGGTGTCACTCATCTTCGACAGCCTCCAAGGGATGGGTGAACACGATTTTTATCCAATCGATGTATCTCAACAGTGTAGGGTGATGCCCGCCATTTATGCGAGAGTCAATGTCGCAAGTCCACCATAAAGTACTTGCTTATTGGAAATGACTTCCATTAGACTCTAGTGATGTCGTTTATCAAATCTCTCGAAATCCTGATGAAACAACCATTCCAGAAGGGAATTGCCGCCTCAGTCCTATTATTCATGGCGATTGGCTGCACAGGCCAACCCCAAGACAATAGCGCCACCCAATCGCAAGAAGCACCTGAGGCAGATGCTGGGGTCGTCAATATCTATTCCGCCCGTCATTACGATACAGACGAGGATCTCTATGGGCGCTTTTCAGAGCAAACCGGCATTGAAGTGAATGTGATTGAAGGGGAGTCGGACGAACTCCTAGAACGGATTCAGGCGGAAGGGGAAAATAGTGCCGCTGATGTCTTTATTACCGTGGATGCCGGACGGTTGTGGCGGGCCGAGGAATCGGGGATTTTGCAAGCGGTTGACTCGGATGTCCTGAATGAACGGGTACCTGAGAACCTCCGTCAGCCCGACGGGCTGTGGTTTGGCTTGACCAAACGGGCAAGGGTTTTGGTCTACAACGTGGATACCGTTGATCCATCTGAACTCTCGACTTATGAGGCCCTGACTGAGCCGGAGTGGAAGGGACGGGTCTGTATTCGCAGCTCGGGCAATATCTATAACCAGTCTTTGCTAGGCTCGATGGTCGAGACTAATGGTGTCGAAGCGACGGAAGCTTGGGTGGAAGGCTTGGTCAATAATCTCGCTCGCCAGCCAGAGGGCGGCGACACGGATCAAATCAAGGCGGTGGCAGCGGGGCAATGTGATGTGGCGATCGCCAATCACTATTACTGGGCGCGGCTAGCCAAGTCTGATGAAGCGGCGGATCAAGAGGTGGTGGGCAAAACGGCAGTGTTTTTCCCCAACCAGGACGATCGCGGCACCCATGTCAATATCAGTGGGGCTGGGGTGGCCGCCAACGCCCCTAACCGAGACAATGCGATCGCCTTCTTAGAGTTCTTGACGAGTTCTGAGGCGCAAGCGGTGTTTGCCGAAGGCAACAATGAGTACCCGGTGGTCGAAGGGGTTGAAATGGAGCCGATTGTGGCCGAACTCGGCACCTTTAAGGTGGACGAGGTAAACGTCAGCGCCTATGGGGCCAATAATGCCGAGGTGATTCAAATTGTCGATCGGGCCGGTTGGGAATAAGCCTCAATGATCCTGCAACTGCCGGACGTCCTTGCTCAAGACGAACACCTGGTCATCAACACCACCCTCGCTGCCGCTAAGTTTGTCGATGGCAAACTGACGGCGGGTTGGTATGCCAAATCGGTGAAGCACAACCGGCAGTTGCCAACGGCGGCGGGTAAAGATCTGCGGGAGCAGGTCAAAATCGCCCTCAATCGTCACCCGCTGTTTCAGGCTGCGGTGAGACCTAAGCAGATTCACTCAGTGCTGTTGAGTCGCTATGACCCCGGCATGTCCTATGGTCGCCATGCCGACAATGCGCTCATGGGGCAGTGGCGTTCTGATGTGTCCTTCACGCTCTTTTTAAATGAACCCGGCGACTATGACGGTGGGGAATTGGTGATTGAGGGGGCCAATGATGAAGCTACCTATAAGCTGCCAGCGGGTCAAGCGTTGGTGTATCCCGCCTCTGCCCTACATCGGGTCGAGGCGGTCACCCGAGGGGTGCGCTTAGTGGCCGTGGGTTGGGTGCAAAGCTGGGTGCGGGACCCCGCCCAAAGAGAACTGTTATTTGATCTGGATACGGTACGGCGATCTTTGTTTGCCCAAATGGGCAAAAGCAATGAATTTGACCTGCTCTCCAAGAGCCTCGCCAATTTATTAAGACAGTGGGCGGAATGAGCGATCGCCCATTGGGGCCAATGGAGTCGATGGTCCGAAGGCGGCTCAACCCCACCCCCCAAACATCCTGAAGTATTGCGGGCAAACATTTCAATTCGGGGTAGTCACATCGATCTTATTGACATTAGATCCTATTTGAATGTAGATTTCTGCCCATAACCTTTGAGATTAATTCTCTTTAGTGATGAAAAAATATCTAAAGCCCGTAGAGCTATTTTTGGCGGTGGGTTTAATGACCACTGTTGCGGCCTGTGGAACCCCTGAGACTATCGGCGGCGAAGGCGGTGAAGGGGAGCCGACGACAACTGAATCAGTTGAGGGCGGCGAAGGTGGCGAAGGTGGCGAAGGTGGCGAAGGTGGCGAGAGTGGTGAAAGTGCTGCAACGACCGAAAACCTGGAATGGGCCAACACCTTTGAAGATAAGGCCATCATCACAGCGTTTTTAGATAATGTTGTGATGCCTCAATACACTATTTATGCCGAGAATTCAGCCGCTTTGAGTGCAGCGATTGATACTTTTGTGGGTGATTCGAGCACCGCGAATCTTGCCGCTGCCCGCGAAGTTTGGACGACCACCCGCAGCTCATGGGAAGTGACTGAGACCTTTGCCTTTGGGCCAGCTGGCTCCCTGGGTTTTGATGGGGCCATGGATTCTTGGCCTGTGAATGAAACCGACCTGAATAAAATTCTGTCTGGCTCCGACCCCTTGGATGAAGTTTATGTGGCTAGCTTAGGAGACACTGAGCGGGGGATGCATACGATTGAGTTCCTGTTATTTGGGGAAGCCAATAACAAAACCCTTGCTCAGTTTACCGATCGCGAAAAAGCGTTTTTGCTGGCCCTAGGTCAAGATCTCCGTACTCAAGCATCAGACCTCTTGGCCAGTTGGGACACCGGTCTAGATGGGCAGCCCCCGTACCGGGAGGTCTTTGCCAATGCTGGGGCGGGTAGCACCGTTTACCCCACAGTGACAGCGGCGGGGCAGGAACTGGTCACCGGTATTTTGGACAGCTTAATAGAAGTGGGCGAAGACAAGCTCGAAACCCCCTTTAAACAGCAAGATACGTTCGGGCTAGAGAGTCGGTTTAGCTTTCAAACCATCAACGATCTCAAGAGCAACCTGCAAAGTGCTGAGAACGGCTACCTCGGTCGTTTTCCCGGCGGAGCTGCGTCCAACGCGAGTGTCAGTTCTTACATCACCGCAATTGATCCAGAGTTGGATGCGGTCATCAAAGCGCAGTTTGAGACAGCCCAGACAGCCCTAGCCGCTATTCCTGGCACGTTAGAAGAGAGCTTGACGGATCCTGACGCAGCGGATGAAATCCAAGCGGCCATCGATGCCATCGTCCAAGTCAAAGAAACCCTCATAGAGCGGGTGGTTCCCCTGATCTAATCCGTTGGTTGCCTGCCATTCGAGTGCATCACTTTTCAGGGCTGGTTTTATTGAAATTTATTCGCAATAAAACCAACAAGGCTATTCAAGTCATTGTCAACTGTCGTCAGCTCCATTTGCCATGCCTGCAAGCCATTCCCTGCCTGTCCGATTTCGCGCCTGGACCTATGTGTTGCTGGCCCTAGTTACGGGTGCTCTGGCTGTGGTCCTGTCCCAAAGCTTAAATAGTCTTCCTGAGCCGACCACTCTTCCCCAAGCTGGAGGAGCAACCACCCTCTATAACCGCTCTTCCCACGCCTTTGGCCAGCCCGCCCCTGGCCTGAATGAAACTGAGGAGGCAAAGCATGCCGCTGGGGACGCCGCCTTTGATGCGGTGTTTGTCACTGCACCCGCAGCCGTTAACCCTGGGCTAGGGCCAGTTTTCAACAATGCTTCCTGCGGGGCGTGCCACATTAAAAATGGCCGAGGTATGCCGCAACTTGGTCAAGCCTTAGTGCGGGTGAGTTTGCCAGAAACCGCCACCTCAGCAGTTTCGCCCACTGATGGGGTGGTGCCGGTGCCCCATATCGGGACTCAAATTCGTGACCATGCCATATATGGCGTTGCCTCCGATGCTGATGTCGCGCTCACCTGGCAAATGCAATCAGGGCAGTATCCTGACGGTGCGGTTTATGAATTGAGATCACCCCACATTGAGCTGATCCAAAGTGATCCCAACAAGCCGATTCCCGATGGGGTGTTAACCTCGCTGCGCATTCCACCACCGGTGTTTGGGGTAGGCTTGCTGGAATCTATACCAGCAGCGACCCTGGCTGAGCTAGCGGATCCGAATGATAGCGATCGCGATGGCATCTCAGGACGCATCAATCAGGTTTGGGACCCCGACACCCAAGCATTCGCCGTGGGGCGGTTTGGGCTTAAGGCCAGTTCACCAACCCTTCGCCATCAAACCGCCTCGGCCTACGTTAACGATATGGGAATTACTAACCCCATGTTTCCTGAGGCCGATGGCAGCGCTGACATTAGCGAACAAACCCTGGATGAGAATACCTTTTATGTTCAAAGCTTAGGCGTCCCCGCCAGAACCCTGGTGAATGACCCCGTGGTGCAGCGGGGGGAAATATTATTTGCCAACGCCAACTGTATGGTCTGCCATGTCTCTACCCTGAAAACGGGACCGGCGGATGTGGCCGCCTTAGCCCATCAGACCTTTCATCCCTATACCGATCTGCTGCTCCACCATATGGGAGAAGGGCTGGCTGACGGACGACCCGACTTTGAGGCCGATGGCCAAGAATGGCGGACCACGCCCCTGTGGGGCCTGGGTTTAACCCAGGCAGTCCTACCCTATGCAGGCTATCTCCATGATGGCCGTGCCCGCACCATTGAGGAAGCAATCCTTTGGCATGGCGGCGAAGCCAATGCATCTAAAGTGCAGTTTATGGCGATGGATAGGCGCGATCGCGCGGCGCTACTGACCTTCCTCAACGCCCTTTAATCGGGCGTAACGGTTCTCTCTTACCTCACTCAGCCCCAGCAATGCCAAAGTGTTGCTGGGGCTTTTCTGGGGTCAGAAACCAGTAGTAAAAATATAGGGCTCGCAGTCTGTTTAGAAAAACTTGAGGTAACGCTCAATTTCCCAGTCCGATACATGACAGTGGTACGCTTCCCATTCTTGGGTTTTAAAGTCCACATAGGTCTGGTACATCAGCGGCCCCATCACAGCTTTGCTGAGGGGATCGGCAGCAAAATCAGCGATCGCCTCCCCTAAGGTTTTCGGCAAAGTTTCCACCCCCATGGCCGCCAGTTCCGCCAAGGAGTAGTTGTACATATTCTCGGTGTGGGGGGCACCCGGATCGAGCCCCTCACGAATCCCCTCTAGCCCCGCCGCTAAAATCATCGCCGCCCCCAGGTACAGATTGGTGGCAATGTCCGCCGCCCGACATTCCACCCGCCCCCCACCCATGGG